>CAZUGH010000179.1:0-1013 GCA_964619785.1 uncultured Lachnospiraceae bacterium | reverse complement strand
CTTGAAATCGCAACGGTATTAAATAGCATAACCACAAGGAAAATGATTCCGAAATAAACAATCGCTTTCAATGCTGCCGCTCCCGAGAAGGTGAAAGTAAATTCTGCCAACTCCACTTCCATCATTCGTGCCGTTACTACAGCTAACCCCTGTGCTAGGAATGTGCCTGCAACAATTCCAATTACCAATGCAACAATACCAATACACAATGTTTCATAAATCAACATTTGTGAAATCTTACGTCGATTCATACCAAGACACATATATAGTCCAAGTTCCTTTTTTCTTCTTTTAATTAAAAATGTGTTCGCATAGAGAACTAGAAATGCCAGTATAATCGAGATAAATATAGATACATAACCCATCGTAGACGTAAGCATCTGTATTACTTCGTGCGATGACTCGGATAGCTTCAGCATTTTTTCCTGGCTCTCCATCGAATTAAATACATAGAATAAACACACGCCAAATACTAGTGTCAAAAAGTAAATTGTGTAGTCCTTCATACTCTTTTTCACATTTTGAAATGCTAATTTTCTAAACATTGGTTGTGTCACCTCCTAATAAGGTCACAACTTCAATGATTTGATTGAAGAACTCTTTACGGCTAGCTTCACCACGACGAATTTCATTAAAGATTTGACCGTCTTTAATGAATAGGATTCTTCCACAAAAGCTCGCCGAAAATGCATCATGCGTTACCATCATAATCGTTGCTGACAAATCTCGATTCAATCCCTGGAAACTCTCTAGTAACATTCGCGCAGATTTGCTGTCGAGTGCACCTGTCGGTTCATCTGCTAATACAAGTGATGGATTGGTCACAATCGCACGTGCGCTTGCCACTCTCTGCTTCTGTCCTCCAGACATCTCATACGGATACTTCTCTAGTATGTCCTGAATCATCAATTGGTCTGCCACTTCGTGCACACGTTTATCAATTTCCTTTGCACCTATCTTTTGAATTGATAATGCAAGTGCAATATTCTCATATGCTGTCATCGTATCAAGCA
>CAZUGH010000178.1:0-1020 GCA_964619785.1 uncultured Lachnospiraceae bacterium | reverse complement strand
AGCTTTTTTGTTCTACTTACAAATTGGCAACCACATTCGCCACAGCGCAATTTACCACTGCACCAGTAACGATTGCTATATTTTGAATTAGTATTTCTATTCGGTGCTCGCCGGTCTAGCTCTTCTTGCGTTCTATTCCAAAGAGACCTGTCAATGATAGGTTCATGATGATTATAAAGATATATTTTTTCTTCTGCATTCCGGTTAACTTTTTTGGCATGGGTGAGATAATTGGGTGTGTAAGTCTTTTTCTGACATAAATCGCCTACATATTTTTCATTTCGCAGAATTCGCAAAATAACAGTGTTTGACCATTGGGAAATGTGTTTGGAATATAGTTGTTTTGCAGCCAGCTCTCTTGCGATTGTATGTGCGCCTTTTCCTTCATTCGTGTATTTGTGGAAAATGGTTTGTACAATGGGTGCCTCTTCCTGACAGATTGAAAGGATGCCTTGCTTAACGGTATAACCAAGTAAATCTCGACCGAATACTATTCCTTGTTCCATTCTTCTTTTCTGCCCCCATTTTATTCGCTCCGAGGTTTTTCTGCTTTCTTCTTGAGCCATACTTGCCATAATCGTTAATCTTAGTTCTCCATCGCAGTCTCTTGTATCAATATTATCAATTGTGAAAATAACACCTACATTGGCATTTTTAAGCTTTCTTGTGTATGACAATGTATCGACAGTATTTCTGGCAAATCGAGAGACCTCTTTTGTGAGTATTAAATCAAAGTTTCCATGTGTGGCGTCCTCAATCATCTGATTGAAGCCGATTCGATGCTTGGTCTGGGTGCCACTTACACCCTCATCATAATAAACGTTTGAAAGGGTCCAGCCGTCATGTTGCTGGATATAGTCTGTAAAAAATTTTTTTTGACTTATCAGGGAATTGACTTGATCTTCTCTGTCTGTAGATATTCGTGCATAAACTGCAACGCGTATTGGATTCTTACACATTATGCCCTCCAGATTGTGGTTGAGATAGAGCACTATAGAAAATTATATCATTTCCTACATA
>CAZUGH010000177.1:0-1035 GCA_964619785.1 uncultured Lachnospiraceae bacterium | reverse complement strand
ATATTGTTCCATCTTCACATGACCATCCTCGAATTCTACTCCATCTTCCTCTAACAATTCAATCTGCCGATTCTCTCCGCCAAAGGCAAATGCCACAGACACCCTTCCCTCTTTTGTCACCACGCGATAACATGGGATACTATCAGGATCAGGATTGGCATGAAGTGCATAACCTACTACCCGTGCCCAGCGCCGATTACCTGCTAGACATGCTACTTGCCCATAAGTTGCCACTTTACCTTTTGGTATCTGTCTGACAACATCATATATTTTTTCAAAACTATTCTTCTCCGCCAATTAACCACCTCTCAATCACGGGTACCTTCTTCTTAATTAAGCGAGCTATTGTTCCAACTAAAAATGCTGAAATCAAAGTGCCTTCTCGAACACCAGCCAACTTTCCATAGAGCACCAGTCCAAGTACAATTGCTCCCACTGCCATTGAAGTATCGAAGCATACCTTGGTCTTTCCAAAGTCTGTATGAAATCTTCTTGTTACAGCACTGACAAAGCACTCACCAGGAAGCATCACAACATCCGCAGCCATCTCCATGTATACACCAATGCCCAAAATAACGCATCCCATAATTAGTAGTAATAACTTACTAATATAAATCTGTGGATTCATCCCTACTAACAATTCCATCGTCATATCAATAAAATAGGAAAATAGAAATGATACAGGAATCTGTAACAAATACTCCAACGGAAACTTTCGCCCTAACAGTATCAATTGTAATACAATCAACAAAATACTAAAGTATAGGGTAAACATTCCCAGTGTCGGTGCAAATCCCAGACTCAATGTATAGGGAATACTAGAAATCGGAGAGGTACCCAAGCATGCCTTGGTGATAAAACTAACGCCAAAGGAATTAACAAACAAACCTACTAAAAAGAATAGGTATCTGCGTAAAATATTATTTTTCATTTATATCCAGCTTTCTTTTGTAGAATAGAAAAATCACCCTTGCAGGTGATTTTTCTCACGTATATAAGTGTATCAAGCCATTGTCTTTTTGTCAAATTTGAGCT
>CAZUGH010000176.1:0-1038 GCA_964619785.1 uncultured Lachnospiraceae bacterium | reverse complement strand
TAATGTAGAAAACCCAAGGAAAATGCTTGACACAAGCCGTTTTATATTATATAATAATTAACTGTGACGTGAAAAATACTGGATCCAATGCCCCGGCTAAGGTATTTTTAACATATTAATGATAATAACCCATTGAAATAAGGAGGTTCCAGGATGAAAAGTTTTATGGCTAATCCATCCCAGGTGGAAAGAAAATGGTATGTCGTAGACGCTGAAGGCAAGACTTTAGGTCGTATGGCATCTGAAATTGCGAATGTTTTAAGAGGTAAGAATAAACCTATTTATACACCTCATGCTGATACAGGTGATTATGTAATCGTTGTAAACGCTGAGAAAGTAAAGACAACTGGTAAGAAAGATGATCAGAAGATTTACTATCATCACTCAGAATATGTAGGCGGTATGAAAGAGACTACATTAAAAGAGATGAAAGAAAAGAAGCCAGAGTTCGTTATTACTCATGCAGTTAAGGGAATGCTTCCAAAAGGACCATTAGGAAGAGAAATGCTTACAAAACTGCACGTATATGCAGGCCCAGAGCACAACCATGCTGCACAAAAACCAGAAGTACTGGATATTTAATTAGGTGATTGAAAGGAGGAAATAACATTGGCTACAGTAAAGAATTATGGAACAGGTAGAAGAAAAAGTAGTGTTGCACGTGTGTACTTAGTACCAGGAAGCGGCAAGGTTACAATCAATAAAAGAGATATGGACGATTACTTTGGTCTCGAGACTTTGAAACTTATCGTTCGTCAGCCACTTGAACTTACAAATACAAAAGACAAGTTTGATGTCCTTGTAAATGTATACGGAGGTGGATTCACTGGCCAGGCTGGTGCAATCCGTCACGGAATCTCAAGAGCATTATTAAAAGTAGATCAGGACTTCAGAGCTCCTCTTAAAAAAGCAGGATTCTTAACTCGTGATCCACGTATGAAAGAGCGTAAGAAATACGGTCTCAAGAAAGCTCGTAGAGCATCACAGTTCTCAAAGAGATAACAAAACAAATTTACAAACCCCCAAGAATGGCTATTT
>CAZUGH010000175.1:0-1048 GCA_964619785.1 uncultured Lachnospiraceae bacterium | reverse complement strand
TTTTTTATTGAATAGGAAAGTTCTCTTCTTACGGAGGAAGTTTGCCCTTGGCAAACTTCGAGGGTTGCGATTCTTAGCCAACCCTTTTTTAATGGTAAAACATATCTTTAGATGCTTCTTTTTGGCTTTCGATAAACCGCTTAGCCGCTTCGTGATCCACATGTTCCATAGAAGTACGTTCCTTATCGGCGACTTCCGAAGCTTGATGAAGGACAACTTGTGGAAATGGTATGTTGATGTTATTTCGGTCAAATACCAATTTCAGTTCACGGTTTAAGTCTCGTTTTAGTTGAATACTATCGGCCTCCTGGCATTGCGCTAGTATACGGATTACAACACTTGAATCACCGAGGGAGACAACTCCCTTATAATATGGCCCATTTTCAATCTCTGGGATATGATTTGCAATCAAAGGAAGCTCTCGCTCAAGAACATTTTCAACATATTCAAGGGATTCGTTATAATCAATACCAATATCACAAATTACAAAAGAATAATGCTGTGTCATATTGATGACACCCTTAATCTCAGCATTATTGAAAATCTTAATATTCTGATTTGCATCTTCGACTTTAGTGGTTCGTATACCAATCTCAAGTACTGTACCACGCCAATCGCCTATAGTAATGACATCTCCAACATGAAACTCACTTTCAAATACGTTGAATACACCAGCAATGATATCACCCACTAGAGCCTGGGCACCTAAGCCGACAATCAAGGTGAGAAGTCCAGCGGAAGCTAACAATGTAGAGGTGTTGATACCCAAGTGATTCATGCAGTAGAAGACGGTACCAATAACAGCAAAATTAATATAGAGAATAAATATAATACATAGCAAACCGATGATGGAAGCGGTTATACGTTGCAGTTTTTGCTCTGGCGAAGTGATACGATTGGTTTGGTCAGGTTCTTCTTCTTTTTTAGCAAGCTCTTCGGATATAAGCAATAGGTTTTTCTTTGAGTTAATAATCGAGAAGAAAAATAGTATCATCAGAACTAACATAATGATACCCGTTGTAAGTAAGGTAATGCCTAGTCGGCCATG
>CAZUGH010000174.1:0-1068 GCA_964619785.1 uncultured Lachnospiraceae bacterium | reverse complement strand
CCATTGGGACAACAAGGTGACAGGTCGTTATGTAATCACAAATACATCCGATAGAACCATAGAGGATTGGAAATTAGGTTTGACAACAAATCTAACCTATGACCAGATGTGGAATGGTGAATACATCGACGGACGCGATGAAGAATATTTTGAAAACATGGGATATAATCAGAATATTGAGCCTGGTCAGAGCCAGACAATTGGTTTTATTGCAACAGTAATCGGTGATAAGGTCGAAATATATAATGATTGTCTCTATGAAATGATAACGATTCCAGATGAGTACGTTGGTGACCCTGATTGGGAAGAAGAGTACATCATGGACGAAGCCGCTTATTATGACTTGGGTCGTGATTTCTTTGACACAGACGAAAGGGTGTACAATATGCTCGATAGCATATTGTACACCCAAGAATTTGTGCTTTAACAGCACAAATTCCTATTATCACAGATTAGAAATTGAATTCTCAATTTCTAATCGTGTTCCTCAGCATAGAATGCTTCAGAAATAACGAAGAGTATTATGAATATGTAGAAAAGCGAAAAGCACTTGGTTTTGAGGTGGATGACGAAGAAGTGGATGACGAGGGTTATGTGGAAGAACTTTGGGATGATACGGAACCAGAAGAAGAGGAAGAAGAACCGGTACAACTTATGAGTGCCAAGGCATCTAATAGCAAGGCGGCAGCGATTCCATCAAAGAAATCTAAAGTCGAAACGAAGTTTGTGAATGCAGGAACAAAAGGAATTCAATCCTTCTTTAAATTTGGGAAGACCATGTATGTCATTCAGCACTTTTCTGATGGAGTCAAGGTGACAAAATGTGCAAAGAGAAAAATAACAAAGGCTTCTCTAAAAAGTATTAATTCAGATACGGCAGCAATCTGGAATATTAAAGAGAATGATACCGTATATGATTTAAAGGGAAAAGGCACGGAACGAATGACATTGAAGAATTTCCATCATGGTCAGACTTTGGAGATGTTTACAATGGAAGACAACGGCGTAAAAACTACATATCTTATGGTGACTGCTGGCAAGGTGGTTGCTGATAAAAAGAAAAATATA
>CAZUGH010000173.1:0-1074 GCA_964619785.1 uncultured Lachnospiraceae bacterium | reverse complement strand
GTAACCTAATTTCGTTACGAACCCTACCGCCCGCCGACCATCCAAGCAAGCCCGCCGGCACCACAGGCAGAGGCAAGGCCTTTCCGAGCATAAAAAAAGCATGACAGATTGTCTC
Source organism: uncultured Lachnospiraceae bacterium (assembly GCA_964619785.1). Classification (GTDB taxonomy): domain Bacteria; phylum Bacillota; class Clostridia; order Lachnospirales; family Lachnospiraceae; genus CAZUGH01. The sequence goes on along the minus strand of CAZUGH010000173.1, from coordinate 959 downwards.
CGTCATGCCATCTTCTTATTGTTTCTAATAATCAAACCGCTCAAATGAGAGTTCCACACTTGCCACGCGGCTGCAGATATTCACTGCGGCTCCCATAATCTGAGTGTATTTATCGTCTTCTGCATCAACAAGTAAGCAAGAATTTTTATCTAATATCTGTGCTTTCTTGACTTCTTTGATTTCTTTCAACTCAGTTACAATTTGCTTCGCTTCTTCTTTTGATATCTTCTTGGACAAACGATAGTACCTTCCCATGATGATTCCTTCTTTCTTATTCCGTTATATGGTTAGTTCTGACTAATCCATTCTATTATAACACGAATACATGAAAAATGGGGCACTTTATAGTTATTTAATCATTTTCTATAACTTTTCCTTATAGACAGTATTGCAAAGTGAATATTGCATTCCATACCATATTCTTTTAATATGAAGCTATGGGCCCATATTTATGAATAAAATATTTTCACACAGCTAATTGTTTCTGAGCGTGAACAATTAGTTACATGGTCGATGAGAAATCACCTTTGCGACAAGTCGCTCAGAAATGAGGAAATTATGAGAAGAAATTTAATATCAAGATTCACGAGCATTTCGCTTATTTTATGTCTATGCCTATCGTTAACAATAGGAAGTGACTGCGAAACGAATGCTAAGAAAAAAGCTTCTATTCGTAATAAGTCGTTTACCTTAACAATGGGTCAGAAGAAAACAATTAAAATTAAGAATAAGATTAAAAAGGCAAAATACTCTTTCAAATCTTCAAATAAGAAAATTGCATCTGTTAGTAGTAAGGGTGTTGTAAAAGGTTTGAAGAAAGGTACCACCAAAATAGCAGTTTATGAAAAGAAAAGTAAGAAAAGGAGGGTTGGTATGGTTAAAATATCAGTTAAATCAAAAAAGGTCGCTACGACAAACGAAGCACTTACACCTGTGCAGATTCCGATACCAACCTCTAC
>CAZUGH010000172.1:0-1093 GCA_964619785.1 uncultured Lachnospiraceae bacterium | reverse complement strand
ATGAATGAAATGGAGGGAATGCACTATGATGGAGATATTCACTATATCATGACGACAGTTCCTGAATGCAAAGGAAAAAAGAACAAAGTAACTTATACTAAGAAAACGGTTGAAATAAAGGATAATAAAACAGTTATAAAAAAAGAGAAGAAAACTGTTAATTTAAGTAAACAAGTTCAAGTGATGTTCGTAACTGATAAATCAAATATGGATTGAGGAGGGAAACATGAGAAAACTATTTTTTTCACTAATACTTGTATGTGTATTCTGCTTATCAAGTACAAGTATAAAAGCAGTGTCTCTGTTTGAAAATGAGCCATGTGGAAATAATGCAACATTTACACTGGATGAGAATAATACCATTACAATTCGAGGAACTGGAGAGGCTGGGATTCAGGCTGAATACTCACCAGAAAAAATGGATAAAGCAAAAAAAATTGTTGTGGAAGAGGGAATTACCAGCTTAGCATATCATGGGCTGAGAGGAAGTAATGTTTCAGAAATAATTTTACCACAAAGTTTAACAAAGCTTGATGAAGGGGTTTTGTCTGAATTTCACAAATTAAAGGAGATAACTATTCCTGATAAAGTGAAGGCATTGCCAAAAGAAACACTAACTTCATGCACTAGTTTGACCAAGATAGTATTTCCGAATAAACTAGAATTAATAGGAGATAAGTGTTTCCAAAATTGTAAATTGATTACTAAATTAGTTCTCCCCGACACGGTCACCTACATTGGTAAAAATGCATTTAAGGGTTGCAAGGAATTAAGCACGATTACAATTCCCAAAAAACTCAAGACCTATAAAGCAGATTTAACCAAGAAGCCTAAGCTCACCAAAGTCATCAACCATTCTTCCAAAACAATCCCACTCGATGATTGCAACGGAGCTAAGACCTGGAAGGTAAACGGCAAGAAAGTAAAAAGTGTACCACCAGGTAAGACAGCGACTTCGAAGGTGGCAAGATATAAAATTGTATATTATTATAGTGGTGGTAAAGCACAAGGAAAATGCCCGAAGTACTACTACTATGGAAAAGCACCGAAGCTCCCTGTAGTAAAAAAGAAAGGCTATACATTTTTAGGGTGG
>CAZUGH010000171.1:0-1105 GCA_964619785.1 uncultured Lachnospiraceae bacterium | reverse complement strand
ATCCACTTCTTTCTCTAAATCGCGATAAATAATATCTTCACTCGTCCCTAGTATATCGGACAATAAAAGTTCATTACCATCCCAATCAACATTCAGCGGTTCATCGATGGATACTTCTAGCTTTGTTTTATTGTTCCTTCGAAGATACATTAGAATCTCATTTTCAATACATCTTGAGGCATAAGTCGCAAGCTTGATATTTTTATCCGGGTTAAAGGTATTGATTGCTTTAATTAATCCGATTGTACCAATGGATATCAAATCCTCCACTCCGACACCTGTATTGTCAAATTTCTTTGCAATATATACAACCAATCTTAGATTGTGTTCTACCAAAGTTGTCTTCGCATCAGCATCTTCTCTTCCAAGCAATTCAATGCATGCAGCCTCTTCTTTAGCCTCTAATGGTGGAGGTAGAATTTCTGCCCCTCCAATATAATGTATATCTGCCCCTTGATGAATAAACAGATTCTTCCATGTTGGCATCATTCGAAATTGAAACTGGTTTGGTATTGATAATTTTAGTAACATTTATTTCTCCTCCTAAATAGATTCACATTTTTCTAAATCCATATCATGCAATAGCAATTGGTAATCACCGCAGCCCGAAATTCTAATTTCACTAATACCTATCCACGGATTCGTTATCATTTTCCACTCGTTTTCTATGTATAGCTCGATACAGTCAGCTTGAAATACCACCAGATATCCATTCTTCTTTCCGATTAAATGATAGGGTATTAATCGTAAATGAAGCTCATTAGGTTGCTGTTCCTGCAATAGGTTTAAATAATTGACAATACAACGAAGCTCTTCTTCGGAAAACAGTGGCTTCACAAATTCAAAATCCACCACACTTACGCGCTCTCCACTTATCGGTTCCCGTAATTGATTACCCGTATCAAGGTATCCTGTTGTCGTAATACATTGATTCCTATAATGAAGCTGTGTCACGAAGCAGTGAGACATCTTTATACGATAATTTGTAAACCATGTCAGCAAATACTTTACAACGTGATACATTCCAACTACGATTATCAAGAACGCGGCATAAATAATCCACATTAGAAACATCAGATTAACTACTTGGCATAGAATAAATAAC
>CAZUGH010000170.1:0-1109 GCA_964619785.1 uncultured Lachnospiraceae bacterium | reverse complement strand
TGATATGTTACTATAAAGTTAATCAGTGAACAGTATCCGATTACACTTCATTCTTATTCTGCCATTAGTTCATGATGCTTCTCTAATGGGGATTTCCAGCCTAATGTTTGCATTGGTATACGATTAGAGCGATTTAAATATCGTTTCATCTGAGTCTGTAAATCTTGATAACTGTAAAAGGACATATGGTTATAAAAGCGTTCTTGATCATTACGATGACTACGTTCTACCTTGCCATTATGCCGAGGTGTTCTCGGGCGAATACGCTTATGCTCAATATTGAGTTCATCACATAGAAGATCCAAAGGATGCGAACGATCTGTTTTCATCGTATAAGTAAATTCAGCACCGTTGTCAGTTTGCAGTTGCTCTGGTTTGTATCTGAAGTATGTAATAGCACGTTTTAGGAAATCACAAGTTGAGTAGCTGGATTGCTCCATATATGGATAAATAAAGCGTTCTCTAGAAGCTTCATCAATAACAGTGTATTGATAAAACTTTTGTGGAATAGAACCGTTGTAACAAGCGGTAGGAACGTATTTTACATCCATTTGCCATTTGATTCCAAGTTCAGTTGGCGTGTCATAAGGTTGATTTTCTCGTTTCTTTTTAGTTGAAGGAGCAGAACTTGAATAACCCAGTCTGCGAAATACACGATAAAGAGAACCTGGATGTCTGGAGTAGCCTTTATTAGCTCGCAGTTTTCCATACAGCTCGCAAAGTGAGATATGAGGATTTCGTCTATGATAATCTTTAATCCATTTTAACTCTTCGTCAGTATGCGCATTTGGATGCCTTGATAGAGGACGATGAGAAGCATCTGCCAGGGAATCCTTTGTTCCATCGAATTTCTTGTTCCATCGTAGCAAGGAAGACTTGGATATTTTATATCTTCTGCAAACGAAGGAAACACCGACGCCGGTGCGGTAGAGTTTGACAGCGTAGTATTTTGTATTAATTTCATGTGGCAAATATCGTTGTGAATGTGTTATATTATTCATGGCGGTTGAGTACTCCTTTTTTAGATATGTTATTTGTGGTGATTAACATTCTATAGGACTCAACCGTTTTTGTATAGGTGTAGGTGTCACATCAATTGTAACTCTACA
>CAZUGH010000169.1:0-1119 GCA_964619785.1 uncultured Lachnospiraceae bacterium | reverse complement strand
GCAAAATATCACCGCGAGTCTGGGAATCCATATCTCTCCAGTCTCTCGTCACATAAAAGGATTTCTTCGCTGCCGCAATCGCAGCCTTCGTATCCTCCACACTACTTTCGTAAATCTGTGCAAACACTTTTCCTGTCGCTGGATTAATGATATCTAGCGTCTTCTTCTCTGTTCCTTCTACCCATTCTCCATCAATATACATTTTCTTAATATCCATATTGTTTCCCTCCTGTTCAAAAAAAAGAGGCCTACCTGATTGCTCAGATAAACCTCTTCGTTCATCGTATTATATAGTTTAATTAAAAATCTTATCTTTGTTTTTTGCTTTTTGTACCTTATAATAGGTATAAGGTTTAACAATACACTCGGAAAGGTGGATTCCTATGGATCTTGAACAATTAACGATAGGTAAAATGGCTGCTCTGAATCATGTTTCAGAACAAACGCTCCGTCTATATGATAAAATGGGGCTCTTTACACCACAGATTGTGAATCCAGACAATGGTTACCGATATTATTCGATTGGTCAATCCGCCCAGCTTGACCTCATCGGATATTATCAGAACATTGGCTTTTCTCTACGTGATATTCAGAATAAATTGATGACACCAGATGCGGATACAATCAATCAGCTTCTCGTTCAACAATCAGAGGAGTTAGAGCGACAGATTGCACATCTTGAGCAATGCAAGCAATCGATTCATGCAACACTTGAGAACTATCACCATTACCAGTCACTTCCAAAGGATGGCACTTCATTTCTTGAGTATCTGCCGGCTCGCCGTATTCTTGTATATGACTCAGAGGAAAATATGTTTGATACCGATTATGCGCATTATGAATATAATCTGCGTCGTTTCAAAAATCACCTCAGCGACTTAAATTATGATATTCCAATGTTTGGCAATGTTGGCACGATTATTCGTTCTCCATATCTCAGTGAAGAACAGCTCGTCAGCCACGAACTTTTCATGCAGATAACGGATATAGAAAAAGACCTCCCGAATATAGAGACCATTCCGGAAGGTACTTATCTTTCTCTGTGTTGTAGCGATTTTGATAAAGAGGAAGGCTTCGCTCACCAGCTTCTCTATGAAGCGAAGCAAATGGGACGCCAGA
>CAZUGH010000168.1:0-1164 GCA_964619785.1 uncultured Lachnospiraceae bacterium | reverse complement strand
ATATTTATTTGTTTTTCGAAAAAGCCTTACATATTTGTATAAAATCTGTTATAATACAAATATAGTAGTCCGTTATATCTATCGGTATACGATCGATAGATATGGCGGATTTTTCAGACGTATATAGAAAGAAGGATTAGCATGTTTGATATCGGTGATTATATTGTGTGCGGAAGTAATGGTGTATGCCGCGTGAAGGAGATCGGACCTCTTAGTATGAATGGGGCTGATCGGACACGTAAGTATTATACTTTGGAACAGATTTATTCAGGTGGAGGAAGAATTTTCACACCTGTTGATAACCAGAAAGTTGTGATGCGTCCAGTCCTATCTAAGGCTGAGGCTGATGAATTAGTGGATGAGATGACAGATATTGATATACTTTGGATTAGTAATGATCGTAAGAGAGAAGATGAGTATAAGCAGGCATTGAGAAAATGTGATTGCAAAGAACTTGTTCGAATTATCAAGACATTATACCAACGTAAGAAGACTCGTATTGCAGCAGGCAAGAAGGTAACAGCTGCAGATGAAAAGTATTTTAAAATTGCAGAAGATTGTTTATATGGAGAACTAGCTATCTCATTTAATATGGAAAAGGATGAGGTAAAGGAATATATTAAGAAATGTGTCGATTAATCGGACATTTTCAGACGTTAGACATATACTGAATTAAATACATGCTTTAGGAGCTGTCCATGAAACGTGCTACAAGACAGATACATCTTAACACCCTACATCAGAATGGAATTCTGGGAGAAGGAGTGGGTGTGGCTGTATTGGACACAGGAATCAACCCACATCCAGATCTGGTATATCCCCAGAACCGTATTGTGGGTTTTTTTGATGCCATTCATGGTAGAGTGGGAACTTATGATGACAGTTCACATGGAACACATGTGGCGGGAATTGTGGCAGGAAATGGATATTTATCATCCAGAAATTATGTAGGAATCGCACCGAAGTGCCATCTTGTCGGTGTGAAAGTGCTGAATCACCATGGTGAGGGATATGTGAATCACTTTATGAAAGGAATAGAATGGATACTTGAAAATCGTGAAAGGTATGGAATTCGTATCGCAAATATATCGGTTGCCAGTGTAAGGGATCAATTGTATGGTGAACAATCAGAATTTGTGAAGAGAGTAGATGAAATGTGGGATG
>CAZUGH010000167.1:0-1165 GCA_964619785.1 uncultured Lachnospiraceae bacterium | reverse complement strand
ACTTAGGCTCTATAATAAATGTTGTGGTCAACAAATAGAGCTTTCTAAAAAATTCATAAAAAAAGAGAGCAAATTAAACCAAAATCCGATAAAATGGGATTGTACGAAACCATAATCGGAGGTTAAAATATGCTCTTAACTAATTTTACAGAAAAACTATTAGGATTGCAAGATGTAAATGTGACCAATGTCGACGTAAACGATGAAAGTATTAAAATATTTATTAAGATGCCAGTAAAAGAACATCTATGCCCTTGTTGTAAAACTGGAACAAAATACGTTCACGGTTATCGTAAACAAGTAATTAAGGATATCCCTGCATTCGGTAAGAACCTATTCTTAGTATATAGAAAGCGTAGATATCGTTGTCCGCACTGTAAGAAGTGCTTCTATGAAGAGAATACATTCTTACCACGCTATCATAGAATGACAAACAGATTGGCGGCCTTTGTAATTGATAAACTGCGAAACGAAAGGTCATTTACAAGTATTGCAAATGAGGTGAATCTTTCAGTTCCAACCGTAATCAGGATATTTGATTTGATTAACTACCCAAAGCCCTCACTACCAACTGTTCTTGCGATAGACGAGTTCAAAGGTAACACCGGTGGGGAAAAGTATAATGTTATCCTAACTGATCCCAAAAACCATGTCGTCCTTGATATTCTACCAACACGATACGCACACAACTTGGTTCAATATTTTAAGCATATGAATCGTTGTGATGTTGCGTATTTTGTAAGCGATATGTGGAATCCTTATCGAGATTTAGCAACGAGTTTCTTTAAAACGGCTATTCAGGTAATTGATAAATATCATTGGATAAGACAGGTTGTTTGGGCGTTTGAAAACGTTAGGAAAGAAGAACAAAAGAAGTTCACCAAAACTCATCGAATCTCATTCAAACGTTCGAAATCATTATTGATAAAGAGATTTGAAAAACTAACAGATGAACAAAAACAACAAGTAAATGTGATGCTTTACGCTAGTCCGAACTTGTCTACAGCCTATTTCTTAAAAGAACAATTCTATAAAATTCTGAAATTAGAAGATTCCGCTCAAGCTAAGAAGTTATTATCTGATTGGATTCTAGACGCACAAAGCTCTGATATCACTCACTTTAGTAAATGCGCAAACACAATGATTAACTGGTCTAAAGGCATTC
>CAZUGH010000166.1:0-1191 GCA_964619785.1 uncultured Lachnospiraceae bacterium | reverse complement strand
ATACCCTTTTGATATGATCTTATCACTGTGTGCAATGTCAATCTGAATTGCTTCCTTCTTGACTTCGTTACTATAGCTCCGATAGCCATACAACTTACATTTTTCTATCACAACATTCTTCATACCAACTAACTCAATGAGATGCGTCGCATAGTTATTGCAAAATGTAGCATTGCGAAATACCACGTTATTACCATGCACAAAGCACATATTGCTTCCACCCACAGTAGATGTATACTTGAGATAATTGGCGTCCCATATACCCCTTTCAATGAGCACGTTGTGTATATTGCGATATCCACCGCCTCCTCCAATCCTAGAACGAATCATATAAGCAAACTTTCTGGATTTCTTTATTATCCTTGCACCAGGTTCGCATTTAATATACACATTGGAGCGGATTATTAGTGTTCCTTTTAAATAGTATGTCCCTCGTGGAATAATCACTCGCCCTTGCCTCTTACCAGTACCCTTTTTAGCAGCCTGATCGATTGCTTTTTGAAATGCCTGTGTGCAATCTTTTCTATTCTTAGCGCCGTACTTCTTAGACTTCACATTAATCGTTACTGCAAACCGCTTTGTAGGCAATTTTGGGGGTGATTTAGCCTTTGAAACCATCGTCACCATACAAATTGTCGCTAACAGCAAAAGCGGCAGCAAATGCCACTTATATTTCATTCTGACTTCCTCCTTCTAGTAAAAAAAGAGGCGTAAACTTAACGTTTACACCTCTTCGTTGAAGGCGACAACCAGATTTGAACTGGTGATAAGGGTGTTGCAGACCCGTGCCTTACCACTTGGCTATGTCGCCATAATGACTCCTACGGGAATAAATGATTACACAAAACGTAATCATTGGGAAGAACTTCGTTCTTCCTAGGGATACCATCACTAATTGTGAAATCACAATCAATGGGTTCGATTCCCTTTCTTATTCCTTAATTCGTCTTAGTGACTCCTACGGGAATCGAACCCGTGTTACCGCCGTGAAAGGGCGATGTCTTAACCGCTTGACCAAGGAGCCATAGTCTTTTGCTAGCACAAAAGCCATTGGAAGTTTTCTACGAAAACTTCTGGCTAAAATGCGAGCCATAGTCTTTTGTTATCACAAAGTCTTTTTTCTTTATTTACATAAGAAAACTCCCCGAGTAGGGCTCGAACCTACAACCCCACGGTTAACAGCCGTGTGCT
>CAZUGH010000165.1:0-1210 GCA_964619785.1 uncultured Lachnospiraceae bacterium | reverse complement strand
AACAAATCAATACATTACGTGGTGGCAATCCCACGAAAAAAATGATTGACCCTTTTTTAATTACAACACTAAAAAGAACCAGTCAAACTGACTGATTCCTTTTCCAATCATATAAAACATCTGTATTTCTAATCCTACATACTTTTACTAATCAACTCTGTATTCTTTGGATAATAAATTAGGTATTTCATTATACTTATTAAGATCATATTCATCTATCACCTCATCTAAATATGATGTTTCTTTTGAACTAATTAGAACATCTGTACTTTTACCAATAACGCCTAACAAACTATTGTTTTGTAAAATGTCTAATCTTATATTTTTTGAGACAAAAAAATCCTCGCTATATAAAAATAACAAATAATTTATTATTGCTAATTTTTCTATTTGGCTCCTAGCTTTAAGTTGCTTTCTAAACGAGCGATATCTTTTATCCTTTTTATCCGCAAATAACAAAATTACACTCTCTGTCTTTAACGGAAATAAACATAAATGAATAGATGCCAATCTAAATGTTGAATCTGGAATATAAATATTATTTATTATATTCTTCTCCAAATCACAAATCATATCTATTCCACCTTGAAATGCAATAGGTATGACATAATCTAATTTAATATAATCAATTATTTCATAGTCATTATTCTCTGCTTTTTTACTTAATCGTTTTGCTTTTTCAAAATATTTTGTATTTTCCTGTAAATCAATATTCTTAATGTCCCCTTGTATTTGTTCTAATGACATGGGATAGTTTCCCAACAAACTTCTTGCCGCCTTTGGAATTTGCAATTCAATTAGCCGTTTACTTATCATTTTAAGATAATTCTTCATTGCAATTTCAGCTAACATTTTGCTTGTGGGTATTTTTGCATAATTGTCCGGATTTTCATAGTCCTGAAAAATGGTTCCGTCGCATGTTCTACAAATCAATTGAAAGGTTCCAGAAGAATTTACTCCCTTTTCATTATCCATTATAGGCATATCCAAAAACGAATTTGAATAAAATACTTTGCCTTCTTTAGCAATGTTCTTTAGGCAAAAGGCTGGAACTGTATGCGAATTACAAAAACCTTGTACCTTCTTATGACAATAGAAGCATTTATCTAGCTTGGCTTCTGCTTTGGCCTTCGAAAACACTTTAGCCATTTTTATTCGGTTAGTAACTAAGTTCTCTTTCATCAACTCTTTTTTGTTATCATCTAATTTT
>CAZUGH010000164.1:0-1211 GCA_964619785.1 uncultured Lachnospiraceae bacterium | reverse complement strand
GTTTGTTAAAAGTTATAATTCAGAACTAGTTCAATTTGATATTGCAATTTGTCAATTTAAATAAATATCTGAAACCAGGAAAAAACAAAAAATTAAAGAAAATTGTAGATAATATGGCAAACAAGAATGTGAAGGGAGTTGTAAATGCGTGGAAATAAAAGTTAGAAAAATAGTTGCGCTTATCCTATGTATTTGCATATGTGTTACGTCGATTAGTGCGGATGCAAAAACAAAAAAGGTAACAGGAAAAGATGGGAAATACATTACATGGAACTATGATAAGGATACAAAGACTCTAACATTTTCGGGTAAAGGGGTGATTTCTGATTTTATACTAGACGGACATGCTCCAGAACCTGAATGGTATGTATGGAATAAGGAAACAGAGCGGATAGTGATAGAAGAAGGAATAACTGTGATAGGTGAGGGTGCATTTTCTGATTTTGTTTCGGTCAGGGATGTTCACTTACCAGAAACATTAATAAAAATAAGTGGAGATGCGTTTAATGAAAATATGCAGCTTAAAAGTATAAATTTTCCAGAGAATCTTAAGAACATTAGTTCATATGCATTCTCAGGATGCGAGAAAATGGAGTTGCCTATGTTTCCTAGTAAACTGAAAACAATAGGAGAATATGCATTTTGCGGTTGTAACAAGATTAAAACTTTTTCTTTTTCTAAGAATACAAAAAAAGTAACAAAAGGAATTCTTAGTGAATGTAAGCTGCTTAGTAAAATAAATATGTCTAAAAATACAGAAGTTATCTCTGAATATGCATTTTCTTATTGTCCTCAAATTAAGAAAATTAAGCTTCCTAAAAATGTTAGGACGGTAACAATGTCAGCATTTATAGGGACTAGTTTAAAGAAAATTATGCTTCCGTCAAAAGTTCAGGTGATAAAAAATGGTAGTCATGGGAATAAAGGATTAGGAAATGGATATGAAGTAAAAAAACTTCGTATCATAGAAATCCACACAAAAAAACTAAAAAAGATTGAAAAAAATTCCTTTGGAGGATTATCACGCAAAGCTGTAATTAAGGTACCAAAAACCAAGAAAAAGCAATATACCAAGATGTTACGAAAGAGTGGTTTAAGTAAGAAAATAAAGATTAAGTCTTTATAGTGAATGGCAACATTTTGGCAACATTTATTTGAAAAAAATGATTGACCCAAAAATTATAAAAGTTGATGTGACAACAGGTGAGGTT
>CAZUGH010000163.1:0-1262 GCA_964619785.1 uncultured Lachnospiraceae bacterium | reverse complement strand
TCCACATCCAGAAGTGTCTTTCTTTCCAAAAAATCCACCGTTGTTACTCTGTCTCTATGCTTCAACACCAGAAGTTCCTGCAATCTTTCATCGCAAGACGTCAAATGCTCCTGTGCCTCGGATATTTCTTCCTTATCACGGTTTATCTGATCAGAATAATTCATCATCTCCTGACCTGTCAATAAATCCAAGGCTAATACTTCCTTGATATGCTTTCTAATCTGATACAACACTACCTCTTCAATCTCTCGCATGGTCGAGTCACCTTCATAGCAATCGAATTGATCAGTCACGCTACGTGTATTACATACTAATGGCATATCATCCGGAACGAACCGATTTCTACTCAAAGCTCTTTTACAACCACCACAATACAACTTACCTATCAAAGGATAACTCTCTTTATTCTTATCCCGGCTACCTTTCGACACTGTTTTTGTATTGTTCGTATAGCGTTTTTGAACTTCCTCGAAATCTTCCTTACTTATAATGGGTTCATGATTATTATAAATCCTTTCCCACTCTGAAGAAGGAATAAGTACCTTTCGCTTACTGCCAACCGAACGCTGCCTATACTTATTATAGGTCATCGTACCAATATATGCTTCATTCGTTAATATTGAATGTACACTCCTTGCATACCAAAATGCTCTTCCACCCGGAGCTTCACGATTAATCTTGCGTTTCATCTGTTCAAATTCTCGTGGTGTAGGAACACCCTCATCGTTCAGTTGTCTCGCGATCTGATTAATATTTAATCCATTCAAGGCTAAATCGAATATTCTTCTAACCACTTCTGCCTCTCTGGGTTCTATCACAAGTTTGTACTTATCCTCTTTGGATTTACTATAACCAAAAGGAGCACTTCCTGCAATAAATTTCCCCTGAGACTTCTTGGCTGATAACTGGTTGATAATCTTATCAGACGTATCCTTACAATAATAATCGGCAAGGATACTCTTAAATTTCATCGCCATTTCTAAAGGATTTCCAATATATTCATTACTGTCAAACTTATCCGCAATTGAAATAAATCTAACATCAAGTGTTGGAAATATCCTTTCCAAATACTTCTGGATATCAATATAATCTCTCGAAAATCTGGAAAGGTCTTTTACCACAATACAATACACTTTGTTTTCCTTAACTAGGCGAAGAACTTCCTGAATACCCGGTCGTTCCAGATTTGTTCCGGAGTAACCATCATCCCACCGCTCTGTATACTCATAATCCGAAAGCTCCGGATGATTTTTTACATAGTC
>CAZUGH010000162.1:0-1277 GCA_964619785.1 uncultured Lachnospiraceae bacterium | reverse complement strand
GGGCATCCCTTCGTTATCTATCGCAGCGTTTCACCATGACTAATCGTAAGGTGGCAGGTGTACTGACGGATATAGGTACAGAAGAACCAATAATACACAACAGGATTGTCTTGACTTTTTTAGATGATTCCATTATTATGATGATATAAGAGAAATGGGTTTTGTGCCAAGTAAGGTCTTAGGACGTGAACGGGTTGCTCGTTTCTTTTTTTATGTCAATAATATCATATAGATACATTTTACCATCACGTGCATGACGAATTAACATGGAAGCATGGAATGTGTTATACCGGACAATTTGTCCATCATCGCGATAAATTGGTAAAGCGAAGCGAGAATCGTAGCGATACCAACCATATGTAGCATTGCGACGATGCTTATTACCACTGTTGGGTCGAAAGTGCTTTCCACTTGCTATTTTTAGCATTTCGGGAATACCTTGTGAAGCGTTTGCTTTTGCTTTAGCGGCTGTTCCTTTTAGAGAGTAGGTATAATTGGATCCCGTGTATTCGTCAGGTAAATCATTTCCAATATAGATAATATCTTTCGTGTCAGCTATCTTGTAAAAATCTCCTACGTATGGTTTTAAATAATCTTTGACCTCGTTCCAGTCAATCATTCGTTTCCCTCTAAATCGGATATCGTGAATCACGACTATATTTTTCCCGGCCGAATCTTTGGCTATGGTTACATTTCTGTTCAATATGTGTTTTTAGTCCTTTCATCTGTTATTTTGTTTACAATTGTTGTTTCAAGAATTTCAGTGTGGTAATCGTCGCATTTTCCTGTTGTTTTGATTTTCAAGCGTATACCAAAGGGAAAGTATTTCATCCAGATAATTAGTTGATTAGAGCCCTTTTTGGCATCATAATAAACAACTATTTTATCTAATATTTCTCGATACAGTAGCTCATTATTTGTCTCAAATAGGAGAATTGAATTAAGTGTATTTTCTATCAACGGTAATCTGTCATGCAAAGTACGGTATTGATTATTACTAGTAAGCATATTTTGAAGCCGGTTAATCTCTTCACGATATCGTGTGGTTTGCTTTTGAAATTCTTCTTTTGTGATAAGTCCATCAAGCAGGGCATCAAAAGATTTGCTTTTTTTCTCCTCGACATTAGATATTTGGCTTTGAATCTTGTTTTTATGATGAGCATTTTGGGGGATATTACAGATTGATTTAATTAATGAAGTGATTTCCTCCTTTAGTTCTATAGGACTATCACATAATAGATGAATACAGTGTTTCATACATGCAAGCAAAGCTTTTT
>CAZUGH010000161.1:0-1285 GCA_964619785.1 uncultured Lachnospiraceae bacterium | reverse complement strand
TTTTCAAAAGCATCGCTTCTGACATAGTGCGTTTTTCTTCCTGCACCCATTTTTGCAAGAGTTCCATCCGCAACCAATTTTTTTAAGGCTGCTTCTACGGAAGAACTGCCAAGACTTGGACATGCAATTAAGGCCTCTTGCTTTGTGAATGTCCCAATCTTATTAGAGACATACTCTTTTACCACATCATAAGATGTACTTTTAGCACCTGCTCTATTTGCCATTGTAATACGATTTTCAAATTCTCGATAACATGACAAAATCACTCCAAGCATATATTTTATGAATGGTTTTGGATCATTTTCCTCCTCATGCCAATTCTGATTGGCCGCTGCAAGTGCTTCATAGTACGCCTCTTTTGTATCCGCTATTGCCTTTTCGATACTGATATACTGTCCAACCATATATCCATTTCGATACAAAAGCAGCAGTGTCAAAAGCCGACTCATTCTACCATTGCCGTCATTAAACGGATGGACACACAGAAAATCCAAAATGAAGCATGGCATTAAGATAAGAGGATCAATCTGCTCTTTCTCCAATGTCTTCTGATAACTCTCACAGATCATGGCAATAGCATCCGGAGTCTCATACGGGGCTAATGGACGAAATAATACTGTCTTCTCTCCACTTGGCAACACGGCATCAATTTCATTTGGTGTAGTCTTAAAACATCCGCCATATGATAATGAAGTATATTTCAACAAATCCCGATGCATCTGCAGGATATAATTCGGTCTTACCGGTATCATTTCATAATTCTCATGAACTAGATTTAAAACATTCCGATATCCTAAGATTTCACTTTCATCTCGATTCTTTGGTGTTGTTTTATCTTCCACCAGTTGTTTCAATCTGGCATTTGTTGTCACAATACCTTCGATACGATTGGATGCTTCTGTACTCTGTACTTTTGCAATCTGTATCAGACGCTCCAGTTCCACAGGCTTTTGTCTGATGTATAATTCCTGTTTTCCTTTAAATTCATGAATTTTTGCAACATACGACAGGATTTCATTATCCCATGTCCTAGTCCCCAGTTTTTCATAATCAAATTTTCTCAAACAGCTGCACCTTCTTTCTCCCAATTCTTTACTTCTTTCTCCCAATTATATATTGTTTTTGGGAGAAATGCAATCCATAATTGGGATTAACATCTTCTTCATCTAATTTATTTTTTGTCATATAAGGTTAGGATTCCCCTCAAACAAAGTCTTTACACAGCCTTTTTGAATATTCTAGCCCTGCTCCGTTATATCAATATGCGTGTTCCTTCGTTCATCGG
>CAZUGH010000160.1:0-1290 GCA_964619785.1 uncultured Lachnospiraceae bacterium | reverse complement strand
CTGAATCAAGGTTAGTTGCAGCCTGAATTTATCTGTTACGACACCTTAATCAAAAGTTGCTAAAGAAATATTAAGTGCTTTTATTCTTGGATATCTATTCAAATAGGATTTAATAATACTGCTTTTTCCCGAACCATATGGTCCAGTTAGTGCAATATTTTTTACATTTCTATTCCCTAATCCCCAATGTAGTGCCTTTAAATACTCGTCTCCATTTTTAATATTAGTAGCTGGAGTCAAATCCTCATAACCCGAATCATCTACTAAATCTGTTTGCACACATTGGTCTAAAAAATATTTTCCATTTGCTTTTCCTCTTTTGATACATTTCAAAAACAATTGTTTCAAATTATCCTTTATTAATTTCGCATTCTTGCATTCACCCATTTTTCTCCCTCACAAATCTTATGCTTTACATTTCTTCCCAATGTTGCTAGTTGTTTACACAAAGTCAATACTTGACTGTGGATATTCTTATAATTCATCATACCATTTTCTTCCTTATCAATCAATAATCTTGTCCAAAATATAGATTGGTATCAAATATTTTCTTCTATATAACAGAAAAGACAGTCCGAGGACCGTCTTTTCAAAGCGTATAATAGGGTGGGAGTAGAAAGATTTCTCTTTCTAACCAATATGATAGCAGAAAAAACAATATATAGCAATATCATTTCCCACTTTCACAAAAACTCTTTTCTTTCTCCTATTGATTTAGTTGAATCCATTCTTCAATAATACTTTTCCAATCCATTCCATCTTGTAATACCCGAAGGATTGTAACTGTTCTAGTGTTTTCATCTACTATAAAAAATAGTAAGTGTCCTACTCTTGGATAGTAATATATTTCATATCCGCGGTACATAAATCCACTCGTCTCATAGGCCGTAGGAAATGTATCCAGCTCCCTTGCAGCTTTTTGAATATTCTTTGAATAATTTTCAGCGTAATCACGATACTTAAATGAATCAAGAATGTATTTTTTCTTCCTGATAATATCAACCTTACCACTTTCAGCAATTACAACATTGTATCTTTTGTCCATGTATACCCCTTATATCCTATCAATTTCTTTCCAAGCATCATCAATTGACTGAACTCGTCCCTGCTCCATATCATCAATAGCCACATCTAGTTTTGAAAGAAGTTCATCCATAGCATCATTCACGGTCATCGTATTATCAATTGTTTTTGTTGCTTCTGCTAGTGCCATATCAATCGCCTCACTTTCTCTAATATAATAATATAATACCATAGTGAACATAAAATATCTACCAGTATTTGATTCAG
>CAZUGH010000159.1:0-1350 GCA_964619785.1 uncultured Lachnospiraceae bacterium | reverse complement strand
AAAAATACATAAATTTTGAAATTAGTTGTTGACAATCGCAAATACATATTATATAATAACACTTGCGTCACGGTTAGCGGATGACTTCGCAAGCGTGATTGCCCGATGACTCGGGGTGTGGCTCAGCTTGGCTAGAGCGCTTGATTTGGGATCAAGAGGCCGCAGGTTCGAATCCTGTCACCCCGATTAAAAGACTGTTTGCGGACAGCCTTTTTTTGAAAATAGAATAAGAAGTACCATGCGGGTGTGGTTCAATGGTAGAACATCAGCCTTCCAAGCTGAAAACGTGGGTTCGATTCCCATCACCCGCTTTTGCTTTTTTGTAAAGCAAAAGTGTGCCAGTAGCTCAGCTGGATAGAGCAACGGCCTTCTAAGCCGTAGGTCGAGGGTTCGAATCCCCCCTGGCACGGTTTCTGTTAGGCTTTACTGGCAGATAAAATAGTTAATTTGTTAGACCAATGAATGGTTTACACTTACACTACTATGGTGGGTATAGTTCAGCTGGTTAGAGCGTCAGATTGTGGTTCTGAATGTCGTGGGTTCGAATCCCATTACCCACCCTTTTCCGTTAGGGAATCGGTTGTTCATATGTGTGGACATCCACAGATGGGCCATCGCCAAGCGGTAAGGCATAGCACTTTGACTGCTACATGCGCAGGTTCGAATCCTGCTGGTCCAGTTAAGGTAACAAGTTGCCTAATTGAATATGGGATATTAGCTCAGGTGGTAGAGCACTTGACTTTTAATCAAGTTGTCCGGGGTTCGAGTCCCCGATGTCTCATTAAA
This sequence comes from uncultured Lachnospiraceae bacterium, assembly GCA_964619785.1. Classification (GTDB taxonomy): domain Bacteria; phylum Bacillota; class Clostridia; order Lachnospirales; family Lachnospiraceae; genus CAZUGH01. Next base: position 564 of record CAZUGH010000159.1, on the reverse strand, counting down.
AGAGAGAAAAGACAGGTCGTAAAGACCTGTCTTTTCTCTCTTTTAATATTGAGACAGCGAGGGACTCGAACCCCGTGGGTTCAGAGTCCGTGAAGTCCTAAAAAAGCATCAGACGAAAGTCTGGTGCTTTTTTGATTTGGAGACAGCGAGGGACTCGAACCCCGTGGGTTCAGAGTCCGTGAGGGGAGGCTGGTGACGTTATGCTAGCGGGGTATAATATTAAGTAATTTTTCATTTATACCCCGCACCCAATTTGCCATCTCTGGCAAAGTACGTATTTACGTTGTGTAATAAATTTACAAATTGGTCACGGGGGTATAATATAGTATTTTTGGGCTTGCTGTACCCCGTTTTTTTACGAAAACGGGGTACAATGCAAGGTTTATCTAAATTTGCTGCCCTTTTTTGAATATGTTAAAATATGACAGGACGTAATTGCGTTGTTTTGAGTATCCAAATTATGGGAGCGGGGTATAAATTGAATTTTTGCTTCATATATACCCCGGCGAGTGAAAAATTATCATTTCGCCAGCAATCCCACCTCGCCGGCAACCCTACCTCGCC
>CAZUGH010000158.1:0-1432 GCA_964619785.1 uncultured Lachnospiraceae bacterium | reverse complement strand
GAAAAGAAGTAACCAATACATATTTGATGGTGACAGCTGGCAAGGTGATTGCGAGTACAGGAAGTAAAGTGCCTTGGGGAAATGCAGTTGGATTTATTAAGTTTAATAAGGGTACATATGATTATAATATTACAAATAGTGTAAATAAATTAGAACCATTATTTTTGATATCTCCTCAAAATGCAAATAAGAAGGGGAAGTCATCACGGAAGACTGCACATGTGGAAGCTTGTTTGTCTACAGATAAGAAGACCATTCTTTTATGGACACAACTTGCAAAAAAAGGAAAAGAAAAAGGACAGATTCAACTTACGTGTATAAATAGAAAGAAGTTGTTTGCGACATTAGACAAACAGAAAAGTAAAAAGAAGCTTGTTAAACTGAATTGTAAAAATATACCTAAGAAATCAATTATATGTACAGCAACCCAAACAAAAGCAAAAGGTAATTGGGGCAAGCCATATGACTCTTTACAGTCTATCGATATGACCAATCCAAATGGTTCTGGCACTTATACTGTATTTGTATCTGGTGGCAATGAGAAGTATAGAACAAAATCAGGAAAAGCAGCAATGCCATGCGCTCTAATGCGTTACAACATTACAAAGAAAGGTACCAGTGAAATTAAAAAGAAGAAAAGAATCAAGACGAATTTAAAAGCTTTGACAGTGATGAACGAAATGGAGGGAATGCATTATGATGGAGATATTCATTATATCATGACGGCAGTTCCTGCGTATGGTAAAAAGATTAATACAGTTAATTATATTAAGAAAACAGTTGAAGTTAAGGATGATAAAACTGTTACCAAAAAAGAAAAGCGTACAGTAAAACTCAGTAAACAGGTTCAGGTATTGTTTGAGACGGATAAATCAAATATGGATTAGGAGGAAAATATGAAACGATTAATAAAGGTTATTGTTTTTGTGTGTATCATGTATTATCTTCCAGCTATAACCATAAATGCTGTGCCTTATGTGGAAAATGAGTCATGTGGAAAAAATGCATCATATACATTAAGTGAGAATGGAGTACTAACAATTAGTGGAACAGGTGAAGCTGATTTGGGTATTGATTGGGAACAAGCAACAATGGATAAAGCAAAAAAGATTGTTATTGAGGAAGGTATTACTAGTATAGCTCATTATGGTTTAACTGGAAGATTTGTTTCTGAAATTGTTTTTCCTCAAAGCTTGTCAAGACTTGGCGAGGGAGTATTGTCAGGTTATGATAAAATGAAAAAAGCCATTATACCTGATAAGGTTACAATTCTTCCAAATGATACATTTAGTAGTTGTCCAATTTTGAATAGTATAGTTTTCCCAAAAGATTTACGAAAAATAGGAAATAACTGTTTTAAAAACTGCAAATCACTCAAAAACCTACCCATCCCCGACACGGTCACCTACATTGGTAAAAATGCATTTAAGGG
>CAZUGH010000157.1:0-1556 GCA_964619785.1 uncultured Lachnospiraceae bacterium | reverse complement strand
AGAATGGAAAATAATCCTTGACACATAGGTAATACCTGTGCTACAATTCCAATTGCGTGTTAAGTAGAGTTATCCACTCTCACCTGGTCATATGTCCGAGTGACATCACATGATTATGGTTCTTATATTTAGCTGATTCGTCAGCACGGTTACGTGGATAATTTCGCTTGCAGCAGAAGTTATTGACGTTTTTTTATTGTAATGAACAATTCGGAGGTGCGGAACAATAGCAGATTTAATGATCAACGAACAGATACGTGACAGAGAGGTTCGTGTAATTAGTGAAGATGGCGAACAGTTAGGCGTTATGTCAGCAAGAGACGCTCAGAAGCTTGCAAGAGAAGCAGAACTTGATCTTGTAAAGATTTCCCCAGGTGCAAAGCCACCTGTATGCAAGATTATTGATTATGGCAAGTATCGTTATGAACTAGCTCGTAAGGAAAAGGAAGCAAGAAAAAAGCAGAGAACCATAGATGTTAAAGAGATTCGTTTATCTCCAAACATTGATACCAACGACTTGAATACGAAAGCAAACCAGGCTAAGAAGTTCTTAGCGAAAGGCGATAAGTTGAAGGTTTCATTGAGATTCCGCGGCCGAGAGATGGCACATCTTGATGTGGGACGTGAGATCCTGAACAACTTCTACAAGACATTGGAAGAAGTGGCAGTGGTTGACAAGAACCCTAAGATGGAAGGACGTAGTATGGTAATGTTCTTATCTGAGAAGAAATAGGACTTTAGCATTATAGACAAAAGGAAACTTTATGTTTCATATGAATAAGGAGGAAATATCATGCCAAAAATGAAAACAAAAAGAGCTGCTGCAAAGCGCTTTAAAGTAACAGGAACAGGTAAAATCAAGAGAAACAAAGCTTTTACAAGCCATATTCTCACTAAGAAGTCAACTAAGAGAAAGAGAAATCTTAGAAAAGCTACATTAGTAGATGCAACAAATGTAAAAACAATGAAGAAGATTATGCCATACAAATAATGGCGCTTAAGGAGGGAAATAACCATGGCTAGAATTAAAGGCGGAATGAACGCAAAAAAGAGACATAAAAGAGTATTAAAGTTAGCAAAAGGATATAGAGGCGCAAGAAGTAAGCAGTACAGAGTAGCAAAACAGTCTGTAATGCGAGCACTCGAGACATCTTTCACAGGAAGAAAACAGAGAAAGAGACAGTTTAGACAGTTATGGATTGCTCGTATTAACGCAGCAGCTAGAATGAATGGACTTTCTTATAGCAAATTTATGTATGGATTAAAATTAGCAGGCGTAGATGTAAACCGCAAAATGTTATCTGAAATGGCAATCAGCGATCCTGAAGGATTCGCAAGCCTTGCAGAAGTAGCAAAAAGCAAACAGGCGTAAGCCAAGCCCTGCACATAAAAAAGAATTATCCCACTCATGCTTGCATGAAAGTGGGGTAATTTTTTTTTATGTATAGGGCGCAGCCCGACCCGATGAGCCACGAAGAGGCGAAGAGGGGGAGGGGCTTGGGTTACGCCTGAAAGGGAAGGGGCTTGGGATGGAAGTAAAAAGTGAAAATTCTTAT
>CAZUGH010000156.1:0-1576 GCA_964619785.1 uncultured Lachnospiraceae bacterium | reverse complement strand
GCATACCATAAAGAAATAATGCTAATCCACCAAGGAGACCCATAATACTTTTCATTTCCATTATTATTCACCATATTAAGAGGCGTCTAGTGAACGACCTCGACCTTTATTAAGTTTGTAGTTCCAGAGATTCCGAGAGGAACTCCAGATGTAGTTACAACGATGTCATTTTGATGTAGTAGATTTTCTTCACATGACACATCAATGGCATGTGAGATTAATTCAAATATATCATTCTTCTCTTCTAATAGAATCGGGATTACACCCCAGGACATATTGAGCTGGCGGCTGACTCTGCCATCAATTGTGCCTGCAATAATCGGTCTGGCAGGGCGATACCTTGACAGCATTCGCGCAGAACGTCCCGATTTGGTTACTGTGATGATGGCGCTCGCATTGAGATCGAGTGCAGTTGTGCAAGTGGCATGACAGATTGCATCGGTAACATCCGGATTAGAGATGCGTTCGTGATGAAAGAAACGACGACGATAATCAATGTCTTTCTCTGTTCGGTCTGCGATAATCACCATAGTGTGAAGGGATTCCACGGGATATTTTCCCGCTGCCGTCTCGCCTGATAGCATAATTGCACTTGTTCCATCATAGATGGCGTTGGCAACATCTGCCGTCTCAGCACGAGTGGGACGTGGGTTTTTCATCATGGAATCGAGCATTTGAGTGGCGGTGATAACCTGCTTGCCAGCTTCATATACTTTTTTAATAATCATCTTCTGAACGATAGGAACTTCTTCACCAGGCAGTTCAACCCCAAGGTCTCCACGGGCAATCATGATACCGTCTGATTCGGCAATAATCTCATCAATGTTATCGACACCCTCCTGATTCTCGATTTTAGCAATTACGGAGATGCCGAGCCCACCATTTTCCTCGAGAAGATTTCGTATCAGTTGTATGTCTTTAGCGGAACGCACAAAGGAAGCGGCGATGAAATCAACACCCTCTTGAATACCAAATAGGATGTCTTCCTGGTCTTTTTTTGAAAGATAGGGAAGGCGCAGGTGGATTCCGGGCACATTGATTCCTTTGTAGCTAGAGACCTGGCCACTATTCATGATGCGACAGCGTATGTCCTCGCCTTCGATGGCTTCCACTCTTAGTTCGATGAGGCCATCGTCAATGAGGATTCGACTTTGTGGGACAACGTCTTTATAAAGCTTGGCGTATGAGATTGAGATAATCTCCTGCGTACATGGAACATCACGTGACGTAAGGAGAAGCTCATGACCTTCTTCTAGCACGACAGCACCCTCTGGGAAGGTGCCCGTTCGAATCTCGGGACCTTTGGTGTCAAGTAGAAGTGCCACCGGTGTGTTGAGAGTTTCACGAATCTGTTTTAGTTGGTCAATACGTTTCTTTTGCATCGGATGTGTGCCGTGTGAAAAATTCAGACGAGCTACATTCATGCCCTCTTTGACGAGCTCTTCTAGTGTTCCATTATTGTCAGTTGCAGGGCCTAAGGTGCAGATGATTTTTGTCTTTCTCATAGTTTTTGTCTACCTTTCTTTTTGTTTTCCCACATTGCCCATAATGTGCTGGCAATGAAGATGGATGAATA
>CAZUGH010000155.1:0-1582 GCA_964619785.1 uncultured Lachnospiraceae bacterium | reverse complement strand
AATAATGTATAACAATCTCATTTATGGCAAAAATATTAAAAAGCCTAAATAAGGAGGTTGTTGTATGAATGGTAAAATTCGAGCAGCAATCTATGGGGCAATTACTCTATGGATTGTTGCTTTTTTTCAAATAATATCTGCTCGGTATATGGTTACAGATACCGGCATTACCCAGGCGTTTGTGCGCAATCAGCTTGTTATTACTCGTTCGTCTGTTGAATTAAAAGCGAATCTTGGGCAGAAGACGATGGATGAAAGCGTAGTCAGGAAGTTGATTCCAGGAGAGGTGCTGATTACATCGCGTAATGAAAATGGACAGAATTATGCGCATGTGCAGGCGAGCCAGGAGGGGCAGGTTGAATCACTCTTATCGGTGCGAGCGACATTAGAAAAATTATGTGAGAACAGTCGCTTGCATGACTATGAATTATCTGCTTGTGTTGAGGGCAAGGTGGCAGGATGCCTAGACAGTCAGGGCAAAGCTAGTATTGGTGATTCATTTTTTCGCTTGATGGGAGCAGTCAAAACGGGACAGAGACAGACAGATGGGTACCAGATTTTCTATGGATATTCGCCGGGGCTTGGCGAGGGTTGGTCCCAGGACGGAACACGTACCAACCTGACAATCGCAATCACTTATGACGAAGACCACGCATGTACAAGAGTATACATGGGAACGCCATTTTTGACGGAATTCTGATAAGGTGGTATGATATAGACAAAAGAAAATGCTTCGAAATGGAGGATACAATGGAGAACAGTGAAGAAGAATTATATGATCTAGCAGAGCTCTTCAAAGTATTTGGAGACTCGACAAGAATTCGAATTTTATATGTATTATTTGATAGCGAGATGTGTGTCTGTGACATTGCCAATGAATTATCGATGACGCAGAGCGCCATTTCCCACCAGTTACGTGTGCTAAAGCAAAGTGACCTGGTGAAAGCGCGACGTGAAGGAAAATCTATTATCTATTCCCTGGCGGATGACCATGTACGAAGCATCATTGATCAAGGAATGGAACATGTATTAGAGTAAAAGAAAGGAGCATATCCGCTAGCGGGTATGCTCCTTTCTTGGCTAACCAAGCAACCCCGCTAGCACCAGCGTTTACAACCAAATCATATTGGGTCAGGTAGGCTTGATGTGCACGCCGTCTTGCAATAGAAAGTCGATTGGACATAGAGGTATAAAAATGCCCTCTCTATGTCCAATGCTATAAGACGACACTCAACACGATGGTTGTAATGCAAGCAACAGCTGCTATCAATGCAAATACCCGAATCACAAGTCGTTGCATTTTTAATCCCTTGGCGTAATTCGCTTCATCTTCTTCAGAGTATTCTGTATCGTCTACATCATACAATTCTTTTAAAATCTCAGAAGCCTTATCGAGTGAATCTTCATCTACCATAATGTCGTAGCCAACGGCTGAGTAATTGCCGATGATAGACATATAACCACCTGACCCCGTAGATGATTTGTAGGCCTCAATGCCGTTATCGTGTAGCAAACTCATTAGTTGATCGGCCTCAACTAGACTAGAAACATTAATAACTTTAACCATAACTCTCCTTCATTC
>CAZUGH010000154.1:0-1602 GCA_964619785.1 uncultured Lachnospiraceae bacterium | reverse complement strand
TTTTGAGAGGTAAAGCATTGTAAACAAGGAACTAATCCCGTATTCATATAGTGTGGCTTTTATTAGCATCCGGGATAGATCTGGGTGCTTTTTGTGTATAGGAGGGATTTAATTGTATTGCATTTACTGTAAAAAGGATGTAGAAGGTAAATTCTGTGCTATTTGTGGACACAAGAATATATCATCAGAGAAAGAGTGGAAGAATTGGGAGCGTGTGTATGCAGAGTATCCTAAAAGTCGATTAGAGGAAATGATAAACAATGAAACTGAATATCAAGAAGATGCCATATCTGCTGCAAGATTTCTTTATGATAACTATGTTGAAGAGCCGATTGAAGAAGAAACTTCATATGAACAAGAACCAGCTCAAGATGATAGAGTGTGGTTTTACTCATCTGATGGAGAGCGAAAAGGTCCTGTTTCTACAGCAGAATTGTTATCGATGTATGAAAGCGGATTTATGCGTGATACAAGTGCTGTTTGGAAAAGTGGATATTCAGATTGGATTAGGCTAGATCAGGCGGGTGTGATTCCAGAGCATATGAAAAGGACAACACCACCTCCTGTTGCACCAGAAAACATGGATAATAGAGCTATTGTCTTTTTACTTTTTGTGCCAATCATATCTACTTTGATACAGTTTGTAATTGCTGGAGTGTTTTATATTGATGTAACTAAATTATGGTGGGTAGCTTATGGTTTGAACACAGCTTGTTGTGCAATTGATTATTATCGTGTAAAAAAAGCCGGATATAATGTGAATAAATTAATGGTAGCCTTCCTGTTTTTGATTCCACTGTATATATACAAGCGTATGGAAGTGGTTAAAGGAAGAAAATGGTTGGCAACCATTATATGGATTGTAGTATTTGTGATAGATTTGCTTATCCCTAATGTGTTCTGGGTCAAGCTGATTGGAGCAAGTAATCCATCAATGATTACCTCAGTTCAAGAGGGTACATTTTATAGTTTTCCAGATGTAAAGTTAGGTTCATTATTTGATAGAACTCTTAAAGATTGTGAATGGGAAACATATATGGGAGCAAATCGAAGGGTTCTTGTTAGCGTAGATGGACTCCTTGAGGAGCGAAAATTCGAGATAGTATTTGAAATGAATATGGACAATTCGTTTGAAATTTCATCTATGAGATGGGGAGTACAGAATTGTACGAGTTCGCAAATAAATGATGTTTTAGGATATATATTCGAATCATATAAATAAGGCTGAATTGAAAAGTTAAATTCCAGTCCATTCAGCCTAAAACTGGAACTTAGTATTGCAAAGTTACTACCAGAAATTACTCTTGCAAACCATTCTGGTATGGTATATTTATGGTTCAGCACCAGAGTCCGGATGGCGTATTCCAAGGAGAAATTACCATGGCAAAGAACGCACATCTGACTCTCGATGAAAGAGTCCATATTGAAGTATCCCTTAGAGAAGGCGATACATTTACTGAGATTGGAAGCGAATTAGGTAAAGATCCGTCTACCATCTCAAAAGAAGTTAAGAACCATAGTCATCCTGTTCGTACAGGGAGCTATAATGCTGAATTGAAATCTGAGATTCCAGTTTGCAAACTTAACTTCTGATTCGGCATA
>CAZUGH010000153.1:0-1637 GCA_964619785.1 uncultured Lachnospiraceae bacterium | reverse complement strand
CCGATTTTGAGTACTCAGCGTATACGATGGCAACGGAATGTGCAGCAATATATACGATGAATAATAGTAAGCATGCAGATTTGTTGTTTGAAGATTTCGATGCAATGAAGAAGATGACATTTGCAGCGGTTAATTATATGGATAGTAGCTTTACCCAGAAGTTTATTGATGAATATACCGTGGAGAATAAGTTTAAGCCGAAAAAAATTATTTATTACGATAAGATGTCAGAGGTGTTAGAGGCTCTGAGAAGTGGTAAAGTAGATGCTATCGTAACCAATATTTTGCAACAATCAGACGAGTTCAAGATGCTGGGCAGATTTTCCCCTTTGCCAAGTTATTTTATTTTACAAAAGGGTGATGTCAAACTTCGTAATGAATTAGATGAGAGCATGACGCACTTGATGTTAAATGAGCCGTCTTACCAGACGGATTTAATGTCAGAATATTTTCTCTATATGGAAGCAGCCAGTTTACATATGATGAAAAAGAGTACATCAAGTCAATGCCAGAGATTACGGTAGGGTACCAGGTGAATCATCCGCCGTTATCCTATACAGATGAGAAGACGGGACAGTTTGCAGGGATAACTAGAGATGTTTTGGATCAAATACAGAAGGACTCAGGATTTCGTTTTCGCTATGTGGCTCTACCTGCGACCAATGTGACCTCACAATATTTAAAGGAGCATGGAATCGAGGTATTGACGGGGGTTGAGTATAATGATGTCAATGCATCTACTGTGTCAATGCATCTGTCACAGCCGTATCTTAATTCGGAGAAGGTATTTGTGGCACCTAAGGAACTTGTTTTTGACAACCAAAGTAAACTGAAACTAGCATTAGCAACGGGCTCAGCTTCACTCGATAAGGAGATTGCTAATGTGTTTCCTAATTATACTATACAAAAATACGCTACGGTAGAAGAGTGTTTTAAAGCAGTCAGTTCGGGAGAAGCGGATTTGCTGATGGAAAATCGTTACGTTGTGGAACCACACATGGCGAAACCACAATATCAAGATTTCTCTGTTGTGCCAGCCACTGGTTTGGTAGAGCATTTGTGTGTTGCTACACTGATTCCATCAGACAGGGAAGGAACCAGTGTTGTGTCGGATCAACGATTCATCTCGATTATTGATAAATGTATCGGATTAATTAGTGAGCAGGAATTGAACCGTATGATTATCAATCATGTTTATAATCAGCAGTATAAATTGACATTTTTGGATTTGACATACCGCTATCGCTGGATGCTAGCAGTGGTTGGTGTTTTGCTTACTGTTTGCTTTGCTTTATTGCTACGTGCTAGGCATCTTGAAGCAGAGAAGAATGAGCAATTATCCAAGAAAAATAGTCAGCTATCTATCGCGATTGATCAGGCAGAACATGCTAATATGGCGAAAAGCCAGTTCCTGGCTAGAATGAGTCATGAGATACGAACGCCAATGAATGCGATTGTGGGTATGACACAATTAGCTAAAAGTAAGATTCAGGATTCCGAGAAGGTTTCGGAGTATCTTGACAAGATTACGATTTCCTCTCATGTATTGTTGAATTTGATAAATGATGTTCTTGATATGTCAGCGATTGAGAGTAACAAGTTGAAGATTGGCCATAATACATTTGATTTCAAGGAAC
>CAZUGH010000152.1:0-1644 GCA_964619785.1 uncultured Lachnospiraceae bacterium | reverse complement strand
ATAATTACAGGGCTACAGGGATTTTTCACCCACAACTATCCCCGAAGAGCCAAAATACTCCCCATATCTGCTGCCATTATGACCAGCAATGACGCAATTTCCTGATGCTCCAATCCCTGCTGTTTCAGTCAAATGACCTACTGCGATATTCAAATTACTAGAAGTCGCTCCCTCTACAACGGGATACTTAATGCCTAATTCTTCAATTTCAAGAATGGCAATAACATTGCCTTCCGCAAATATGGAGGCATACGTTTCACTAATGGTGGTTTGCTCTTCCTTTTTATCTGCTGTCTCTTCATCCTGTTCTTCCTCTACTGCCTGCGTAAAATTCTCTAGCAGTCTTTCTGTTTCATTTGCTCCTTTGTTGTGAGATGGTATACTAAAGTTGTAACACTAACACTGATAAATATGATAAAATAAACTCAGAAAGTGAAGGTGTTATCATGGCAAAACCAAATCGAAATTATGAACCTGAATTTAGGCAAAAAATCATCCGACTGGTATTAGAGGAAGGGCGTACTATTAAAAGTGTAAATGAAGAATACTCTCTAGGAGAGGGAACTGTTCGTAACTGGATACGAAAGTTTGAAGAAGAATGCGATACTAATCCAGAAACCAATGATACAAAGGAGTTATATGAAGAAAATCTAAAACTCCGCAAGCAATTAGCAGAAGCAAAAAAGGAAAATGATTTCTTAAAAAAAGCAGCCGCATTCTTCGCAAAGGAAATCGATTAGAGCAGTATCACTTCATTGACAAATATCACAGTTACTTTGGACTACGTTGGCTTTTGCGCCGATTTAAAATGAGTCCAAATGCTTATTATAATTACAAAAAGAATCGCAAGAAAGAATACATTGAAACAAAAGAAAAACACAAAGAAATCATACTGGATATTTACCATGAATATGAGGGTAATCCAGGGCATCGCATGATTCAAATATTTCTTGCTCGCAGAGATATCAACTTGAGTAAAACCACAGTTCTTAAGTATATGAAAGAACTAAAAATCAGGTCTATTGTATTGCGCAAAAAACCTCGCTACCACAAAGGAGAGTGTTACAAAAAATTTGACAACCTATTGAAGCAAGATTTCAATGTAACTGAAAAAAATAAAGTTTGGTGTACCGATTTTACCTATTTATATCTTGCAGACGGAGCCAAGCGATATAATTGCAGCATTCTAGATTTATATGATAAATCCATTGTTGCAACATTAAACAGTAAACGAATTGATGCAGAACTAGCAATAGATACCATGAAGCTTGCGCTGTCACGAAATGAAATAGATGAGAATTTTATCTTGCATTCAGATCAAGGATCGCAATTTACTTCTTTGGCATTTACAGACTATTGCAGCAATAACGGAATCACTCAAAGTATGAGCAAGGCAGGGTGCCCTTATGATAATTCTTGTATGGAAAGTTTTTATGGAACATTTAAAGGTGAATTCATATGGAAACATCAATTTGAAACAGATGAAATATTGAACCAAAAAACATTAGATTATGTATATGGATATTATAATCATATACGTCCACATTCCTCGAATGGATATTTAACTCCTTTTGAAAAGAGGAATGAATAAGAGGAAGAAGATGAATTCCAACAGGTCAAGAAACTATTCCTGCTCAATTCTCA
>CAZUGH010000151.1:0-1673 GCA_964619785.1 uncultured Lachnospiraceae bacterium | reverse complement strand
AGAAATTGAAAAAGCCGCCATATGTCTGTAATGGCTGTGATACACGCCAGCGCTGCATTTAGTCTAACAGCAGTAGGCGGTGGATTGTGTGGTGGCATCACAGCAGCTATGATGAATGCAATGCGATTCGGTGTTGCTAGAGGTGTATTCTCAAATGAAGCTGGTATGGGTTCAGCGGCTATCACAGCGGCAGCAGCATCTACGGACGATCCTGTTCGTCAGGGCTACATCAATATGACCGGTACATTTTGGGACACAATCGTTGTTTGCACGATCACTGGTCTCTGTATTGCCAGTTCTGGAATGCTCGGAACTGTTGAATCTGCTCCTAGCGCGACAGGAACCTATCAGGCAGAAGCAAGTGCAGTCACCTTGACCGATAGCAAGAATGTTTCGACAACTTACCAGCTCACACAGGAGGAGGAAAATGTAGTCCTGACTCCTGAATCATCGTCTTCCACACAGACACCAATCACTCTGAAAGCAGTGGATGATGCAACGGTTGCAGACGGTGTCCTAAGTGGAACATGGCAAGATAGCGACTTGAATGAGTACACATTTTCCCAGGGAAAATATGAGTATAAAGCACTCCTAACAGGTTCCGCACTTACCATTGCGGCATTCGTAAGCGCATTGGGAACTCCGGGCGGTTGGCTTGTATGTATTGGAATTGCCTTGTTTGCATTCTCAACTATTCTTGGCTGGGAGTATCATGGCGAGAAGGCATTTGAGTACATATTAAACACACATAAATTCAATATGATTTACCGAATTGTATTTTCCTTGATTGCTTATGTAGGAGCAACAACGACACTGCAGATTGTTTGGGATTTCTCCGACATCGCCAATGCATTGATGGCAATTCCAAACTTGATTTGCCTCTTGGCACTCAGCGGCGTCATCGCCAAAGACATGCGCGAGTTCCAGAACACAATCAAGGCAGAGAAGCAGAAGGCTTAGAAAAGCAAGGTTTTGGATGCTTGGCTGGCGGAGGCTGGTGAACTTGGTGGGTTCGCTGCGATGGCTGGCGGGATTTGGTTTTGGATGCTTGGCTGGCGGGGGTTGGTGAACTTGGTGGGTTCGCTGCGATGGTTGGCGGGAAGCAAGGTTTTGGATGCTTCGCTGGCGGGGTTTGGTGAACTTAGTGGGTTTGCTGCGATGGCTGGCAGGGGTTGGTGAACTTGATGGGTTCGCTGCGATGGCTGGCAGGAATCTTGGCTGGCGGGGTATAGAGGAAGAAATTTCGAATTTTTTATCCCATTTATGTAATATAATGGTAATTATAAAGCGCATTTGAGGCGCTCTGGGGTACAGGCGTAGGAATAAGAGCGTCTGTACCCCGTTTTTCTGTAAAAACGGGGTACAGAGAGCAAGATAAAAGAATTTACTATACAAACCAAGAAAATGGGATAATATTACAGAACGATATTTCGCTGTTTGTCGGTGCTGGTAAAAACTGGACGGGGTATAAATCCTCAAAAAACCTTATTTATACCCCGCTGACTGGCAGAGAAGCAAGGTTTTGGATGCTGGCTGGCGGGGCTTGGTGAACTTGGTAGGTTTGCCTGCTGGCTGCCTGGAAGAAGCAAGGTTTTGGATGCTGGCCGGCGGGGTTTGGTAAACTTACTGGGTTTGCTGCGATGGCTGCCTGGAAGAAGCAAGGTTTTGGATGC
>CAZUGH010000150.1:0-1681 GCA_964619785.1 uncultured Lachnospiraceae bacterium | reverse complement strand
GAAGAGAGGGGTTAACGTATGAATATGTACTCAATTAAAAATTTACAAAAAGATACTTATATATTTTTTCTTGAACAACTTAAACATAAATGTGACAGTTTTAGCTTGATTGAGCCTATTGCTGATTCAAAAGGGTTTCCGTTAGAACTTCCGCAACTTAAAAGAAATTTGGAAGCATTTTTAATATCTAAGGAGCGGGTTAGGACTTGGCCTGGGACGAAGATAAAAATAAAAGATGATAGATACGCAGCCATAAGTCACAAATATCGATGTTGTAAGGCGAGTATTGATGTTTTAAAGAAATACTCTAGTTTTTTTGAGTATGATGATCAAATGGATATTTCTTTTTGGGAAAATGAAAGATGCATGCTATATACTATTTCACATGAAGAAATAATACGTATAGATTTTGATTATTTTAAGAAATTAAATATTGGAAATATCTGTGAAATAGTTCAGGGAAAAAGAATTATATTATTTAAGTAGATATGACGAGAATGTCATAGTGCCTTAGAAAAGGAGCGGAGCAATCCGCTCCTTTTCTGCTATAGCAGTATTGGCTACTAGTTTTGCACTTTCTAATGGCGAAACCCTTCATTCTATGCTATACTTTCCCTAGAAAAAACAAAGGGTGTGCATACCTTTTAACGATGCACCCCCAAACCTGCAAATTGGTGGTAGTAATGCACCCCCCAATCGACTACGATTTGACTACGAATGACGGACACGATACGCCATGCTTTGCCACGATATGCCAAAAAGGTAGAAAATTAGTTTTAAAATACAGATGCCAGCAACCCACGTATAACCTTGCATACAGAGGCATAACTTGGCATACTAACGCAAAACAGAAAGGAAAAATTACATGATAAAAATCCTATTCATCTGCCACGGCAACATCTGCCGTTCACCCATGGCAGAATACGTAATGAAAGATTTAGTAGCACGAGCGTGCTACAGCGACCAATTTTACATCGCATCCGCTGCTACCAGCACAGAAGAAATCGGGAATCACATCCACCATGGCACACGCCAGAAGATGTATGAAGTCGGTATTCCAACGGATAACCGTGTGGCGGTACAAATGAAGAAATCAGATTATGACAAGTATGACTATCTCATTGGCATGGATAGCTGGAACCGCAAGAACATACTTCGTATTCTTGGTTCTGACCCAGAGGGGAAAGTATCGTTATTGCTAGAACATGCAGGACGAGATGGGGACATCGCTGATCCGTGGTATACGGGAAATTTTGACGAGACATATCGAGATGTCAAAGAAGGATGCGAAGCATTGCTTCGAGAGATAATGAAAAATAAATGACATAAATCAGGTGCAATCACAGTCTTTGAGTAATTCATATGGCGTTGGTATTCATCATTATTGGTGCGTTTGGACATAGAGCTTCTGCAAAATGCTGTAATGTCCAAAACAAAGAAGAATAATGAAGTATTCAATAGCATTTGGATATAGGGGAGGACAGTATGCGCCGTAACATCCAAAATATCGTAAAAATCGCAATATTTTGGATGTTACAGCGAAATCAAGACGCTCTATGTCCAATCGCGAAATCAGACGTAAACCCTCAACCCCAACCCCCAACCCTCAAACCCCCAACACCTCAACCCCAACCAACTCAAAAGCAGCTGCCGCTTCACGCGACAGCTGCTTTTATAAAGA
>CAZUGH010000149.1:0-1700 GCA_964619785.1 uncultured Lachnospiraceae bacterium | reverse complement strand
ATAGCTGATTACTCAGCTATTTTGCAACAGCCCCTTTTTAATATATAAATACAGGATCAAATGTCTTCGTCAGTTCATAAATCTTCTTTGAATCCGTTAATGACAAATTCACGCATCCGTGTGAACCATGTGACTTATAATAGTTCGGCGTCCACCTACTCCATGCCTGCCATGTAGCTGAATGAAAGCCTGTTCCTGACCAAGTAATTCGTGTCCAGAACTTAACTGGTGTCTTATAATCATCGCCTACTAACGTCTTCGCAGCTGTATGTTCTTTGATATAAAATGTTCCCGTCTTTGTACGACGCTCTGGTGTTGGTTTACCAGTGATGCATTTCGCCGTATAAATACATTTTCCATTCTTCCACACATATACTTTCTGCTCCGTCAATGACACTTCTACGTAACGCTTGTGATTCCAATCATCATTGAAATTCTCATAATCCTTCTGATATGCACTTAACAAATACTGTGGTTTCAATGTCGTTGTCAGCTTGCTCTTCATCTCTTCAGAAGGACTGTCAATATATGCGTGAATATCATCTGAATTCTGAAGATTCTTAATTGCTTTTACTGCTTGCTTTTGCGTCTTATCATAATTGATAATCCAACCATAATCGCCGCCCTCAATCTCAACCTTTTTGCCACTATGTGTCTTCAAGGTTCTTGTTTTCCCTACTGTACGATATTTCGTACAAAACTTAGTGACCCAGTTGCCAACCTTCTTCTCATCTACTACTAATTTGCCATTCTTCTTAAAATGAATCCACTTGTATATTCTATCAGGTGTAATAGTCTCTGCCTGTCCTTCGCCCATATCCCATGTAATCCAATGATTAACAACCTGATTATATTTCTCCATATCATCAACAAGGCTCTTACTGTCCTGTTTGATAGTGGGAATTTTATAGGCAGTCTCTTCATTGCTGTTCGCCGTCAAATCAAGTGAAGTATCTAAATTCGTGATTGATTCTTTTAGCTTTCCAGAAAGAACATCCATGTTCAATTGATTGCCATAGACCTCTGGAATTATCTCTAGGGCACCCTTATCCTTATTATATTCTAAATAAGCATTCTTTGGTTTTTGTATTTTATAGGAAGAACTCCCTTTTACTAATTCTGATTTTTTAATCAGACTCGTAAGTTTCTTCTCTGAATAATTCACTCCACAATTATATTCCTTCGAACCAAATAAATGAAACAAAAAATATGAATCGTGCTGTTCATCATATAAGCGATTCAAATCTTCTTCGATTGCCAACTTAAAGTCTATCTCTTCACGAGCAATTCTTAGTGAACCCTGTTCACGCCCTTTTATCTCAATCTGATAGTCGGAAAATGCATTCTCTAACTTCGTCTTTGCCTCATTATAAGAACAGTTTGATACATCGATTCCATTAACAGTCGTACTGTTAAACCAATGACCTTGATAAAAGATAGAGGTACTAATCACCACTGCAGCAACAGCAATCGCTGTAGCTAACAATCCTATCTGTAATTTGCCTAATTTTTTCATTCCCTACAACCCAACTTTCATATATGAATATTCACAACTACTACCATACAAGTATTTTTTTATTTTGTCAATCTAGCATTTTATATCATTGTCATATCTCACAAGTTTTTTTCTTTTTTCCCAATTTCTTTTCACAAAACAGAGAAATTCACTTTTAAAATATCTAAATGAGCGATTTTACTTG
>CAZUGH010000148.1:0-1713 GCA_964619785.1 uncultured Lachnospiraceae bacterium | reverse complement strand
CTGGCAAGGTGGTTGCTGATAAAAAGAAAAATATAGTATGGGGAAATGCAGTTGGATTTATTAGGTTTGAAAAGGGAACGCATGACTATAATAAAGTAGATTCAATAAAAAATATAAGTTATGCATATTTAACTGCACCACAGAATGCAAACAAGAAAGGAAAGTCAACAAGAGAAACTATGCATGTGGAAGCTTGTTTGTCTACAGATAAGAAAACCATTTTGTTATGGACACAGCTTGCGAAAAAAGGAAAAGAGAAGGGACAGATTCAACTCACCTGTATTAATAGAAAAAAACTATTTGCTGTACTAAACAAGCAGAAGGGAAATAAGAAAAAATTTGTAAAACTGAATTGTAAGAATATCCCTAAGAAAGCCATTATCTGTACAGCAACCCAAACAAAAGCCAAGGGTAACTGGGGCAAGCCATATGATTCTTTCCAGTCGATAGATATGACAAATCCAAATGGCTCAGGAAATTATACGGTGTATGTGGCAGGGGGTTCTGAAGGAAATAGAACAAAAAAAGGAAAAGCATCCATGCCATGTGCTCTAATGCGTTACACCATTACCAAGAAAGGTACCAGTGAAATCAAAAAGAAAAAACGAATTAAGACAAACATAAAAGCACTAACAGTGATGAATGAAATGGAGGGAATGCATTATGATGGAGATATTCATTATATCATGACGGCAGTTCCTGAATGTGGCGACAAAAAAAATACAGTAACATATACGAAAAAAAAGGTTGAAACAAAGGATAACAAAATAGTTATAAAGAAGGAGAAGCGAATAGTGAATCTGAGTAAACAGGTTCAAGTGATGTTTGAGACAGATAAATCAAATATGGATTAGGAGGAGAACATGAGAAAATTATTATTATTTCTTTTTGCTATTTGTGTGTTGTGTTTACCAACGGTTAGTATAAATGCAGCCAACATTCTAGAAAATGAACCATGTGGAAAGAACGCAACATTTACACTGGGTGAGGATGGAATATTAAGAATACGAGGGATAGGAAAAGTAATTCTTGATGGCTCAAAGTATCAGAAGCCATTTAAAAAAGCCAATAGAGTTGTAGTGGAAGAGGGAATAACCTCGTTGGGGGAATTTGGATTAAGTCCAGCAAAATATGCAACTTCTATTTCTTTGCCAAAGTCATTATTAGATTTGGGATGTGGCGGACTTTATGATATGCATAGTTTGACAGAAATCAATGTGCCTAATGGTGTAATGAAGCTTGATGAAATGACATTCACATACTGTGAAAAAGCTGTAAACATATATTTGCCATCTAAATTAAAGAAAATTGGCAAAGAAGTGTTTCAAAACTGTAAATCACTCAAGAGCCTAATCATCCCCGACACAGTCTCCTACATTGGTAAAAATGCATTTAAGGGATGTAAAGAATTACGTACGATTACAATTCCAAAAAAACTCAAGACCTATAAAGCTGACTTGAATAAATTGCCTAAACTCACCAAAGTCATCAATCATTCCTCCAAAACGATTCCACTCGATGATTGCAATGGAGCTAAGACCTGGAAGGTAAACGGCAAGAAAGTAAAAAGTGTACCACCAGGCAAGACGGCGACTTCGAAGATAGCAAGATACAAAATTATATGTTATTATAGTGGTGGTAAAGCACAAGGGAAATGCCCAAAGTATTACTACTATGGAAAAGCACCGAAGCTTCCTATAGTAAAAAAGAAAG
>CAZUGH010000147.1:0-1718 GCA_964619785.1 uncultured Lachnospiraceae bacterium | reverse complement strand
TGCTGGCAAGGTGGTTGCTGATAAAAAGAAAAATATAGTATGGGGAAATGCAGTTTGTTTTATAAGGTTTATTAAGGGTACATATGATTATAAAGATGAAATTCATTTAAAAAAATTAAGTCCTATGTTTTTAACTTCACCTCAGAATGCAAACAAGAAAGGAAAATCAGCAAGAGGAACTTTACATGTGGAAGCTTGTTTGTCTACAGATAAGAAAACCATTCTTTTGTGGACACAACTTGCAAAAAAAGGAAAAGAAAAAGGACAAATACAACTTACATGTATTAATAAAAAGAAGTTAATGAGTGTATTGAAAAAACAGAACAATAAGGGTAAAGAGAAACTTGTAAAACTGAATTGTAAAAATATACCTAAGAAATCAATTATATGTACAGCAACCCAAACAAAAGCAAAAGGAAACTGGGGTAAGCCATATGACTCTTTACAGTCTATTGATATGACGAATCCAAATGGGTCAGGAAATTATACGGTGTATGTGGCAGGTGGTTCTGAAGGAAATAGAACAAAAAAAGGAAAAGCAGCAATGCCATGCGCTCTAATGCGTTACACCATTACAAAGAAAGGTACCAGTGAAATCAAAAAGAAAAAACGCATTAAGACAAATATAAAAGCACTAACAGTGATGAACGAAATGGAGGGAATGCATTATGATGGAGATATTCACTATATCATGACGACAGTTCCTGAATGTGGCAACAAAAAAAATACAGTAACATATACGAAAAAAACGGTTGAAACAAAGGATGATAAAACTGTTACCAAAAAGGAAAAACGTACAGTAAAGCTTAGCAAACAGGTTCAAGTAATGTTTATGACAGATAAATCAAATATGGATTAGGAGGAGAATATGAAACGATTATTAAAGGTTATTGTTTTTGTGTGTATCATGTATTATCTTCCAGTTATAACCATAAATGCTGTGCCATATGTGGAAAATGAGTCATGTGGAAAAAATGCATCTTATACATTAAGCGAGAATGGAGTACTAACAGTTAGAGGCAGTGGCGAAATAAATATTGGAGTTGGTTGTCCTCAAGCAACAATGGATAAAGCAAAAAAAATCGTTGTTGAAGAAGGAATAACCAGTATAGCTGTATATGGTTTGGATGGAAGATTTGTTAAAGATGTTATTTTACCAAATAGTTTAAAATCAATTGGATATGGGGCGATATCTTCTTTTAAATATATGAAGAATATTGCGATTTCTGATAAGGTATCAGCATTTTCAGATAAAATGTTTTATAGATGTTTTAGACTAGAAAATGTAGTGTTTCCTACAAAATTGCAAAAGATTGGTGAAATGTGTTTTGGAAGTTGTAAATCGCTCAAAAACCTAACCATCCCCGACACGGTCACCTACATTGGTAAAAATGCATTTAAGGGATGTAAAGAATTGCGTACGATTACAATACCTAAAAAACTCAAGACTTATAAAGCTGACTTGAATAAATTGCCTAAGCTCACCAAAGTCATCAATCATTCCTCCAAAACGATTCC
Source organism: uncultured Lachnospiraceae bacterium (assembly GCA_964619785.1). GTDB lineage: Bacteria > Bacillota > Clostridia > Lachnospirales > Lachnospiraceae > CAZUGH01. The sequence goes on along the minus strand of CAZUGH010000147.1, from coordinate 200 downwards.
ACTCGATGATTGCAATGGAGCTAAGACCTGGAAGGTAAACGGCAAGAAAGTAAAAAGTGTACCACCAGGTAAGACAGCGACTTCGAAGGTGGCAAGATATAAAATTGTATATTATTATAGTGGTGGTAAAGCACAAGGGAAATGTCCAAAGTATTACTACTATGGAAAAGCACCGAAGCTTCCTATAGTAAAAAAGAAAG
>CAZUGH010000146.1:0-1722 GCA_964619785.1 uncultured Lachnospiraceae bacterium | reverse complement strand
AAATATATTACTTGCAAAAAAATTGTGGACATTTCCGCTCAAAACCCATATAATTGTTCCTTGAATCCTAGAATTCAACTCGAATAAAAGGAGTAAGATATGAGCTCAATAAAACTGAAAGAATTCGCACTTATAATCGTGAAGAAACTACCGATTTTTTTATTCTGTGTATTCTTTATTAATGGATATAATTACTTGTGTGGAAAAGAGAACAGCATCGTTGGTGTTGTGCTTCTTATGGGATTGCTAATCCTGATAGGCGCGAACCTGGGTTACAATGCAACACAGGCATCTGTAAGCATTGCGTTACTGTTTGTACTACTTGCATTTGCACCAAAGTTCATTGATTAACCCTTTGATTGGATTGTTGGTCAATATTTTTTCACTGACATGCATTATGGTACTTACAGGACATGACCTCTCAAGCAGTGGATATCTGCCATTTACGATGGGTTATATTATGCTGCAAGGATACGATGTAACCGGAGCTCTTTTTCAAAAAAGATGGATCAGCTTAGTAATTGGTGGAGTTCTGATAGCCGTGGTTTATTACTTACTTCATGCGAAACAAAAGGACAAACGATCAATAAAAGATTTATTCATAGAGAACAAGATTGGCTCGACGAGAACTCAATGGTACATACGTCTGGTCATCACGCTTAGTCTCGTAATGTTAGTTGGAGATTTGGTTTCATTTCCTAAAACAATGTGGATTGCGCTGACAGAACTCTCACTTGGAATGCCACTGTTGGCAGATTACAAAGCTAGAATGTTACTTCGTATTCCTGCAACAATTATTGGAAGCGTAGCCGTGTTTGCACTGTTTGAGAATTTCGTGTCAGCTCAGTATCAGGTAATGCTCGTACTACTAGCTGGATTTATGTCGATGTTTATTACGTCATACTTCATCAAGACAATTTATAATTCGTTCAGTGCGCTGATTACGGCGGTATTATTATTCCCAGCAGATACGGCAATTGCAATTCGTGTGTGGGCAAACATTATTGGAGTTGTCGTAGCGATAATCAGTGCCGTTCTATTTTCAAAAATATTTGAGGTGCTTAATAAAACAACTGAGACAAAAATAAGACAAGGAGTCTGACTCTTTGCCTTAACAATTCCTATGTGTAATGCTCTTCCTTTGCCAAAGTCCATCAGGCACAAATCACCTGCCTTTCCATTGTCATTTGCATAGAACTGTTTGTGGCTCTTGGCATATGATTCCACTGTAGGACAGTAAGCTGTCTTTGTGCCACCACAAAAAAGCTTAGATGCATTACATAATCTGAAAATGTCCCAAACGAATGCACAACACCAAGGATAAGAAGCACCACTGACAGGCTTTCCATAATAATCAGTGTTGTATTTCACATTGTTACTATTTGCAGGCTTTTCCTTCAAACCAATCTGTGAATTTGCCTTTGCTATAATCTTTTTTGCTGTAATAGCCATTGTTTATTCTCCTTCCTTCGTGCTTGCTTCAGGTATGCCTGCAACAGATGTCAGTATTGAAAGAACACCTGCCAATGCAGATGCAGATACTACCATCAACCAATCAACCTGATTAATCACCATTGCTGTTCCAATTGTTGCAACAGCAGTCTGTGCAACAGTTTTGATTGCTCTGATTCCTGCTGCTTTCCACCATGCTTTATTCATCACTTCACCTTCTTTCATTTGTTTACATATAAAAAAGACAGCCTATTGACTGTCTTTGATAAC
>CAZUGH010000145.1:0-1753 GCA_964619785.1 uncultured Lachnospiraceae bacterium | reverse complement strand
ACGCTCCATCATGAGTACCTTGACAAATCAAAGGTCATTCTCATGACCCATTCTTTTTTGATTTTGGCTTTCGCATATTTTCTGGAAGCTCTTCCGACCAAGGTAAGAGACTATCCAGAAATGATGGATCCGTCTCATCCATATGTTTTGGAATCTCAGTCAGCAGATATTCAAAATACTCGTATGGTTTTAAGTTGTTTGCTTTTGCTGTCTCGGCGATACTGTAGATGATAGCCGAACCGTTGGCTCCATTGACGGTATCAATGACCTGCCAGTTTTTTCTGCCAATACAGAAACCGCGGATTGCTCGTTCGCTGGCATTATTATCCATAGGAACTTCACCATCACCTAGAAATACTCGTAAATATTTTTCCTGATTCAATGCATAGGTGAATGCTTCGCGAAGCTTTCCTTTTGCAGTCACTTCGCCGTCATGCTGTTTGAGGTACACAAATAAAGCATCCACCAGTGGCTTGATAATCAACTGGCGTTGCATAAGTCTGTCTTCTGCCGTTAGTTCTGCAAGCTTTCCTTCTTCCCGATAGATGGCCTGAATCTGTTTCATAATCAGGTGGCCAATGGATTTCTTACGTACATCCTTAGGAAGAACCTTCAATGCTTTATCGAAGTATCGTCTTGCATGAACCCAACATCCGGCAATGGTCAGTTCCTCCATCTCCTGTTCTGCGGTATGATAGACTTGATATCCATCTGTCACACATACCCCAGAGAAACCTTCTAGGAACTTTCTGGGATGCGATGCGTTTCTGGTTTTCTGGTATTCATAAAGCACAATCTGACGCTCCGTGTCCATATATCCAGAACGGTATACCCACATCCAACTCTTGCTTCCAGCAGAGCGACCATCTCGATTTACCAAAACCGACGTTTCATCTGCCTGTATAACATGATACTCATATAGCAGCTTGTGCAAATAGTCATAGATAACCGACAGGTACTCTTCGCTTAGACGAATCATCCAGTTTGCCATGTTTTGACGGGTAATCGACAAACCATAACGCTCAAACTCCTTTTCCAAGCGGTAGAGTGGAACAGCATTAACATACTTTCCATTCATAATCGCGGCACCAAGGGATGGTGACACTGGACTTCCATGTAAAAGTCCTTTTGGATGTGGAGCCTTCACCATGTGCTCGTCCATCTTACTGGAATAAACACCGATATGATGCTCGTCAACTTCCACCTTTGCAGGCACAAATTTATATCGCTTGGCAACGACATCTGGCAACTGCTTCCATCCGTTTTCTCCAAACTCTGCAACCAGTTCTTCTGTCGAAAGATAGTGATCGATTCGATTGGTCGGAAGTCCTGACATGTCTGCTTCTTTCTTGCCTGACGTCTTTTTGGATTTTGATTTTACAGGTTCAAGATCATCTGGTTCAGATACTTCCAAATCACAGACTGCTTCTGCTTCGTTGAAGAATACGATAGTGCCGTCTACTTCCATAAAGCAAATCTGGGAAATATCATTCATTTTTTCTGATGATCTCCCGAAACGATGCTGATTGGAAAGAACGATCTGCTCCATCATGAGCTGCATCTTATCATTTAAGGCATGTGTTTCCTTGGAAAGTTCCTCTACCTGCTCCTGTAGACCGAGAAACAATCCAACCAGAAGAGACTTATCCATTGTATTCAGTTGTTCTTCTGTATATTTGAATGCCATAATTCCGTACTCCTTTTCTGGTACTAATTATAGCAGATACAGCGTTATAATGCCAATTTCAATCAT
>CAZUGH010000144.1:0-1784 GCA_964619785.1 uncultured Lachnospiraceae bacterium | reverse complement strand
GCGATTGAGAGTAACAAGTTGAAGATTGGCCATAATACATTTGATTTCAAGGAACTATTGACGGGAATTACGACACTTTACTATAGTCAATGCAAGGATAAGGGAATTGAGTTTGGCGTTGAACTAAATCATGTAACAGAAGAATCTTTAATTGGTGATGCATTACGTGTGAACTAGATTCTATTGAATTTCCTCTCAAATGCGGTGAAGTTTACACCAGAGGGTGGAAGCGTGAAACTGATTGTAACTCAGACATTGCAGCAACCATTCCAATTTATGCTATGACAGCCAATGCGTTTACAGAGGATGTCACAGCGGCTTTAGCTAGTGGAATGAATGGACATATTGCAAAACCAATCGATACTCAGATACTCTATTCGACATTACAGAAGATTATCAAGTAAATCACTTGGTACAAATAGGTGCCCTGTACCGCGGCCGAGTTGGATATGAGGCTTGTTGGCACCGTGAAAATCAGAACCACCGGTGATGAATAGTTCGTGCTCTTTTGCTAGCTTACGAACAAAAGCTTCATCGGTTCCCTGATTACAAGAATACAATGCTTCGATACCACGAAGACCATGTTCTTTCAATGTGTTTAATAGTTTGCCGAGCTCGGTAACACTTAGTTTATAGAGAAGAGGATGAGCAAGAACTGGAATTCCTCCGGCTCGTTGGATCAAGTGAATCGCTTCTTCGGGAGTGAGATACTTGCGTGTGATGAAATATGGCGACTTGTCATTTAAACATCCACGGAAGGCTTCATCCATCGACTGGAGGATTCCTTTTTTTACGAGCAGCTTCGCAAAATGAGCTCTTGTAATGATGGCATCGCCATAGTTCTCGACCAATTCTTCGTATTGGATTGGATACCCACCTAAAGTCAAACTTTCGCACATTTTTCGATTGCGATTATCGCGTTCTGCCGCAACCTGATTCAGCGTTTCTAAGAGCTTTGGATTGTTATAGTCTAAGTTGTAACCGAGAATATGAATTTCTTTTTCACCATATTTACACGACAACTCGATTCCGGGGATGACCTTGAGACCTACGCTAGCCCCAGCTTTTAACGCTTCTGCAATGCCGGAGGTTGTGTCGTGGTCCGTAAGTGCAATGGCTACTAGATTTTGCTTGATAGCGAGTTCAACAATCTGTGTTGGAGTCATCGTGCCATCGGAATGACAGGAGTGAACATGAAGATCAATTGTTTCCATTCGGATTCGTCCTTTCTTATTGTTTTTCGTTTATAGTAACTGTATTCTAACACAGTTCTAAATGAAATGAAAGCAACATATATTACAAGGAAATGATTGGATGGAGGGCTTTCATGAAACAAGAGATTGGCAGTAATGTATTAGGATTGATTAAGTTTTTGTGTATATCCTTTGTTGTGACGATGCTTGTACTTGTGATTCTTGCATTTATGCTTTGGAAAGTTCAGATATCAGAACGTATCGTGAATGGAGGCATTATATTTTCCTATATTTTCTCGTGCTTTTTGGGAGGAATGATGTTCGCGGGGAGAAAGCAGAGTAAGCGCTTTCTATGGGGTGGTGTATTAGGACTATGCTACTTTTTTATGGTTGTGGTTGTTAGTATGGCGATAAATCGACAACTGTTCACTGCAATTCCAGGAATGCTGACGGTGTTTTTCTTATGTGTATTAGGTGGAATGCTAGGTGGAATGGTAAAATCAAGTGGCGGTTGAAGAAACTCATACAAGTGGCGGTAAAGGAAACTGATACTTGTACTTGAGAAAAACCTATGTTATACTGAATATATCT
>CAZUGH010000143.1:0-1880 GCA_964619785.1 uncultured Lachnospiraceae bacterium | reverse complement strand
GTTCAGCTGGAAATAGGGTTGATTTTATCAATGACCTATGTTACACTTACAGCACAATTGAACAACTTGGGGGGCTTGTATACAGGCTGAGATAAAGGTGTGACCTTTGACCCATAGACCTGATGTGGATAATGCCACCGTAGGAAAGCATGAATACAAGACTTTTAGGCGAGCATTTTATAATGCTTGCCTTTTTCCTGCGCAGTAAAGATTGTAGAAGGAGAATACGAATATGAATTACACAACACAAATGGATGCTGCAAGGAAGGGAATCATTACCCCTGAGATGAAGAGAGTTGCAGAGTATGAGAAAATGGACGTAGAAAAGCTAGTAGAGTTAGTAGCCAAAGGACAGGTGGCGATTCCAGCGAACAAGAATCACAAATGCTTGAAAGCATTTGGTATCGGTAAGGAATTAAAGACCAAGATTAATGTCAATTTGGGTACGAGTCGAGATTGCCTTGACCTAAATGTCGAGATGGAGAAAGTACAGGCAGCGGTTGATATGGGTGCAGAGGCTATCATGGACCTGAGCTCTTATGGAGATACACAGAAGTTTCGACGAAAGTTAACGGCTGAATGTACAGCGGTTTTAGGTACGGTGCCAATCTATGATGCCGTTGTCTATTACAATAAGGCGTTAAAGACAATTACATCAGACGAGTGGATTGATATCGTTCGTATGCATGCGAACGATGGCGTGGATTTCATGACGATTCATTGTGGCATTAATAAAGAGACAGCTCGACGATTCAAATCTCACCTTCGTCATACGAATATTGTTTCACGTGGTGGTTCAATTATCTTCGCGTGGATGGAGTTGACCGGTAATGAAAATCCGTTTTATGAGAGATATGACGAAATCCTAGAGATATGTCAAGAGTATGATGTGACATTGAGTCTCGGTGATGCTTGTCGTCCGGGCAGTATCGCAGATGCGGGAGATATATCTCAGATTTCGGAATTAGTAGCACTTGGTGAGCTGACACAGCGTGCTTGGGACAAGAATGTTCAGGTCATGATTGAAGGACCAGGACATATGCCGTTGAATCAGATTAAAGCAAATATGGAGATTGAACAGACCGTTTGTAAAGGCGCCCCATTCTATGTGTTGGGACCTCTAGTTACGGATGTGGCTCCAGGCTACGATCATATCACAAGTGCAATCGGTGGAGCAATCGCAGCTACTTACGGAGCTTCTTTCTTATGTTATGTTACGCCAGCTGAACATCTTCGCTTACCAACCGTTGATGATGTAAAAGAGGGAATCATCGCATCGAAGATTGCCGCTCATGCAGCAGATGTTGCCAAAGGATTGCCTGGGGCAGCAGATTGGGATTATGAGATGAGTGAAGCAAGACGCGAACTCGATTGGGAGAAACAGTTCGAGCTTGCTATCGACCCGGAGAAGGCGAGAAGATATCGCCAAGAGAGTAAACCAGAAAAAGAAGATACATGCACGATGTGTGGGAAAATGTGTGCAGTTCGTAATATCAACAAAATCCTCCGAGGAGAAGATGTTGATATTATGGAATAAGAGGCTTATCAATGATTGGTATAGAAACAATCGCATGATACCTTTCGTTTTCTTCGTAATGAGTGTAGTTACCGAGATACTTCAGCGTAACAGACTCAACATTCTTCATTCCAAATCCATGCACTAAATCAGACTTTTCAACTGCTTTAGCACCCGGCTGGTTACCCGGCAGGGTGTTATGGATGTGGATAACAAACTCGTGGTCAGTTGTAAATAACTGCACCATAATCTGACGAGGTTTCGGATCGTGAATATCACGACATGCCTCATGAGCATTATCTAATAAATTGGCTCAATCACAAATTTTGTGGGATGATGGATTCCTAACATAAGACTTCCTGCT
>CAZUGH010000142.1:0-2038 GCA_964619785.1 uncultured Lachnospiraceae bacterium | reverse complement strand
TTTTCACATTTTATCCACCTCCCACAAAATGAATGATTTCTATCTTGTCTTCATCGCTAAAGCAATGGTCGTCATATTGGCTCTTTGGCACAATCTCTTCATTGATTTCAACAGCAATGCGGTCCATGCGGTAGCCTTCACGCTCAAGAAACTGGCTGAGCGTTACATTTTCCTCGAAGACTCTCTCTTCGCCATTCACAATAATCATTGTATCTCTCCTTTCCAATCAAAAAAGGCCACACAAAGAACTACACCCGTGGTGGTGTACCCCTTCATGCGACCAATGTCTCACTCTCAACTCTACCATAATTCAATTAACTGCGAAAAAACAGCATACCCAACTGGATATGCTGTAATAAACGATATACTATCATCCCTACGCCGGCATTATCCGAATCAGGTCAATGGGTCGGGACACGTGTCCCCTCTCAGCCAATCAGCTCCCCAAAAGGTATGTAATTAATTCTTCCCCATTGTAGGACAAAATAATTGCTTTGTCAATAGGTCTTCTTAATTATTGCTACTTGGGAAGAATGGACGAAGTGTATCTGCCATCTGGCATACTGGCATCGTCTGTAAGAACACACGACCTGGACCAGTGACAACTGTATTGAATAATCCTTCTCCGCCAAGGAACATATTTTTAATGCCCTTTACCGTTGTAATCTCCATGTTACAAGTTACATCCATTGCAGCTAAGTAACCCGTATCAATCACCATAGACTGACCTGCTTCCAAACGATATTCCTTCACATAACCATCAATCTCAATAAATGCTGTTCCCTGTCCAGAGAGACGTTGCATGATAAATCCTTCTCCGCCAAAGAAACCAGAACCTAGCTTCTTCTGAAAATATACTGATAACTCCACACCTGAAGTAGAAGCCAAAAATGCACTCTTCTGTGCAATAATCTCACTACCTGGGCCAATCTCAAACGGGATAATCGAACCTGGAAAGCTAGATGCATAAGCAATCTGTCCTGGTCCACCCATCGCAGTATAGCGATTCTGGAAAATACTCTCCCCTGAGAACATACGACCTAACATCTTACCAGCGCCACCACCTGTTGTCTCCATCTGCATATTAGGTGACATCCACGACATAGCACCTCTCTCGGTAATCATTGTTTCTCCTGGCTCCATATCACAGATAACGACTGGTAAGGGAGCACCTTCAATTGAATATTTCATTTTAATTCTCCTTTCATTCTATATCAAGAACAAGTTCCACCGGACAATGATCCGAGCCATAAATCTCAGTATGTATGTCCACACTGTGAAGCTTATCCTCAAGATTCTTCGATACTAGAAAATAGTCAATCCGCCATCCTGCATTCTTCTCTCTTGCCTTAAAGCGATATGACCACCAACTATAAATCCCTTCCTGATCTGGATTAAAATATCGAAAGCTATCGATAAACCCGCTATCAAGAAGCTCTGTCATCTTGGTACGTTCTTCCATGGTAAAGCCAGCATTATTTTTATTCGTCTTCGGATTCTTTAAATCAATCTCCTCATGTGCTACATTAAGGTCTCCACAAACAACCACACCTTTTGTCGTTGCTAATTGATTAAGATACTTACGAAAATCATCCTCCCATTGCATACGATAGTCAAGTCTCTTTAACTCATTTTGAGAATTTGGCGTATAAACCGTGACAAAGTAAAATTCTTCATACTCTAATGTTATGACACGGCCTTCCATATCATGCTCTGGAATATTCATTCCATAAGTGACATTCATCGGTTCCTTTTTCGTAAAAATAGCGGTACCAGAATATCCCTTCTTCTGTGCATAATTCCAATACTGATAATATCCAGGGAGATTGAGTTCAATCTGACCTTCTTGTAATTTTGTTTCTTGAACACAGAAAATATCCGCATCAAGTTTATGAAAATCTTCCATAAAGTTCTTGCCTACACAAGCACGCAGGCCATTTACATTCCAAGAAATAAATTTCATAAGATTTATCTAACCTCCATTCCTATCTTCTATTATTACAAATAACATAAAAGAACAAGATTTGTATATATCTTA
>CAZUGH010000141.1:0-2049 GCA_964619785.1 uncultured Lachnospiraceae bacterium | reverse complement strand
ATAATTATGATTGGAATAATAAACATACTGCCGTATAAGTTCTTCCCCATTCATTCCATTAAGAAATGAAGTACTGAAAAAACAAAGAGAAAAACAAATCAACAAAAATACAATCCCCATACATTTTTGCAAGCATTTTTTTGTTTCTTTGCCTACTAATTTTTTAATACGAATCTTAAGTCCATGGGAAGTAGGTGCAATCATAGCAGCCTGGCAGAAAAAACTTTCTGATTTTGTACTCGCCCCCCTTACCAAATCCAATATCATTTCTCCATATGTGATATGATCCATATTCAAAGACTTTATTGTTTTTTCATCACAAGACATTTCACAATCTTCTTTTGAAATAATTGCTGCAATCCATACAAGAGGGCAAAACCAGCCAATGGCAACCGCAATCATTCGCATTTTTCCCCACAATAAATCTCTAGATTTCAAATGGCACTCCTCATGAGTTAAAATCACACGTAACAATTCTGAATTATCTACCACATCTCTTCCAATATAAATACCATATTTTCCTTTTACCTTGAACACACAAGATGACAATAAATTCGAAACCTGATATACAGGATATGCGTTGGTGATACCGTATAATCTTTCACGGTTTTCAAATAAATTTCTTTCAAATCTGAAATTTACTATATACTCCCATAGAAAAGTAATCAAACTTCCCAATATCCATATAGTTAACAGATACCAGGGAATAGATATGACCGAAAAATCAAGGAAAGCGAAGTTATTATTTGTCAGTTTTCTAATAACCACACTAATCATGTTCAAGATTATGGGCTGCTTTCCTACTCCAAAAAACAATCCTATTGGCACCATACGAAGCACTACAAGAATCCAAATTCTATACATTAATTTAGCTGATAGAAAACGATGAAATAAACTACGAAAAACTATAATAAGTATTATTAATAAATTACACTCGACTAAAATTTCAATCATTGTTTTGGCCCTTTTTTGCCTCCTTTAAGATATTATAAAGTTCATCTATCTCATCTTTTTTAATCGATTTAGTATCAATAAAAGAGTTAACCATCATACCAAGACTTCCCTGATAAACCCGCTCTATAAATTGTTCTGTTTCTTTCTTAACAATCTCAGTTTGAGAAACAATAGGAAAATATACTTTTGCTCGCCCTTTTCTTTCATAAGCAACAGCACCTTTGTTTTCCATTCTATTTAGTAAAGTTATAACTGTATGTTTATCCCAAAATCTTTTCGTATTCAATTCTAAAACTATCTGACTAATCTTCATATGCGGTGTATTCCATAGACAATTCATAATTTCCCATTCGGAATCTGATAAACGAATATCATTCATAATAATCTCTCCTTCATTCTTGTTTTTAAGTAGTCGTCTGTTTACCTTTATCTAAAGAATACTCCTTTGGTATACATTTGTCAACCATAAATTACCCCTGATGTTACCAATTTTTTTCAGATTCACATCTAGGGGTGTTTTACTAATACTTGTCTGTTACTACAAAGGTTTAATGTCATGACATTTCATAAAATCATTCAACTGATAATACATTTCTTCAGCTTCTGACAGCGACCAATGAGTTTTCATTCCTAAATCAACAGACTGATCCATTTTTAAGCGCAAAAGCATAATTTGAACGGTATTATCTTAATACTCTTGTTTTTTCTTTGCTTGATCTTCCAAGCTTAAGACCAGATAGTCGGATTCTGTAAGACTTACAGAAGTTTCTGTTTTCTCTAGTTCGATAAATCTAATCCGCAAGCACTCGTTCTGGATAATGTCCAGTCCGTTCTTTGTAGCGTTCAATAGTTTTAATCATTACTGTGCTTTTATTGTAAGTTTCATAGGATATTTTCTCGATTCGACCAAAACCGTTTTCATCTAAGCTCAGATCAAATTTGATACCGAATTCAACGGGGGCTTTTATTTTCCTCCTTACGATTGAGCGAATCCACGACTGAGATATGCTTACAATTCGATTTTCTGCACTATTCACTTTGCAATGTCATTTAGTTAACCAATTTCAAATTAAAATCCAGTGGTTTTCTTTCAGA
>CAZUGH010000140.1:0-2139 GCA_964619785.1 uncultured Lachnospiraceae bacterium | reverse complement strand
GTATATATTGCTGCACATTCCGTTGCCATCGTATACGCTGAGTACTCAAAATCGGCTGCCAAGTAATCCTTGCGTTGTACAGGCGCAACCAAATCAACTTTTCCCTTTTTCAAAAGTGCGCATGCTCCTTGGAAATCATCTGTCTCAACATATTCATACTTCCAATGCGTTGTCTGGGCGAGCTTATTCAAATAATCAATATGGTAACCGCAAGCTTCACCCTTGTCATTCATATATTGAAACTGTCCAAGCGGAAACATCGCAACTCGAACAACACGTTGCCCCTGTGCATGAATTCCCATTGGCATAAGAATCATGACCGCAAAGAGACATAGTAATAATATACACTTCATTTTCCTCATATCGTAATCCCCCATTTTATATCTGCATAACAGAAAACTCCCTTAGGAATGCCACAATCGACATGTCCCAAGGGAGTTTGTATACTTATCTACTGTTCTGCTTTTTCAACTTCTACAACAGCATCTTTCTTCATTGGGATACGGCAATTCTTATTGCTACCAAATTCAACAATAACAACCTCATCTGTCATATCAATCACAACACCATAAAATCCACTAGTCGTTAAGATGCTGTCCCCAATCTCCATGCTTGCAAGCAAAACGTCATGCTGCTTCTGCTGCTTTCTCTGTGGGCGAATGGCAAAAAAGTAAAATGCTCCAATAATAACTACGTATAGTAAAATAATACCTGCATATCCTGACATGTTATGTCCTCCTGATTAAAAATTAATTGTTCTGTTCTAGTCCTTCAAGCTTCTTTTTCTTATATTCCGAAAAATGACCATCCTCGATGGCAAACCGAATTTCTTCCATCATTGTATTATAAAAGTACAAATTATGCAAGACCAATAAACGAAGTCCCAGCATTTCTTTTGCCTTTAATAGATGTCTAATGTACGCACGACTGTAATGTTTACATGCTGGACACTGACAGCCTTCCTCAATCGGACGGTCATCTAATTCATAACGAGCATTCATCATATTCATTCGTCCATGATTCGTGTATGCGTGTCCGTGTCTGCCATTCCTTGCTGGATAAACGCAATCAAAAAAATCAACACCGCGCTCAACTGCTTCTAATATATTGGCTGGAGTTCCCACTCCCATGAGATAGACAGGCTTCTCCTTCGGTAGATATGGCACTGTCTCCTCGATGATGCGATACATTTCCTCGTGGCTTTCACCAACCGCCAAGCCTCCTAGTGCATAGCCATCTAAATCAAATTCCGAAATTCGTTTTGCGTGTTCAATTCGGATATCTTCAAACGTACCGCCCTGGTTAATACCAAAGAGCATCTGCTTCGGATTAATTGTATCTGGCAAACCATTCAAGCGTTTCATCTCAACCTGGCATCGCTCTAACCATCTTGTAGTTCGATTCACCGAGTCTTCCATGTACTTTCTAGTAGCCGGATGAGGCGGGCACTCGTCAAATGCCATCGCAATCGTAGATGCCAAATTCGACTGAATCTGCATACTTTCCTCTGGTCCCATAAAAATCTTCCTGCCATCAATATGCGAATGAAACGTCACACCCTCTTCTTTAATCTTGCGGAGTCCTGCTAACGAAAACACCTGAAAGCCACCGGAATCCGTCAAAATGGGGCGGTCCCAATTCATAAACTTGTGAATACCGCCTAACTGTCTCACCACCTGATCTCCCGGTCTCACATGAAGATGATACGTATTTGACAATTCCACTTGCGTGTGTATATCCTTCAAATCCATACTAGAAACAGCACCCTTAATCGCTGCTGCAGTTCCCACATTCATAAAAACTGGTGTCTGAATCGTGCCATGAGGAGTCGTCATCTCGCCTCTTCTAGCTCCACCATCCTGTGATAAAAGTTTAAACATACTAAAACCTCATTTCCGAGCGACTTGTCGCGAATCAAAAATTATTAGGAACAAAAGAGAGCCATTGCTCTATAACTGATTACTCAGCTATCTTGCAACAGCTCTTCATAGACAGGGGTGCCAGGAATCGAACCCGGCTCTGGAGTTTTGGAGACTCTTATTCTACCGATGAACTACACCCCTATGGGTCGGAGTGAAAACACTCACTCGAATATGATACTATCTTTTATGACAATTGTCAACCAAAACTTTGTTATAG
>CAZUGH010000139.1:0-2151 GCA_964619785.1 uncultured Lachnospiraceae bacterium | reverse complement strand
GGATTGCGAGAGCGCGAAGCGCGGAGCTTAGAATATAAGAAGAAAAGGAGTACTGCCTTATGGAACCGATAAACCGACAAGCAATCTTTAGTGATGGCACAGATATCTATGTGACACCAAGTGAGCCAGTAGAATATGATCAAGTAAAGATTCGCCTTCGAGTAGCAAAAAATGATGCACAGCGAGTGGCGCTTGTTTTCCCTGAACGCAATATTCCGATGACGAAGATTAAGACAGATGGATTGTTTGACTATTATCAGGGTGAGTTTTGGTTGGAGAATCATACAATTACATATTATTTTATGATACAAAAAGGTTCTGAGATGGTGTACTTCAATCAGGAGGGTGTGATTGACCGCCCAAAACATTTTTATGATTTTCGTATTATTCCAGGTTATAAGACACCAGACTGGGCAAAGGGTGCGGTTTATTATCAGATATTTGTGGACCGATTTGCTGCTGGCAATAGTAGTAACAATGTAGTAGACAGAGAATATATCTATATCAATGAACCGGTTAATCCCGTAAATGACTGGTATAAATACCCTGCCACAATGGGCGTGAGTGAATTCTATGGTGGTGATTTAAAGGGTGTTCTCGGTAAACTTGATTATCTACAAGATTTAGGCGTTGAAGTATTGTACTTAAACCCAATCTTTGTTTCTCCTTCGAATCATAAGTATGATACGCAAGACTATGATTACGTAGACCCGCATTTTACATTGATTCAAGAAGATGGTGGGGAAGCATTGGCAGATGGAGATATGGACAATTCTCATGCGACAAAATATAAAAAGAGAGTGACGGATAAAGTTAATCTAGAAGCAAGCAATGCTTTCTTTGCCAAATTTGTTGAAGAGGTGCACAAGCGTGGTATGAAGGTTATCCTAGATGGTGTTTTTAATCATTGTGGCTCTTTTAATAAATGGCTTGACAGGGAACGATTATATGAGAGCAGCTCGGATTACGAGAAAGGTGCCTATGTGGACGCAGATAGTCCGTATCGGAGCTTCTTTAAGTTCAGGGAAGATGAATGGCCTTATAATGTCAAATACGATGGCTGGTGGGGACATGACACACTACCAAAGCTAAACTATGAAGAATCGCCGAAACTATTTTCCTATATTATGTGTATTGCTAAGAAGTGGGTGTCACCACCTTATAATGTCGATGGCTGGCGTTTAGACGTGGCGGCAGACCTTGGACATTCAGCTGACTACAATCACTCTTTTTGGAAAGAATTTAGACGTGTTGTCAAGGAGGCCAATCCAGAAGCAATCATTCTTGCTGAACACTATGGTGATGTATCGCCGTGGCTCTCAGGAAATGAATGGGACAGCGTCATGAACTATGATGCTTTTATGGAACCGATTACTTGGTTCCTCACAGGAATGGAAAAACACAGCGATGTATATCGACAGGACTTGCTTGGAAATGCAGCGGCTTTTTGGGAGGCAATGCGTAAATACTCCACTCGATTCACATGTCAATCCGCACAGGTTGCGATGAATGAATTGTCAAACCATGATCATTCTCGGTTCTTGACGAGAACAAATCACCAGGTGGGCAGAGTTACATTTTCCACACAAGACCAGGCCAATCAAGGGGTAGACCGTGCCAGAATGATGGCGGCTGTATTCTTTCAGATGACATGGATTGGTGCACCTACAGTATACTATGGTGATGAGGCAGGAGTGTGCGGCTGGACTGACCCTGATAATCGTAGAACATATCCATGGGGCAGGGAAGATAAAGAATTGCTCACCTGTCACCGAGAGCTGATTCGTATTCACAGAGATTATCACGCATTGCGTGTGGGGTCAACGGTGCACCTGATGAGTGAGCAAAACCTAATCTCTTATGGTCGCTTTGATAAAAAAGATGCCGTGGCAGTTGTCATATACATTGGTGAAGAAGAACGGGACATAAATCTCCCCATCTGGAAACTAGGGTTGCCAGATGGATGCGTCATGGTGCGTTTGGCACAAAGTAGTAACGAGGGCTTCAGCCTTCATACGGAGATAACAGCAGTTCGAGATGGAAGATTACAAATCCATGTAAAACCAAATAGTGCCGTGTTGTGGAAAAACCTATATGAGAATCAACATTACATGTAGTTTTCGAAGTGTGAGAAATAATTAATTTATTCCT
>CAZUGH010000138.1:0-2179 GCA_964619785.1 uncultured Lachnospiraceae bacterium | reverse complement strand
AAGATTATATGTTTTGGAAAAAGAAATTCCAGATGATGAACTGTCTTTACTCCAAATCTTTACATTATTCCATTTTTTCGTAGAAGAATTATATTTCTGCAGTTTCACCTTCATTGCTATTTGGGAAGTCCCCGCTCTACCAACCACACCTGCTGATATACTTGCGTTACCACCAGACGATATATCAAATCCAATTCTAGCCCTTGAAACACATACACTAGTAACTGACACAATTGGTTCTCCACTTGAAAAGATTGGTTTTACATCTTCCGCTGCCATGACTGTACTTTCTGACATCAACAATGCCACTCCTAACGCAAATCCCAGCATTTGTTTTCTTGTTTTTTTGAACATAAAAAAATCCTCCTTTGAATTCGTTCTAACTATTGTAACGAATCAAAAAAGGATTTCCTGACAAAAATTTTTCAACTTTTTTATTTTTTTCTCTTTACTGCTTCCAATAGATATCCTCCACCATTTTCATTAATACTTCCCTGGCATCTGTTATATTGGTAGCAATAATCTGATAACTATACTCTAAGTCATCCCACATAATCCAAGCCTCTTGTCCTTTAACGCAATATTCACACTGATAACCTGAGACAGTGATTTTTTCCTTATAATTGTATTCTGCATCTGTAGCTATAGACAACCCTTCTGACAACTTAACGCGATCATACTGTAAATACTGTTCACCATACTTCCATTCCACATACAAATCATCTGCATCTTCCAAACGAAGTTTTTCTTTAAATTCTTTCGGAATTGTTTCTGGCACATCCTTCTTCGCTTCTACGCACTCTTTCTGTTTTGAAGTTATCTTTTCCGTATATGTTCTTTCATCCATTTTATTTTCAGCCAAGAATGACACTACATATTTCCAAAGATCAAAACCAAACACTTTCGCACTCACTTGATTAGCAGTAAAAAGACTTGCAACAATAAGTACTATAATTGCAATCTTTCGTACTACATATCCTAAATGAATTTTATTACCAAAATATTTTTCACTCCAAAACATACGTCTTATCTTCTTACGAAATTTGTTCGAAAACTCATGTTCATAATCCAACATTTCACTTTCCTCAAGCAAATTCATTTCATCCGTAATATATTCATGTAAATACGCTACTATTTGTTGCTCTGTCATCTTCCCATCTCCTCTCCAAGCATTTTTCGTCCTCTGGACAATCGTTTCATAACAGCATCCTCTTTTATACCGAATAACTTCGCAATTTCCCTACCAGTCAATCCGTGGATATAATGTAACATCAAAACCTCAGCATATTTCTTTGGAATATTTCTCATCACGTGATATAACTCAATGTTCTCAAATTCTTTTTCCCGTGTAGCAAAAAAAGGAGAATCCTCACACTCCGTTAGCACCACCATTATATTTCCTCTTTTGCTTTTTTTTCGATACAAGTCTATTGCTGTCCTTTCAGTTATAATAACGAGGAAACTCTTCGTTTCCTGACAATCTATTTCATTAATTTTATCCAAATGGGCAATAATCTTTTCCCACGCTTCCATCAACGCATCCTCTGCATCTTCACTATGTTTCAATACTTTAAACGCAACCGTATACATAAGTCTGTTATATTTTTCATACAATTTTTCAATTTTACGTTTTTCTTCCGGCGAATCTACCATTGCAATTACCATACAAAGCATTTCTATATCCTCCATCCGTTTGCAATACTATTTATCTCCAATCAAAATTTCTCTTCACCATATTCAGTATATCACACTGCTACTTCTCCCACCACACAAAATTTCTCTCCACCAAAAAGGGACACTCCCCATCCGAGCAGTATCCCATCGCATCACTTTCCTTTCATCTCTAGCCACATTGCTTTCTTCTGTAGCACTTGTCCTTCATCAAACTCCGGACGGATAATCGACTTTATCACTTCTTCATCTGCATCTGCCTTCAACAAATCCCTTACCACATTCCTACGCACTTCTCCAATCAAATCCGAAGAATATATATCAAGCAATGTCAATCTGTCAAAATTCTCCACAAACCATGTCTTCCGTTCCTCTTCTTCCCTCCTTTGCTCGGTTTTGATTGCAGCTTGTATCATACTTGCAGTCAGGGTTATCTCCTCCCCCTGTCCTTTTTTATAATCTCTCGGAATCTCTACGCCAATAAATTCAAGGCTTTGAGATTCCTCTT
>CAZUGH010000137.1:0-2296 GCA_964619785.1 uncultured Lachnospiraceae bacterium | reverse complement strand
AAGGAGAATTCTCATTCCAGAGATGTAAGGTTGGAAAAAATATTCTAATTGCTAGAATGAATCAGACGCTACATCCTTTCACAATCTTTGAGTTAGATGTGAAGCAAGATGAGGATAATCACTTTGATCTGAAGCTTCCATACAGTGTGGTGCAATTGTCAGATGCAGCGGATTATTCAAGCGAGGAGTACACCTATTATACGGATCTCTACTCGGAAGACAATCTGCACAGACAATTTAAGTGGGAAGGCAATAGCTTTAAGTTCTATCTGAAACCAGGAACCTATAATTTCTCAAGAATTCTAGGAAAGCCGATGGATTTGCCGCCGTATTTACGGTGTAAATTGAATTATAAGTTTGCCGTTTTAGAGGAGCCAATGCAAGTTACACCTGTCGTTTCTGAAATGCCAGAGATACCAGAAAGCTTCTACATGGAGCTTAATAAAGCCACGAAACTAAATACACTTATGTGCATTAGCAGAGAACAACTGCTTGCAAGTACCGGTGGGCAGGTAGGCAATTGTGCCGTTATATTAAACCTAGAAAAAGGAAAAAGATACGGGCTTAATTTAAGTGCGACTCGATATTGTACGGAGAATTCATTTTATATAAAACTTGAAAAGGTGGATTAGCAAATATATCGGTATAAAATGCCTCCATTTACAGATACTAGATTACAATATAAAGTTCGCATAATTGTAATATAGAGCAATTTGGAACTTGCGCATAATCAAATAAAAATGTATAATGTGCGTATAATCAATAATACAAAGATTTTATATGTGCGCATAATTTGGAGGTGCAAATGGTTTTAAAGAGAAAGATATATAAAAAGTTTTTGGAGTGGAAGAATGAAAGTCAGGGAAAAAGGGCATTAATGGTGGAAGGTGCCAGGCGAATTGGTAAGTCAACCATATGTGAAGAGTTTGGTAAAAATGAATATGAGAGTTATATTCTGATAGACTTTGCTAAAAAGGACAAAGAAGTGGAAATGTATTTTACCAGACACATGAATGATCTAGATACCTTCTTTATGCTGATACAAACTCATTTTGGAATAAGATTGACAGAACGAAAATCGTTAATTATTTTTGATGAAGTCCAGATGTTTCCGCAGGCAAGAGCTGCAATAAAATATTTGGTAGCAGATAGAAGATATGACTATATGGAAACGGGTTCTTTGATATCCATTAAAGAAAATGTTAAGGATATTGTAATACCATCAGAAGAACGACATATTAATATGTATCCACTGGATTTTGAAGAATTTGCATTTGCTTTAGGTGAAGAATTACTTGTAGAATACATTAAAAAATGCTTCGAAAAGAGAGAACCTTTGGAGCGTAGTATGCATAATCAGGCAATGTTGTTATTTCATCAGTATATGCTTGTAGGTGGAATGCCCATGCCAGTCGTTGCATTTATAGAAAATAAGAAAGACTTTACGGAGGCAGACAAGGAAAAGCGAGATATTCTTAAACTATATCGAGAAGATATTATGAAGATAAATGCACAATATAGAAGCAAAGTGCTTGCAATCTATGATCAGATTCCGGGTTTCCTTTCACAACATGAAAAAAGAGTTGTTTTTAAACAGGTACAGGATGGTAGTTACGCAGAACAATATGAGGAAACATTTTTCTGGTTATCAGACGCTATGATATCAAACGAATGTTTTCTGTGCAATGATCCCAATGTAGGATTGTCTCTGAATGAAACAAGGGGCTATGTTAAGTGCTATATGGGAGATACGGGGTTGCTAGTAAGTCATGCGTTTGATGAAAATGAATTGCTTGAGGATGAAGTGTATAAGCAGATATTGGCCGGAAAGCTGCAGATAAATGAAGGAATGATTTATGAAAACATGATAGCGCAAATGCTGGTAGGAAATGGGCATAAGCTTTACTTCTATAGCCATTACAACCAAGATAAACATAGAAATGATATGGAGATTGACTTTATCATAACAAATAACAGCAAACTAAAGTACAAAATGTTTCCAATAGAAGTGAAATCCGGAAAACAATATAAAACAACATCTCTAAATAATTTTAGAGAGAAGTATAAAAATCGCATAGGTGAAAGTTACATCATTCATCCAAAAAATCTTATGATAAAGGATGGAATTATTTGCATTCCTCCATATATGACGATGCTGTTGTAATAGGTATGATCGATACTGTGCATATGTAACATTATTTAACTTTATATCGGTATAAAATGCCTCCATTTACAGATACTAGATTACAACTAGAAAAGTAAAGTGGAGGTATATACGAATATATGAAAGCGACAG
>CAZUGH010000136.1:0-2327 GCA_964619785.1 uncultured Lachnospiraceae bacterium | reverse complement strand
ATAATCAAATGGATGCTGATACGTTAGCCCTCCGAAATCATTACCATAATAAAAATATGATAATTTTTGACTATCCTTATCCATGCCCAAAAATCGTATCATCAGATTGTTGTCCTCATAAAACCGATATGCTTTGTGATAGTCATCTAGATAATTCAGAACATCCATCTTCGGCTTCTTGTCTATCTTCTCTATAAACTTGTACTTATTCTCATGCTTCCGACTCCACTCTTCGTTGTCAATCGTCTCCGAGATTTCCCCATTCTCTAGTGTAAACGTTCCTTCATTGCCTGACAAAAGCGGATAGAAATGACAACTTGGCTTCGTTCCAAAATAGAAGTAATACTTACCGTCATCCTGCTTCTCTGCCCTCATAAAGACGGCATCACAGAAATAGTTCAAGCTCTCATAGGTGAACCAGAGATACTGCTGTGTTGCACGGTATATCGTAAGCTTACCATACTTCGAATTCCACACACCTTCATACTCTTCACGTTCTTCTCCGAGTTCCTTATCCACAAACTTCACTTGCAGATTGGAACTCGTAGCAACATTCGAATCACTCGCCGTCGTGCTATTCCTTCCACACGCCATCAATAACCCCATTACACAAAACAAAATGCCCCATAACCTTCTCTTCATACACATCCCTCATTTCTAAAATAATAAGTTAATTATACCATGATACAACGTAGAAGCCAATAAAAAGAGTGAGTCACCATCATGGCAACTCACTCTTTTGGAAAAATGAAATCTTAAACTAGACGCTTAACTTTTCCTTTGTTTTTGTTACTTATCCACTTTGTAGTTAGAGGATTGATACCCATAAGATATTTTCCAGATACTCCATTGATATCATGGTATCCTTCCACAATACCCTTATTGGTACATTTAGATATCTTATTAGCCATACCTGCAATACCACCTGCATAGGAGTATGCAAATATATGTCCTTTATTCGTACAATTCTTTATCTGCTTCTTATCTGTTTTACTGTCATACGCTCCCGCTAAATTGGTAGAGCCAACAATACCACCTACATACTGTCTTCCAGATACACGTCCTCCAAAGCTACACTTATCAATTGTACCATAGCTTATACCTGCGATTCCGCCAACAAAGGCATATCCCAATACACTTCCTGCTTTTACATTTAGATTTTTAACCACTCCACTAGCACCAATTGCACCGAACAAACCTACACACATATTCTGTTGTTCATGAATCTTGAGATTATAAATTGTCTTGTTATTGCCATTAAATGTTCCTCGAAAGGCTTTTGACATCTTAGTAAACTTCAATTCAGTCTGACTATCATAATAGGCAAAACCAATCGTCTCCCAATTGCTATACTTTCTCAAATCTAAATCCTTGGTCAAATATATTGTTTTATCCTTAAAGCTTATACCTTTTGCAACTAAATCTGCTAAACCAGCAAGTTGATCTGGACTCGATATATAATATTTCTTCTTCCCCTTCTTATACCACTTCGTAGTTGCTTTGCCAGTACCTTTTACTACCGACGATTTTGTCTTTACTTTCTTCACATTAGGCGAAGGCATCTTTGACTTGTTCTGGCCTATTATCCATCCGTTTCCTACCGCATTATAATCTTGTTGTTGAAATAACACCGATACCGGAGTGTTATACTTCTTAACCCCTACCATAGCGGTTCCTTCTAAGATTTCAAGACCTGTCGGAAAAGAAACAGTCAGATTGCTACAATTTTTATATGCTCCTTCATAGACATAGCGAAGCTTCTTGTTGTTCACAACACTTGTCAATGCCTTGCACTCAGTAAATGCATATGGTCGCTGCTCCTTCACTGTCGATGCCATAACAATCTTCTGTAGGTACTTAGCACCAGAAAATGCTCCCCAGCCAATCGTCTCTACGCCTTCTGGCACAGTAAACGTTGTCGCTGTACTCTCTCCCGGATAAGCAAGTAATTTCTTACCATCCACACTATATAACACACCATCCTTAGAAGAAAATCCTGTATTACCAGGTTGAACCTCATAACTAGTAACACCTTTTTTCATCATGAATGTCTCTACATCAAAATACTCATATGAATATGTGTTAGGTGAAACCGTCACTTTTCCATCGCTTGATTGTGTAAATGTGTTTGGCCAATAATTGACAATCCCCTCTGCTTTACCCGATATCGGCGTGATTAACAGTGACAAAATACATAATAAACTTAATACTACTCTTTTCATAATCATACCTCCATTTTCAAATGGTCGTTGTTATACGTGCTTAAATCAAGGACTTAACCTTTCCCTTATTTTTGCACTTTTTCCAAGTCTTATCTAATCCATCAA
>CAZUGH010000135.1:0-2341 GCA_964619785.1 uncultured Lachnospiraceae bacterium | reverse complement strand
TGAGAGTATAGTGACAGTTGGTTCTCATTGTATGAAGTGTAATCACAAATTAAAGTGGTATGATTTGTTTCCACTTTTCAGCTTCTTGTTTTTGAGAGGCAAATGCAGATACTGCGGTACAAAGCTTTCTGCTCAATATCCAATCATAGAAGGCACAAATGGTATACTATATGTGCTGATTTTTTTGGTTAATGGGTTCAACTTGCAAAGTGGTATTTTTTGCTTATTAACATCAGCCCTGGTAACATTAACAGTGATTGATTATCGTACAATGGAGATTCCATTCGGGATCAATATTGTAATTGGTGTAATTGGAATTATTAATTTGGCAATTGATTATAACAATTGGTTGAATTATGTAATTGGTTTCTTTGCTGTTAGCGTTTTGTTACTTATTTGCTACATTGTAACAAGTGGGAGAGGTATTGGTGGCGGCGACATTAAATTGATGGCAGTTGCTGGATTATGTCTTGGATGGAAGAATATATTATTGGCACTTGTGATTGGTTGCCTTATTGGCTCGATTATTCAGATTGCCAAGATGATTATTACAAAAGAAGGAAGAATGTTTGCTTTTGGTCCATATTTATCAGTTGGAATATGGATTGCCATGCTTTGGGGAAATGCTTTTTTTGATTGGTACCTAGGGCTTGTTTTAATGTAATGAAGATGCATATTGTGCATTTCAGTGCTTTTGAGAAGTTTCGAAAGTAGTGAAATGAGTAATATAGAATACTTGAGAAGATTGGGGAGGACCTAAGAATATGGCTAAAAAAGTATTAAGTATCCGTGTGGAGGAGAAGACAACACTGATTGTACACATGGATTATAGCAAGGCAGCTCCTATGGTGTATGGTTGTATGCGAGTTACGACACCACAGGGTGCAATTGAAGATGGTGTAATTAAAGACGCTTTTGCTATTAGCAGGCGTGTTAAAAAAGCTTGTGAAGAGAAAATGATCAAGACAAAAGATGCAATATTCACGATAGCATCTTCTAAGATTGCAAACCGCCAGGTTACAATTCCTGCGGTACCAAAACAGAAGATACAGGATGTTGTTGAAGCAAAGGCACATGATTATTTCCCTGTTGATGTTAATAATTATACGTTTGCCTATACAAGTCATGGTGAAGAACGAAGTACCGATGAAGGGAATTTACTTGACTTATTGGTTTTTGCGGCTCCTAATAGTTTGATCGAGTCTTACTATACACTAGCAGATGCACTTGGTTTTAATGTCGTATCGCTTGATTGTGATGGTAACTCAGTATTCCAGATTATGAAACGTCAGAGCCCAACGGGTGTTGCAATGTCGATTCAGATTAACCGTTTGAATACATTGATTAATATTATGGCTGGAGATAAACTGTTGTTACAGCGTGTAATTCCATATGGTATTTCTTCGGTTACAGACTATATGTTAAGTGATGGCAGCTTCCATGTTGAAAGTTTTGATGATGCATTTGATTTAATTACATCTCATCAGGTATTGTTACAGTCCTTTGACTATGATGAGAACAATACAAGTGTATCTTATAAGAAGAGAATCGAAGTTACAGATTCGTTGAGCTCCTTATTAAGTAATATCACACGAGTAATTGAGTACTACAATACAAGAGATAAAGAACATCCAATCACTGAGATTATTTGTTCTGGTGCTGGTGCGAGTGCGGTAGGTATTCATGAGTTATTAAATACTGAGTTGGGAATACACACTTCCACTCCTAAAGATCTTCAAGGTATAAAGTTTGCTAAGAAGATTGTACTGAATCGTAGTATCTTACAGTATGTAGGATGTTTCGGAGCGACATTTGATCCAGTTGGATTTATTCCTAAGGATATGATTCTTAAATCCAAGAGTAAGAGTTCTACATTTAGTATGTTGGTTGTGTTTGGCGCTGCCGTAGTGCTTTGTGTTGCATTAGTTGTGATTTCACTGCTGCAGGTGGTATCTGTTAATAATAAAAAGACAGAGTTAGAATCAAAGATAGCAAGTTTGAAACCGATTGAGGATCGATACAATCAATTGGTAGATATTGAAGACCAGTATTCAATATACGAATCGTTAGAAAATGGTGTTGAGACAGCAAATAACGATTTACATACCATCATTGATGAAATTGCTGAGAAGTGTCCTAAGAACTTCTTGATTAATGCGATTTCTACAACCGAAGCTGGTGTTAC
This sequence comes from uncultured Lachnospiraceae bacterium, assembly GCA_964619785.1. Taxonomy (GTDB): domain Bacteria; phylum Bacillota; class Clostridia; order Lachnospirales; family Lachnospiraceae; genus CAZUGH01. Next base: position 156 of record CAZUGH010000135.1, on the reverse strand, counting down.
GATTAATGCGACAACCAAAGACAAATTGTCTGGTATTTCCGCATTAAAGATGAAACTTGATACCATTGAGAAGATTGATGGTGTATCAATCAAGACAATTACAGCGACAGAAAATGAAAAAACAAAAGAACGTGAATATGCATATTCAATTACATG
>CAZUGH010000134.1:0-2403 GCA_964619785.1 uncultured Lachnospiraceae bacterium | reverse complement strand
AAGCCGTATAAACACTGGCTTTATTTATCCAGACTCTTCATCGTCGGAAACAGCAGTACATCTCGAATCGCTGCCGAATCAGTAAGCAACATACACATTCTATCGATACCAAATCCGATACCGCCTGTAGGTGGCATACCAATCTCCAACGCATTGAGGAAATCCTCATCTGTTGTATTCGCTTCATCATCTCCCTGAGCGAGCTGTTCTTCCTGTGCTTTGAAACGCTCTCTCTGGTCAATTGGATCATTAAGCTCTGAATATGCATTCGCCATCTCCCAGCCATTCATGAAGAACTCAAAACGTTCTACATACTCTGGATTCTCTGGTTTCTTCTTCGTCAAAGGAGAAATCTCGATTGGATGATCCATTAAGAATGTTGGCTGAATCAAGTGTTCCTCAACATATTCCTCAAAGAATAGGTTCAGGATATCACCCTTCTTATGTCTCTCTTCGAATTCGATTCCTTTTTCCTTCGCAATCGCTCTTGCTTCCTCTAAGGTATGAATCTCATTAAAGTCGACATCAGCATACTTCTTTACCGCATCTACCATTGTGATTCTCTCAAATGGTTTACCGAGATCCATCTCAATTCCGTTATAACTAATCTTGGTTGTTCCAAGCACTGCCTGTGCAACCTGGCGATACATTCTCTCGGTCAAATCCATCATACCATTATAATCAGTGTACGCCTGATAAATCTCCATCAATGTAAATTCCGGATTATGTCTGGTGTCAACACCTTCGTTACGGAATACACGACCGATTTCATAGACACGTTCCATACCACCAACAATCAGTCTCTTTAAGTACAATTCAAGGGAAATACGAAGCTTTAAGTCCTCGTCTAACGCATTAAAATGTGTCTCAAATGGTCTAGCAGCTGCACCACCCGCATTGGAAACGAGCATTGGTGTCTCTACTTCGATGAAATCTTCACTATCTAAGAAATTACGAATCTCACGAATAATCGCAGAACGCTTAATAAACGTATCTTTTACTTCTGGATTCACAATTAAATCTACATAACGCTGACGATAACGAATGTCCGTATTGGTCAATCCGTGGAACTTCTCAGGAAGAATCTGAAGACTCTTGCTAAGCATCTTAACAGAGGTAGCATGTACGGAAATCTCACCCATCTTGGTTGTAAATACAGTACCTGTAATGGTGACAATATCACCTATATCAAATTTCTTAAATGCCTTATATGACTCTTCTCCTACTTCATCTCGTGCGACATAACTCTGAATGTTGCCATCACGATCTGACACGTTACAGAAAGAAGCCTTACCCATAACACGCTTTGACATCATACGTCCAGCGATTGTTACCGTCTTGCCTTCTAAGGCATCATAATTATCCTTAATCTCTTGTGCATGATGTGTCACATCACACTTGGTCTCTAGGAATGGGTCTCTTCCCTCTTCCTGCATGAGAGCCAATTTATCTCTTCTTACCTTTAATAACTGATTAATATCTTCTGCCAAAATTCTCGCTCCTTATATCTAGTTTGATTTCTCAATACTTAAAATCTTATATTGCAAGACACCAACCTGAGTCTCAACCTTAATTGTCTGACCCTTCTTGGCACCAATCATTGCTTTACCAACTGGTGATTCGTTCGAAATCTTACCTTTTAACACATTAGCCTCAGTAGAACCAACAATCTTATACTCCATGTCTTCCTTCGTCTCAACGTCGCGAATCTTCACGGTGCATCCGATATTGATTTTACTAGAATCTACGTCTTCTTCAACAACGACTTCTGCGTTCTTCAAAATCTTATCAATCTCTTCAATACGAAGCTCTATGTCTCTCTGCTCTTCTTTTGCAGCATCATACTCAGCGTTCTCGGACAAGTCTCCCTGTTCTCTGGCTTCCTTGATCTTCTGAGCCACATCTTTACGACGGTTAACCTTCAAATCGTGTAATTCATCTTCTAAACTTTTTAATCCCTCATAGGTCAAGATATTCTTCTTTGTCTCTGCCATAATCTTCATCGCGTCACCTGACGGCACGCTACCTCCTATTTATTTTCTCGAGTCCACTGTTATGCCCAAAAATATAGCCTTGAGCCACTAACTCAAGACTATATTATACTTTACTTAACTTTAGTTGTCAACGTCTCTCCGTACTTCATATCCCACTGTCCATACATCATAATTTTGGAATCTCGGTCCCACTCAAATTTTGATAAAGTCAATCCATTCGAACCCGACTCCCATAGCTTACAAGGAAAATGTGTATCTGCATATCCTGCATTGCGGTATCTTCTACCCAATGATTCCATATGCTTTCCCCTTTCTTGCCAAAGATCACTCGTAAATCCAAGGTGTCTGCCACTGATATTGTTCCATCTTCACATGACCATCCTCGAATTCTACTCCATCTTCCTCTAAC
>CAZUGH010000133.1:0-2415 GCA_964619785.1 uncultured Lachnospiraceae bacterium | reverse complement strand
GATTCGAGATGGAGAGGATGAAGGACGCGAAGCGGTTTGCGTATTGTACTCAGAGCTTACGGGCGAAGTGATGCCTGTGATTTCAAAAAAACCATCTCCACTTTTGGTAAGAAATAGTTGTGGATGTAGTGAGAGGGAATTTACATTTTCCAATCAAAATTCGATTGCGCCACTAAGGCCGGTCAATTACGGAAGGTATAACAATTTTTATTCGAACTATAACTTCATGTTAGAGAATTTGCTTGAAAGTAAGTCGTTTCAATATTGCGTGGAAAGGCTTCAAGCATTTCTGCGTTTCCTAGGTGAATTTGATCAGTTCGCGGTATGCCTTTATGAGAATTGGTTTGAGGAAGCGGACATGAAAGAGAAGTGCTGTCGAGAGACCTATGTGGAATATGAAGCGGATGGGCAGACGATGAAAGCCTGTGCGCCACATAGGAAGATAAAAAGAGGTGAGGATTTCCGCATGAAACAGGATGAAATTGTGGTATCCTATTATACTCCTATTTATTATCAAGAGAATGCCATGGGTTATAGCATATTACGACTGTCTGGGGCATCGTTACCGCCGGAATGCTATCAGGGGTATCAGAAAAATATCAATGTTGCATTAAAAGCTGCCGCAGATAGAAGAGGATGAGAGAGATGGAACAAATGTATCCAAAGGCGTTTCGGCGTGGGAATATTTTTCGCATAAAAACAATATTTGAAGCAAAAAAGGAAATTCGTGTTGGATTCTGGGGAAGTGAAATCACGAAGGATGAGCATGTTGAGCCATCGCAGAGGTATTCTTCGGTATTTGGCAGACGCGTAGGAGCACCGCTTGAGGCGGGTGTGAAATGCAAAGTGAAGGAATTTGGATGGGCGAGATGTTCGTCGGTTGAAGCGTTGTTAGAAATTGAGACGGTGATGGCATGGGAGCCGGATATTATTTTCCTGGAGTTTTCGTTAACTGATGGAGAAGAAATGCTATTTCAAAAATCCTTCGAAGCGGTGGTTCGTCAGCTTTTAGAAAAGGGTATTGCAGTTGTGATTTTGACGTTTTCCAATTGTATGGGTGCGGATGCTTCCGGACATCAGAAAAGGGTGGGCGCGTTTTACAATCTTTCTGTTCTGGATATTGGAAGCCTGTTAGGGGACGATATTCGCGAGGGAAATAATACGCTTGAAGATTTGTTTTGGGATGATATGCATCTGACAGCGAAGGGTCATAGAAAGACAGCAGAAAATCTGGTTCTCTATATTCGTATGGTTTTGGACACGATTAAAGATAATGACTACCAAATCCCTGAAGAGTACTGCTTTCCGTGTTGCTATAGGAAAATGGAACGGCTGGCTTTACCAGAGAAACAGTTGATAAAAGAGGTGCTGTTTGAGGAGGAAAAATTCCGGCATACAAAATGAATACTCATTATTGTACATATATCGATAAAATTTCAAATAAGCAAGGTAGAATAAAACTTCGTGTTGAAAAGTTAGCAACGTATCATCAAGAAAATCGATACGATTCTTCCAAAGCTCAGACAATTCCTCAAACACTTCAGGATGGAGCTTGCGCAAATATTGGAAAATGCGCTCCTCGAGCAAACTGCTCTCCTGGCTGCCTTCAATAAGATTGGGTATGCGGTTGGGTGCTGTGAACATATGAGGGTATTTGTCCCACAAATCCCCTAGAATGTCATCCGTGCTAACCTGTGAGTAGATTCCTAGATGGTCGCCTTCAATCCGAAAACTAAAACGCAGATTCGTAATACTTTCATAACATTTTATGACAGAAGTAGCGTGTGCCTTGTACTGTTCCGAGCATTGAAGTTCCTGACACGTGGCCAAAAACTGAGTCCAGCCCTCGCTGCGAGGCTGCTTGTCTTCGAGTAACTTGGTAAGCTGCGCCACCGCTTGATAGTAAGTATGCGCCGCGATTAAGTACCAATGCGCGAGACTATTTTCCTTTGTTAAGTCATCTAGTCCGTCTAAAATGCTTTTAGCTTGTCGAAGCGCCTGGTAAAAGTGCCATAGGGCATCTTCTAATTCGTTATCAATTTCTAGGAAAATGTCCTGCCGAAACTTCGTCTCATTCATGTCGGCGGGAAGATGTGTGTATAGCGATGTGATATCACAGTCGCCCACCTCCTGGTCGATTTCGCTAAACAAACTGTCTAGATTCAGATCTCGAAGCAGCTCTTCATTTTCCTCTATGTCATTTGTTTTTCCCAATATACTAAACATGAGTCACCTCCGTAATTGATAATATTATACTACACGTTTGGGAAATCAACAAACGAAATATACTACGAGAGTTCGGCAGAGTTTATTATGAGAACACAGCATACTTTAACTTTGACGAAAATATGGAGTATAAAAGTTTTTTTGAAACCACAAAAGATATAAAAAGAATTTTACAAAATTTAATGATTG
>CAZUGH010000132.1:0-2460 GCA_964619785.1 uncultured Lachnospiraceae bacterium | reverse complement strand
TACAAAGTATGCTGAAGAGCTTGTTAAGAAGATGGAGAAGAGTGGAGCTAAGGCATACCTCGTTAACACAGGATGGAATGGTACAGGTAAGCGTATCTCCATTAAAGATACTCGTGGTATCATCGATGCAATCCTTGATGGCTCTATCACAAAGGCACCTACAAAGAAGATTCCATTCTTCAACTTTGAGGTTCCTACAGAATTACCAGGTGTTGATCCTAAGATTCTTGACCCACGTGACACATATGCTGATGCTTCTGAATGGGAGACAAAGGCAGATGATCTTGCTAATCGTTTCATCAAGAACTTCGCAAAATACGAAGGAAATGAAGCTGGTAAGGCATTAGTAAGTGCTGGTCCACAGAAATAATTTTGTAATTGGATTTATTGAGAGGCTTTCCTTCGGGAAAGCCTCTTTTGGTGTGTGCAACATCCATATCTTATATGTTGTAAAAACCGTCATATCGTGTATAATAATGTTAGCACTTGAATGGAGGGAAAAGTTATGCCAGTTTTTGATTTTTCACAGTCAGCTGACGAGAAGAAGGAAGCAGAATGTACATATGAGGTTTTTCGGTCGAATGAGAAGAAGCCTAGTGCAGACAAGCCATTGATGATTTTGGAACAGTTAGAAGAGGGGAGTTGTCACCATCCAGTAGGGTTGTTGACGAATCCGATTCGCAAAACCGCTTTTGAATATGAAGGAGAAAATGGAACTGTTAGCGCCAATATATTAAAGATAGATGCGAGATTTGTGAGTTTATATAAATGGTTGGGTGAAAGCCATATCAAGATTCGTCTCTCTGGCGAGAACCGCGAAGAGGGATACGTTGTATATAAGCTTCGTGAAGTTGTATCGAGTGGAGCGACGAAACTTTCTGCGGAGGATGGGTTCCTTCAATTTATGATTGAGAGACTTCTTGCTAGCGATGCACCTGCGTTGACAGACGACAGTGATGAGGAAGAAGACGGCGACAATATGAAACTGACAAGTCTGCAGAGTATTGTAGACTTCATGACCTGTGCTGGTCGTACACTTCCAGATAATATTCGCTTGTGGGCACGTCGAAATCTCGCAGTAGCGAAGTCCAATGAAGTGACTTCGGAGGAGCGCAATCACGCGCAGCGGGCACTCTCGATGATGATGAATATACAGTGGAAGAGTAATTATTTTGAGGCGATTGACCCTGTTGAAGCAAGACGAATTCTTGACGAAGAGCTCTATGGAATGGAGAGCGTAAAGCAGCGGATTATCGAGACCATTATACAGATTAACCGAACACATACCTTGCCTGCTTATGGAATCCTATTGGTGGGTCCTGCAGGAACAGGTAAGTCACAGATTGCCTATGCCGTAGCGCGAATCCTTCGTTTGCCATGGACAACCCTTGATATGAGTTCGATTAACGACGCCGAACAACTAACAGGAAGCTCACGCATTTACTCCAATGCCAAAGCGGGAATTATCATGGAAGCATTCGGAATGGCGGGTAGTTCGAACTTGGTATTTATCATTAACGAGCTTGATAAGGCATCTTCTGGCAAAGGAAATGGAAATCCAGCAGATGTACTGTTGACACTTCTTGATAATCTTGGATTTACAGATAACTATATAGAATGTAGAATCCCAACGGTTGGCGTGTACCCAATCGCAACGGCGAATGATAAGGAAAATATCAGCGCACCACTTATGTCACGATTTGCAGTGATTGATATTCCGGATTATACATTTGAAGAGAAAAAGACGATATTTTCTAAATTCTCATTGCCTAAAGTACTTAAACGCATGAGTATTCGCGAAGATGAATGTATTATGAGCGATGAGGCACTTGAGCTTGTGATTGAAAAATACAAGGGGACCACGGGTATACGTAATTTGGAGCAGACAGCAGAGCATATCGCAGCGCACACCTTGTACAAAATTGAAGTTGACCATGTTGACAAGGTCGAATATACGAGGGAAATGATTCTTGAGTTGCTTGCTTAAGTTCGTCGTAGAATACGGTATTCACTAGGCGTCATATTTTCTCGCTTTTTGAAAACATATGTGAAGTAAGAAGACGTGCTGAACCCGACTTTGTCTGATATTGCCTGAATGGGTTCGTCAGTTTTGATTAATATGTTTTTTGCTTGGCGGATGCGTATATCTGTCAGATAGTTGTTGGGACTAATATGTATTTTATCTTGAAAGAGTCGGCAAAGATGCTGTGGTGTAACGCCACAGTACTCGGCTACATTTTCTAATTTTAAATCTGAGAAATAGTATTGTTCAATATAGCGCTTCGCCATCATCAATGTATGGTTGGAGGCGCTCTTTTTTTCTTTACGAATATAATCATTCTTAGACTGTGCGTAAATTTCTGCGATATAGCTATAAATCAATGCAGAATTACGAAACTTCATCGTGGTAGTAGATTCGGTTGAATAAAGATATATTTTCTCAAAAATAAGTTGGAGAGG
>CAZUGH010000131.1:0-2496 GCA_964619785.1 uncultured Lachnospiraceae bacterium | reverse complement strand
GCAATCCCACCTCGCCGGCAACCCTACCTCGCCGGCAACCCCATTTCGCCAGCAATCCCACCTCGCCGGCAACCCTACCTCGCCGGCAACCCCATTTCGCCAGCAATCCCACCTCGCCGGCAACCCTACCTCGCCGGCAACCCCATTTCGCCAGCAACCTCACCTCGCCAGCAAACCAAGCATTCTCGACAGCACCAATGTTGGAAACCAAATTAAAAGCATTATAAATTGAAACATACGTTCGACTGTGCTATAATGTTCTAAAAAGACAGGAGGATTATATGGATACAATGTTTTGGGTAATAGGAATTTTGGTTTTGGTTATTGTGATTATGGTTATCTTGCTGGTTGCGATGCCAATACGTTCACAGAATAAGAAAATTCTTTTGTTGTTTCGCCAGCTAGAAGGACGCTTTCAGAGTTTTGAGTTAGGTAATGAACAAAAGATGGAAAATATGAGAATTACCTTGAAGGAGCAATTAGCATCGATTCAACAGGATAATAATGCGAAATTAGAGCAGATGCGTATGACAGTTGATGAGAAACTAGAGAAGACTCTGAATGAAAGAATGAATCATTCTTTTGAAATTGTGGGTAAGCGATTAGAGCAGGTATATCATGGACTTGGCGAGATGAGAAATCTGGCTGAAGGAGTTGGTGATCTGAAGAAGGTATTGTCTAATGTCAAGACAAGAGGAATTTTGGGTGAGATTCAACTAGGCAGTATATTAGAAGAAATACTAGCTCCAGAACAGTATGAAACCAATGTTAGCGTTGTGCCAGGGAGCACAAAAGTGGTTGAGTTTGCTGTAAAGCTACCTGGTGGTGATGATGGATTTGTTTATTTGCCGATTGACTCTAAGTTCCCAGTTGATGCTTATATGGCATTGCAAGATGCACAGGAATCGGGAGATAAGGTACTGATTGACCAGGCAGTGGCGGCTTTGATTCAGCGGATTAAGCTGTTTGCAAAAGATATCCATACCAAGTATATTGAACCACCATATACGACGGATTTTGGTATTATGTTTTTGCCATTTGAAGGCTTGTATGCAGAGGCAGTTTCGCGAGGATTAGTTGAGATTCTTCAACGAGAATATAAGGTTAATCTGACTGGACCGAGTACGATGGCTGCGATGTTAAATAGTTTACAAATGGGTTTTAAGACATTGGCGATACAGAAGCGAAGCAGTGAAGTCTGGGAATTGCTTGGTTCTGTTCGTTCGGAATTTGATAAATTTGAGACCGTATTAGCTAGTACGCAACAACGGTTGAATCAAGCAAATAAGGAATTAGACGATCTTGTTGGAGTGCGTACAAGACAGATACAACGTAGATTGAGAAGTGTAGAACGTTTTGAAGAGAATGGAAAATAATACTTGTGGTTCTTATGTGATATGATAAAATGTACATAAGAATAGAGTTTTCTTATAACAAAGATAAGAATGGACGGTAGAGAAAATGGGGATTAATATACAGATGCAGTTGGCTAGTTTTTTCTTTTTAATTGGAATTGTGATTAGCTACTATAAAAATAACATATTATAGACGAAATCACATAGTATCTACGGCGCTATGCTTATTGTTGCTGTGTTAAATCTTATATTGGACATGACTACAGTGCTTACACTTAGTTATCTTGAGCATATTCCGACAATTGTCAATGTGTTTTGTCATGTTGTGTTTTATTGGACATTGGATGTATTTTTCTATCTTTTCTTCTCCTATATGATTACAATTATTTATGATACAAAAGTATCTGAAACCTGGAAGAAGATGGTGGGTGCGATACCTATGGTTGTTTCTATGATACTGGCGGCAGTATGTCCGATTACTTTTTTTCAAGAAGGAAAAGATATTTATTCATTGAGTGTTGGCGTATATGCAACCTATGCAGCGATTGTAATTTATATGATAGTTACACTTTATTATAATACTCATTACTGGAAACAAGTAAACAGTAAAAAGAGACATGCGATTCTCATAGCAACACTTATTATATTTGGGCTGGGTGGAATACAGCTGGCATTTCCCCAGATGCTACTTTCTGGAACAGGAGTTGTATTGTTAATGTATTGTTTGTTTCTCGCACTTGAGAATCCGGGAGATTATCTGAATGCAGATACAGATACGATGAATAGCTATGCATTTCATACAACAGTAAGAGATATGTTTATGATGGAGAAGAATTTCACCGTACTTACCATATTATTTGATGACTGGAATGAGATTGTGGCACGTTTTGGACCGCACTATGGCAAAGAATTAATTCGTACATTGAGTCAATACTTAAAAGATGTATATGGCATGCCTTTGTACTATCCGATGACAGGGTGTCCCACTTTGATTGCAGAGAGATTGGGTGCTGAGAGTGTAGCATCGCAGTTGGGGGCTAAGCTGAATACATTAGGAGAAATAAATGGAGTATCCGTTGAATTGAAGTGGCACATTTGCTTGACCGATTATCCGGCTAGGGGAGCATCCGTGTCAGAGGTT
>CAZUGH010000130.1:0-2540 GCA_964619785.1 uncultured Lachnospiraceae bacterium | reverse complement strand
ATCGTCGGCACTGGTTTCAACACCATTTCGGTCTGATACGGAAAACGAATATAATTCATCTAGATTATCTGCCGCCAATGTGAACTGAATACCACCAAGTCCTTTGCCATCCTCATCTTTTTTCTTGACGGTGATACGCTGGCGATAGTATGTGGTTTCAGTCAATGTGGTAGGATGATGTGTATCCATCCGATCTGCATCTACCGTCAACAATTTTTGATAACTGTTGCTGTTTCCTGTTTTCTGCCAATAAGTAACGGAAGCTATCCACTCCCCACTAGGCTGAAAAATCCTAGAGTATAGTTCGTTTACTGTTAAGCTACTATAGTATCCCGTATTATTCTTAACCTGCTTAATGACATCTTTTAATTGTGTCTCTGAATTTCTACCCTCGGATACAGACCAGATCAATGCCTGACTCATAACGAATGACCGTTTTGAACGTTTTCCATTCAACACATACCAGCGTATAATCTTTGCATAATATCCATGTTTCTCACCACCCGTATTCTGATTCCACGAATGGGTATCCTCTGAAGCATATGCATTACCGGAATGACAGGTATACCCAAGGCTAAGGCAAAACGCTTCTTTCCCACTTACCTTCATTTTCCACCATGTTCCACTCTTGGTTTTTGACCCATAAGAAACACTACCTTTTTTGCCTAACGAAGATAAACTTACTGTACTCGTTGCAGCATTTGCTACCATTGCTCCCGTTGGGACAATCCCACATAACATCACAATTGCCATAATACATGACAACAATCTTCTCATTTTTCTTTTCACTTTCATATCAATTTCCTTTCTATGCTTGGTTTTCAGTTGCTTTTGATTTTCTTTTATCTGGTGGACTTCGTTCGAGTACTTCCATCACAACCTCCATTCTGGAGCATCACACTAACCTCCATATCTTCCTGTCTGGACATTATGTCCAAACTGACTTTCATTATTTTTCACCAACAAAAAAAGTCTTTCAGAATTATCCAAAAGACTTTTAACCAATGAGTTACCTCATTGCAATATTCAGTTTTTCAATACTACTTCATTTATGCCATCTTCTTTCACAGTAATCGTTACCGCATTGGCTTTGGTATATCCAGTTGGTGGCAGTTTTTCATAAAACACATAGGTTTTTCCCACTTCTAAATAAACGGTTTCTCCATTTATGTCCCTTATCCTTGTAGACTTTAAACTACTATCTCGATTTGTTTCCTCATAATATCCAAAAGAAGAACCCGACAAGTAAGTTGCGGATAAAGAATCATATCGTTTTACTGTAACAGCCTTTAGCGAAAATGTTCTCCAATTTCTAAGTATATCAGCGTCCTCATCCATAAAAATAGCAATCCACATCCCTTTGTAAGTAGCGATGGCACCACACACATGCTCCGAATCCAATAAATTCCGATAATGTCCACTGCTCTTTTTCCACATTTCCATTGCTTCTTTAGGTGAAGATGTATACCCAGCCATATTTTCTCCAAAAAGAAGATTACGATATGCAGCGAAGCCACCAAAATAAGCATTTTTATCTCTCGCAATATTTTTATGAGAATCGTAACCACTCGTCTTCATTCGATACAGACAGAACTCATAAATCTCATCAGACCATTCTAGTTTTTCCACACCTTTATCCAGCCGGTATTGATTCTGTATTTCGAATGCTTTCTTACTTTTTTCCAAATCCGTCATTTTGCGACTTTCCGTAACCTTGATCTTATATCGGTATACTTTCTTCTTGCCCTTTTTTAAATAGCATGTGACAGTTATCACTGCACTTCCTTTTTTCTTCGGGGTAAAAACAATTTTTCTATTCTTGCCTTTCTTCCAATAGCGTCCGATTACTACTGCCTTTTTACTACTTTTCACTCTAACTTTTCTTGCTTTCATGAGAGCACTTGGTTTTCTGCTACATAACTTACTGACAGTTCTATCTATTGTCAATTTCTTCGTTACGCTTTTCGTCTTCGCATTGGCAGAAACAGAAACCATCATTGCTAATACCATCATTCCAAACAGAAAAGTTATTTGTCTCATCTTCTTCATCAGTCACCACGCCTTTCGCTGTATGCTGGTAACTCCCAGCCTAATGTAATAGTACCATTTATTCGATGGAATTAAAACAGATTTTTCAAGTCATCAAAATCAATCTGCTTTTTCCCTTCTTCGGATGATTCTTCTGGTTTTTCCTCTACAAATTTAATTTCTTTCAGTCTACGAAAAAGAGTATCCACGATTTCCTCACTTGCCTCTTTTACAATCTCTCGAACGTCTTCTATCGCAATCTGACACCGGCTCTCACTACTTTGAGCATAATAGTTTAGTATCGCCTCACGAATAAAAGCGTTCTTGTTTTTTTGCTGCTCTAGTATGGCATATACTTTTTCATGCTCTGGATTCCCCCGATTGATATTAAACGGAATCCGTATAGCCTTATCCTCTGCACTCACTAGTATCAACCTCGTATTATATAGTAGTAGTTTTTATAGTCCCTCTCCAAGGACTGTATGCTATACTTTTTGGAGATACTGTGGATT
>CAZUGH010000129.1:0-2723 GCA_964619785.1 uncultured Lachnospiraceae bacterium | reverse complement strand
AAATAGCATACTAAGTCCCACCGGAGTGCGACACACCTTAACTTGAATATCATGTGCAAGCTGCTTCTTCTCGAATAAAATCATGTCAATGGCATCATTTCCCGAATTATGATACTTGGCAAATGGCTGCACATGGTTTTGAATATCTTCCACATACTCTTCTAGGCCATCTAAACGCTTCTCCTTCATTTCCGCTAGAACCTTAAGATGATTCTGAAGATCGTGATAAATACGACGCACATCTTCTTCGGCTTCCTTTTTCACTGCATAATATTGCGTCTTTTTCTCCCGATAGGCATCTAATTTAATACTATTTTGTTTTTCTTTTTGCGCATTGAAATACCAAACAATCAACTGAAATGATATAAAATAAGCAATTAATGAAAGCATCGCCAAAACACTAAAGTAAAATGGACTCAGACTGTATGTTACCGGAATTCCAAGTGATACCTCAATGCTTATAAATATCGTAATCGAAAAACAGAACGCTTGCATAAACACAAGTAATACTTCCTTTATTCCGAATGCTTCTTTATAAGGATTTAAAAAGCGAAATACAATATGTAGAATAAACAGATCAATCACTTTAGCCATAAAAAAGGCTTGAATCCGAAATACATTTCCCATCAAAAATATCTCGAAATTCGAAAATCCATTCGCACCCATTACAATACCCATAACTGTTGTTTCGCTCACTAATGCAGCTAATAAATAGACAAGACTGGCGATTACAATCTTTCCAACAGAAATCTCATAAAAAAGCCAAGCCAATACGCCACCCATAAACAACATCAACAACAATTTATAACTTACTCGAATACCCACTAAATCCAATAAATATAAAGCTATTGCAAAGCACATGATACATACAATCCCACTCCATCTATCATATTTTGGCTTAGCAAGCTGGTGAAAAAACCAGAAATAAATAAATGCCTCGATAAAGGTCATAATCACTTCGAACATGTTCCATTCCATAGCTACCTCCATGTCGGAGCTTTCACTCCTACATTAGTCGTTCTTTACAATAAATCAAATACCTGTTCTCAATCTCTTTCCACTTCGGACGGCTGACCTCAAATGGTAAATTAATTCCCTTCATATAAATTCTTCTTGATTCACAACGTTCAATCCAAAGCATGTTCACAACACAATTTTTATGTATATGAAGTAATAACCCTGACGAGTCTTGCAAAAGAAAGTTTTTTAATGTTCCCTTTACCAGCTTCATCGTCCCGTCCATCAGACGTACACTCAGCTTATGTTCAAAATACTCGACATATATGATGCTCCCTAACTCAACATAATACTTGTCCATGTTCATCCGAAAAAGAATCGGACTTTTTCTCGCATTCAGGTGATTCAATGTTCGCATAAATGTCTTGGCAAAAATCAAATAAGGTTGTGATTTTAGAACATAACCAGAAGGCTCCACCTGGAAGCTCTCAAAAGCATAATCTTGATAATTGGTTGCAAAGATAATTCGTACTTCTTTATCCTGCCGCCTGATATGCTTAGCCGTTTGCACTCCATTGATGCCTGGCAACTCGATATCTAGAATCAACAAATCATACTGTCTACCATAATGCTTAAGGAGCTGTTCCCCACTTGGATAAACGTCTGTAAACATAGTCAGTTGATGCTCCGAGCCGTACTTTACCACCCAACTTTGTAAAAGTGCAGCCTCACCTTCTGTATCATCGCAAATTGCAATTTTAATCATCATAATCCCTTCCTTATAGTAGTATCCATATTTTACCACACTTTTCACCAGAATTCTACAATGAATATTATTTTTTTTTCGTCATATAATAAGACAAATAAAGTAAGGAGTAATGTCAATGTGTAGCATATCTGGTTTCTATCATCCTAAAATAAATCTATTAAACAGCAAAAATCATTATCAGAAAATACTTAATTCTATGTGTCATGTCCTACATCATCGGGGACCCGATGAACACGATACAGTATTAAGCAAACATTGTGGGCTTGCTCATACACGTTTATCCATCATTGATCCCCATGGCGGCAGTCAGCCAATGACACGTTCTATAAATGAACATCAATTTACCATCATTTATAATGGAGAACTATATAATAGTCACGAACTCACAGCCAAACTAGCCTGTGCTGGCATCTATCCCGAAACTTCCTGTGATACAGAACTTGTTCTTCTCTCCTATCTTCAAAATGGACCTGATTTTGTAAAACAGCTTGATGGTATCTTTGCATTTGCCATCTATGATGAATTTCATAGTCAACTACTTCTGTGCCGAGACCCTTTTGGCGTTAAGCCACTATTCTATACAATAGTTGATGGGATGCTCGTTTTTTCTTCGGAACTAAAGGGCATTCATTGTTACCCTTCCTTTCAACCCATCTTAAAAAAAGATGGGCTCAATGAATTGCTCGGCATCGGTCCTGCTAGAATTCCTGGTTCTGGCATTCTCGATGGCGTATATGAGCTTCTTCCTGGTTCCATCGTAACCTTTTCTCCTTATGGGAAAAAAGAAGAGATCTATTATCGTATTTGTGCTCACCCTCATGAAGATTCTTATGAAGAAACAATCGAAAAAACAACATTTCTCGTTACGGACGCTATCAAACGCCAGATGATATCCGATGTACCCATCTGCACATTTTTATCTGGTGGCATTGATTCAAGTCTTGTCTCTTCCGTATGTGCAACCCAGTTAAAAAAAGAAGGAAGATCCTTGCAAACC
>CAZUGH010000128.1:0-2752 GCA_964619785.1 uncultured Lachnospiraceae bacterium | reverse complement strand
AGAAAGGAATTGGGTTAAAGAAAAATCCAGTGTTCATCGTTGTTTCAGCTGTAGGGCAGGAGATGGTGACGGAGACTGCATTTGAATTAGGTGCTATGTATTATATTTTAAAACCATTTGACCGAGAGGTGATATTATCTCGTGTGCAACGTTTTAAAGCGGGCCCAAGACCTAAATTGGTTGAAACAGGTAAACCAAGTGGATATGATAATTTGATAAAAGAGCCCGAGTATAATCTCGAGTCGGATGTGACGAATATTATTCATGAGATTGGAGTGCCTGCACATATTAAAGGTTATCATTATCTACGAGATGCAATCATGATGTCGGTTAATGATGCTGAGATGCTTGGCTCTATCACAAAACTCTTATATCCGAGTATTGCAAAACAGCATAAGACAACACCTAGTAGGGTGGAACGTGCGATACGTCATGCGATTGAAGTGGCATGGAGCAGAGGAAAGGTCGATACCATCGATGAATTGTTTGGATATACGGTGAACAATGGGAAGGGGAAACCGACTAATTCTGAGTTTGTTGCATTGATAGCAGACAAGATTCGATTGGAAAATAAATTGCGGTTTTAATACAAAATGCTTTTCTATCCCGGAGGAATGGTGTATAATTGAAATACACTTTGTGAATGGAGGAGAAGTAGGATGAAAAAAGTAATGTTTATGGCGTCTGAGTGTGTTCCATTTATTAAAACAGGCGGACTTGCCGATGTCGTTGGATCTTTACCAAAGTACTTTGATAAGTCCGAGTATGATGTGAGAGTGATGCTTCCTAAGTACACCTCAATACCGGAAGAGTTTAAGAACTGCATGGAATATGTGACACATTTCTATCTTGAATTAGCTTGGCGCAAGCAGTATGTCGGCATATTCAAGATGGAGTTCTGTGGAGTTACGTTCTATTTTATAGATAATGAGTTTTATTTTAGTGGTGATAAGCCATATGGAGAGATTTATCAAGATATTGAGAAATTTGCATTTTTTGATAAAGCTGCCCTATCGGCATTGCCCTTGATTGATTTTCGACCTGATATCATCCATTGCCACGATTGGCAGACTGGTTTGATTCCAGTGTATCTGCATGATTCCTTTCAACAAGGTGATTTCTTTCGAGGAATTAAAAGCATCATGACAATACATAATCTGAAGTTCCAGGGAATCTGGGATCTTGAGACCGTGATGGATACGGCAGGACTTGACAAGTATTATTTTGCACCGGATAAATTAGAAGCATATGGGGATGCTAATTATCTCAAAGGTGGTTTGGTATATGTAGACTACATTACAACGGTTAGTGAGACATATGCGCAGGAGATTAAGATGCCGTTTTATGGTGAAGGATTGGATGGATTGATTAATGCGAAGTCAGATCATCTGATAGGTATCGTGAATGGCTTGGATTATGAAGAGTACAATCCATCGAAGGATCCACTCATCTATGCAAACTACGATGAACGTACTTTCCGCAAGGAGAAGATCAAGAATAAGCGTGCGCTCCAGAAGGATTTAGGTCTAGAGCAGAATGATAAGGCATTTATGATTGGTATTGTATCTCGATTGACAGATCAGAAGGGATTTGACCTGATTGATTATGTGATTGAAGAGATTTGCGATGAGGATGTCCAGCTCGTTGTGTTAGGAACTGGCGAGGAGAAATATGAGCATCTATTCCGTCATTATGCTTGGAAGTATCCAGATCGTGTATCCGCGAATATCTATTATTCCAATGAGCGCTCACACAAGATATATGCAGCTTGTGATGCATTTTTGATGCCATCATTATTTGAACCATGTGGTTTGAGTCAGTTGATGAGTCTTCGTTATGGAACGGTACCAATTGTTCGAGAGACTGGTGGGTTGAAGGACACAGTGGAGCCTTATAATGAATTTGAAGGAACCGGAACTGGATTTTCCTTTATAAATTACAATGCTCATGAGATGTTAAATACCATTCGCTATGCAAAACATATCTATTATGATAAGAAGAGAGAGTGGAATAAGATTATCGACCGAGGCATGTCAAGAGACTTTTCTTGGAGCAATTCAGCAAGAAAATACGAAGAATTGTACGATAGAATCTGAGAAAGCCCAGAAAGTTCAAAAACTTTCGCGTTTGCACTTGAAATTTATGGTCAAATTAGGTAAAATGAGAATAACGTTTGTAGAAAATATAACAAACTAACAAAACAAATTAACTTTTAGGAGGAATTTAGTTATGGCAGTAAAAGTTGCGATTAATGGTTTCGGACGTATCGGACGTCTTGCATTCAGACAGATGTTTGGTGCTGAAGGTTATGAAGTAGTTGCTATCAATGATTTGACAAGCCCTAAGATGCTTGCTCACCTGTTGAAGTATGATTCATCACAGGGTAAATATGCATTAGCTGACAAGGTTACAGCTGGTGATGATTCAATCACAGTTGATGGACAGACTATCAAGATTTATGCATTCCCAGATGCTAACAATTGTCCATGGGGAGATCTTAAGGTAGACGTAGTATTAGAGTGTTCTGGTTTCTACTGCTCTAAAGAAAAAGCTCAGGCACATATCAATGCAGGCGCTCGTAAAGTAGTTATTTCTGCTCCAGCAGGCAATGACCTACCTACAATCGTTTACAATACTAACCACAAAGAGTTAAAGGCTTCTGATACAATTATTTCAGCAGCTTCTTGTACAACAAACTGCTTAGCACCTATGGCAGATGCATTGAACAAGTTCGCTCCTATTCAGTCTGGTA
>CAZUGH010000127.1:0-2779 GCA_964619785.1 uncultured Lachnospiraceae bacterium | reverse complement strand
TATTATTTTATCATATTCGTGGCTAGAAAGGAAAGAAAATAATAAAAGGTAGATAACGAGAGATAAAACGAGCATAAAAGAGTATAAGATTGAAAATGCGCTAATTTGCACATGGTGTGATAGTTGCATTTCTAGGTGGATTTTACTAATATATAGCCAATGGGTTAGCACTCAAAAGGATTGAGTGCTAACAAAAGACCAAAACAATTGAAATGGAGGAATTATAATGAAGTTAGTACCTTTGGGAGATCGTGTTGTATTAAAACAGTTAGATGCAGAAGAGACAACAAAATCTGGTATTGTTTTACCTGGTCAAGCACAGGAGAAGCCACAGCAGGCTGAGATAGTTGCAGTTGGTCCTGGTGGAATGGTTGACGGAAAAGAAGTTAAAATGGAAGTTAAGGTTGGAGATAAGGTTATCTATTCTAAGTATGCAGGAACGGATGTTAAGTTGGATGATATGGAATATGTAATTGTTCGCCAGAACGATATATTGGCAGTAGTTGAATAAAAATAGGAGGAATTATAATGGCTAAGGATATTAAGTTTGGAGCAGAAGCTAGAGCTGCATTAGAAGCAGGCGTTAATAAGTTATCAGATACAGTACGTGTTACATTGGGACCAAAAGGAAGAAATGTGGTCCTTGACAAGTCATTTGGTGCACCACTGATTACAAATGATGGTGTGACAATTGCCAAAGAAGTTGAATTAGAAGATGCATTTGAAAATATGGGTGCTCAGTTGGTTAAGGAAGTTGCAACGAAGACAAATGATGTTGCCGGAGATGGTACAACAACAGCTACCGTATTAGCACAGGCAATGATTAATGAAGGAATGAAGAACTTAGCAGCTGGTGCTAATCCTATTATTCTTCGTAAAGGAATGAAGAAAGCAACAGATTGCGCAGTAGAAGCAATTAAAGATATGAGTGCAGTACTCAGTGGCAAAGAGCAGATTGCAAAGGTTGCTGCAATCTCAGCTGGTGATGATACAGTTGGTGAGATGGTTGCCGACGCAATGGAAAAGGTATCAAATGACGGTGTTATCACAATTGAAGAGTCTAAGACGATGAAGACAGAGCTTGACTTGGTTGAGGGTATGCAATTTGACCGTGGTTATCTATCCGCCTATATGGCAACCGATATGGATAAGATGGAAGCAACTCTTGAGAATCCATATATTTTAATTACAGATAAGAAGATTTCAAATATTCAAGAGATTTTACCTCTTCTTGAACAGGTTGTACAGGCAAGCGCTAAATTGCTTATTATTGCAGAAGATGTTGAAGGCGAGGCTTTGAGTACTTTAGTAATCAATAAGTTGCGTGGAACATTTAGTGTTGTAGCTGTTAAAGCTCCAGGATATGGCGATCGTAGAAAAGAGATGTTACAGGATATCGCAATTCTTACAGGCGGTCAGGTTATCTCAGAAGAACTTGGTTTGGATTTGAAAGAGACTACAATGGAACAGCTTGGTCGTGCTAAGTCTGTTAAAGTACAAAAGGAAAATACAATCATTGTTGATGGCGAAGGTGACAAGGCTGAGATTGAAGCTCGTGTTGCCCAGATTAAGAAACAGATTGAAGAAACAACATCTGATTTTGACCGTGAGAAGCTTCAGGAGAGACTTGCTAAATTGGCAGGTGGCGTTGCTGTTATTCGTGTCGGTGCTGCAACTGAGACAGAGATGCAAGAGAGCAAGCTTCGTATGGAAGATGCCTTGAATGCTACGAGAGCAGCTGTTGAAGAAGGGATTATTTCAGGCGGTGGTTCTGCTTATATTCATGCTTCAAAGAAGGTTGAGAAGTTGGCTGCTGAATTAACTGGAGATGAGAAGACCGGTGCTAACATTATTTTGAAGGCATTAGAAGCTCCACTTCGTACAATCGCTCACAATGCTGGATTAGAAGGATCTGTTATTATCAATCAGGTTAAATCTTCTGAGGTTGGTTATGGTTTCAATGCTCTGACTGAGGAATATACAGATATGGTTGCAACTGGTATACTAGATCCTGCCAAAGTTACAAGAAGCGCATTGCAAAATGCAACAAGTGTAGCCTCCACATTGTTGACAACAGAGTCTGTTGTTGCTAATATTAAAGAAGATACACCAGCTATGCCAGCCGGTGGTGCACCAGGAATGGGAATGATGTAATTAACAACAGAACAAGGAGAAGATACATGAATGAATTGTATGCAGAAGCGTCGGTGAAGAAGAAGAGTACAACATCGGACATTATTATTAAAGCTGTTATGGTGTTTGCTGTTGTTGCTCTATTTGCCACAGCAATACTGATGGGTGGACAGATGGGCAGGATTCTTACGTTTGTAGCTGCTCTTGCCATCGTGGGACTCATATGGTATTGGCCTAGATTTAAGGTTGAGTGGGAATACGTATTTTGTGATGGTCAGCTTGATTTTGATATGATTTTAGGTGGAGACAAGAGAAAACAGGCAATACGTCTTGAGATTGAAGATTCAGATGTGATAGCACCTGTTGGCTCACCTAGACTTGAGGGCTACCGTCAGCTGCGTGTGAAGGATTATTCATCACTTCGCTCTGATGCAAAGAAGTATGCCGTTGTGACCAAGATTAAGAACGAGAAGATGGTTCTGTATTTTGAACCAAGTGAGAAGATGGTTGACATGATGGCTGCGAAAGCTCCGAATATTGTTGAAGTATAATTTGCAAAGAGGGTTCGTCTAGAACTCTCTTTGTTGTTATTTTCTACAATTTTCACTATTTATATGTTGACTTTTCGGACGGTTTTCGCTATACT
>CAZUGH010000126.1:0-2785 GCA_964619785.1 uncultured Lachnospiraceae bacterium | reverse complement strand
TGTGCTGTACCATTTGTTATGAAAGAATTAGTGGCAAATGGTACAGCACACAATATCAAATCTGCTAAGAAGATGGTAGAGAAGCTTCAGCCAGAGGTTTGGGATATTCTTGAAGAAGTTATCCGTGAGCATCCTGTTATGCTGAATCGTGCCCCTACACTTCATCGTCTTGGTATTCAGGCATTTGAGCCAACATTAGTAGAAGGTAAGGCGATCAAACTTCATCCATTGGTATGTACAGCGTTCAACGCCGATTTCGATGGTGACCAGATGGCCGTGCATCTTCCATTATCAGTAGAAGCACAGGCTGAGTGTCGTTTCCTTCTGTTATCACCAAACAACCTGCTGAAACCATCTGATGGTGGTCCTGTAGCAGTTCCTTCACAGGATATGGTCCTTGGTGTTTACTACCTGACTCAGGAGAGACCAGGTGCGCCAGGAGAAGGAAGAGCGTTCAAGAATATGAACGAAGCTATTATTGCTTATGAGAATCACGAGATTGCATTACATGCGAAGATTAAGGTTCGTTGTGAAGGAACAAACGCAGCTGGAGAGAAGGAAAAACGTATCATCGAATCCACTCTTGGTCGTTTCATTTTCAACGAGATTATTCCTCAGAACCTCGGTTTTGTAGATCGTTCAAAGGAAGAGAATTTCTTGATTCCTGAGATTGATTTCCATGTAGGTAAGAAACAGTTAAAGCAGATCTTAGAGAAATGTATCAGTGTTCTTGGTGCTACTGGCACTGCTGAGACTCTTGATGCAATCAAGTCTTTAGGATATAAGTTCTCTACACGTGCTGCCATGACCGTATCAATTTCTGATATGGGTGTACCAGAGGCTAAGAAGACAATTCTGGCTGATGCAGAGCAGACAGTAGAAGTTATCACGAAAAACTTCCGTCGTGGTCTGTTGACTGACGAGGAACGTTACAAAGCAGTTATTGAGACATGGAAGGATGCCGATGACGAGATTACAGACGCCCTTTTGAATGGTCTTGACAAATATAACAACATTTACATGATGGCCGATTCTGGAGCCCGTGGTTCCGATAAGCAGATTAAACAGCTTGCCGGTATGCGTGGTTTGATGGCGGATACATCTGGACGTACAATCGAATTGCCTATCAAGTCTAACTTCCGTGAAGGACTTGACGTATTGGAGTACTTTATCTCAGCTCATGGAGCTCGTAAGGGACTTTCTGATACAGCTCTTCGTACAGCCGATTCAGGATATCTTACACGTCGTCTGGTTGATGTATCACAGGAATTGATTATTCGTGAGAAGGATTGCTGTATCGGAAGAGATGAAATTTCCGGTATGGAGATCAGTGCATTCATGGATGGCCGAGAAGTAATCGAGACATTGGAAGAACGTATCACAGGACGTTATTCTTGTGAGACAATCTACGATGATAATGGAGATATGATTGTTAAGGCAAATCATATGATTAATGCAAAACGTGCAGCACGTATCGTCAATACCAAAGCAATTATCGAAAAAGGCGATGCTGCCACAGTTAAGATTCGTACGATTTTGACATGTAAGTCACACGTTGGTGTGTGTGCTAAGTGTTATGGTTCTAATATGGCTACTGGCGAACCTGTACAGGTTGGTGAAGCTGTTGGTATCATCGCAGCACAGTCCATTGGTGAGCCTGGTACACAGCTTACAATGCGTACATTCCATACTGGTGGTGTAGCTGGTGATGATATTACACAGGGTCTTCCTCGTGTCGAGGAGCTTTTTGAAGCAAGAAAGCCGAAAGGTCTTGCTATCATCTCCGAGTTTGCAGGCAAAGTTGAAATTAGAGATACAAAGAAAAAACGTGAAGTGGTAATTACGAATGCTGAAACTGGTCAGGAGAAGGTATATCTGATTCCTTATGGTTCACGTATTAAAGTGTTAGACGGCCAGGAATTAGAGGCTGGTGATGAGCTGACAGAAGGTAGTGTCAACCCTCACGATATTTTGCAAATCAAGGGTGTACGTGCCGTGCAGGATTACATGCTACGTGAAGTACAGCGTGTATATCGCTTACAAGGTGTAGAAATCAATGACAAACATATTGAAGTAATTGTTCGTCAGATGCTCAAGAAGATCAGAATCGAGAATAATGGCGATGCTGACTTCCTTCCAGGCACTCTTGTAGATATGTTAGACTACGAAGATACAGTAGAAGCATTGGCGAGTGAAGGCAAAGAAGTACCAGAGGGCAAACAGGTTATGCTTGGTATCACCAAGGCATCTTTGGCAACGAACTCGTTCTTATCAGCAGCTTCATTCCAGGAGACCACAAAGGTACTGACAGAAGCAGCAATTAAGGGAAAAGTAGATCCATTGATTGGATTAAAGGAAAATGTAATCATTGGTAAACTGATTCCAGCTGGTACAGGTATGAAGCGTTATCGTGACCTACATTTGAAGAGCGATCTCGTAGACAGCCTAGAGCCACCTGTAAAGGTAGAAGAGCCAGAGGAAGAAATAGTAGAATTAGCAGTTCCAGTTCCACCAGTAGAAGGTGAAGTGGATGAGCCTATGGTATTTGCAGAAGAGGATGAAATCCTTGATGCAGAAGAGATAACAATCGCAGAAGATTAATTTTGCAACATTATCGACAGGGGGCTCAAAAGAGCCCCTTGTTTTATGTAAAATCACGGCTATTGTTGATGCGAAAAAACTTTTTTAAAAAAAGTGAAAAAAAGTGTTGACAAACCAATATGATTTTGCTAGAATGATATTCGTTGACCGCAAGAAATAATCAAAGCGGAAGACAAAGTAACAA
>CAZUGH010000125.1:0-2787 GCA_964619785.1 uncultured Lachnospiraceae bacterium | reverse complement strand
ACATGATATTCAAGTTAAGGTGTGTCGCACTCCGGTGGGACTTAGTATGCTATTTCAAAACCCTATTGATTCATATGATATCTGGAATGCGAAACGGTTAAAGACATGGAAGATGGACAAATCCAGACATGGATTTGGCATGGGTAATATGGAACGTGCAGTGAAATCAATGGGTGGTAGAATGAATGTAGAAATTGTAGATAAAGAGTTCCAATTATTCGTATTAATTGCGGATCGTTGACAATTGAAGAACGATTTTTGACAGTTGGAGTTTGAGGTATTGCTTGATTGTATAGGAGGGGATAGAATGTATCATGAGTTGGCTCTTGGTATCGTGAATCGTTGCGGGAGTAAAGAAGAAGGACAAGATGTATTAGTATATGGTGCAGAGCTTATCATTAGTTCGTTGGTTGAAATTGTGATATTACTTATTATGGGTATGGCTACAAAAAGATTGCTAGAGACGATAGTATTTCTTGGCTTTTTTTGTCCACTTCGGAGTGTTTGCGGTGGCTATCATGCCCCTGGCTATCGCTCGTGTACCATATTGTTTTCAACTGCATTTTTGATTATGTTATTGTTTGTGCGACCTATTTCTCTGGGAATTCAGTTGGTGCTTCTTTTGATAAGCAGCATTGTGATATGGAGAATGTCGCCGGTAGAAGACTCGCATAAGCCACTAAGTGCTGCGCGTACGAAAAAGCTATGTTATAAAAGCAAAATATATCTTGCAGTAGAGATTGTGCTGTTTGGTATGTTATATTTAATATTTTATGGAGAAGTATTTTTAGATTTTATTGTGTGTAGTTTTTGCTGTGTATGTATTTTGCTTTTAATAGGTATCATAAAGAATTCATATGAAGGGAGGGTGTTTCATGAAAAAGATTAAGAAAAGGTTATCAGCTTGCCTGCTATCAGCATTTGATCGTATGGCCAAGAATAGTGTTTCCTATGCATGCTTATGGGTATTGCATCAACCGGATGAACCGGAATCATTACAAGACAAATAAGGAATGACATCATGAGAAGAACATTACCAATATTACCGCCAATGGTGAAGGCTTATATGCATCATGGATTTGCAACAAGCATGTTAAATCGTGACCTGATCAGAGGGGGTTGGGTATACAATAAGTATATGCAATTAAGCTATCACAAGCGGGATGATAAGAAAAAATATCTGGATTTTACAGATAGTAATTATTATGCAGAGGACCATATTTTCCTAGATGCTTATTATGTTTATCCATTTGAGACTGTGAATGAGAAGAATTATTTAATTCGAGAGATTAAGTCGTTGATAGATCGTGGGTATTACATAAAGGGTTGGTGGAAACGTCCCCAAGATAGGAAACGCAGTGAACACCTTATCTATGGATATAATGACATGGAACGGTGTCTCTACGTGGAAGGAATTCTTTGCCATGATAGGTGGAGCTTGGACTCCGTTTCATATGGCGAATATATTCAGTATGTATGTCAAGATGCGTATCATGATCCTGCAGGCTGTATCGGATTTCATGTATATAAGCGTAATCCTGAAGCGAGAGGGCGAATCAGTGCCAAGCAATTGATTCAAGAGGCGAAGGAGTATACAGAATGTGGGCATGAATGCTGTTTTGATTTTTATGGTGATGCGATTGATAGAATGGAGGAAGCGAAACAGATACATCTCCAATCATTTAGTGTGGGTTACGAACACAAGAAGATGGCTGTTGAGAGAATGCATTATCTGAATCAGAGATATCGCAGTAACTTACCGATTCATGAAGCGGAGGCCGTGTACCGTTATACGCGCCAGATGTATTCTTTAGCATATGAGTATAATCAGAGTTTAGAACCTGATTATGCGAGCGAGATGAAGAAAATCTATCAACAAGCAATGGAGACGGAAGAGGTCTTGCTAGAGAAAGTTACGGGGGAATACTTATGAGGAGTACCTACTTAACCTACTTATCGGCTATTGCTTCTGACCAATTTGTTCGCAATATGGAGTATCCATGTTGGCGGCTCGGGTTAGAGATGCAACACCAAGAACGTTCTTTTGGATTTGAAAGTGCTCCATTCTTTTTGAAGAAGGGAATTTTTCAATTTGGATTTCATAAGTATCCATTAAAGGCAAAACCAGAAGATTTCTATTTATTTGTCAAGGATGCCTTATCGAGTGGGTATTATATCCTAGGATGGAAACAAGAGAGTGAGAAGGGCAATCAAAGTGAGGATGCTTATATCATATATGGTTGTGATTCTCATGACGGTAGAATCCAGATGATCTTTGTGCTACAAGGTGAGATACAGAAGGCAGAAGT
Source organism: uncultured Lachnospiraceae bacterium (assembly GCA_964619785.1). GTDB lineage: Bacteria > Bacillota > Clostridia > Lachnospirales > Lachnospiraceae > CAZUGH01. Next base: position 478 of record CAZUGH010000125.1, on the reverse strand, counting down.
GTCTGTGACTGATTTCATGTTGTTGTTTATGAATAAAAAACATCATAGACAAGATGGATTTGCAAGATTTTATTTGTTAAAAGAAAACCCGATATGGGATCAACGTCAATCGGAACAACGTGTAGCTTCTATGGTAGAACGTTATTTGAATTCATATTCAATCTGGGAATATGACCAACCAGGTTATTCCTATGGCATACTGGCCAAGCAGCTTGCCTGGCAGAATAATCTCTTGCAAACGACATTCATTGCCCAGACAAAGAGCATCTATCAGATGCTTCTGTATGCGGAAGAAACAGAGTTCGCGAATGAATATAAAGAGATTCACTGGCAACGATATGACGCCATTGATATTGAGCGACAAATACTTACAAATTTCTGTGAATATTTGCAATAATGCACAAAATAATATGAGGTCAAATAGGCTAACATTAACAATATTTATTTGTTTTTCGAAAAAGCCTTACATATTTGTATA
>CAZUGH010000124.1:0-2805 GCA_964619785.1 uncultured Lachnospiraceae bacterium | reverse complement strand
CCATCCGGTCAAGGGTGGCGTAATAAATCAATACATTACGTGGTGGCAATCCCACGAAAAAAATGATTGACCCAATAAAATAGTAAAAATGGGTCCTTTTCATTTATGCTTCTGTTGTCTGTAGTTTTAATTTCAAAATACGACGAACGGATTCGTCTAACCGTTCTTCTGTAATCGTTCCCTTCTGAACAGCCTTTAACAAGCGATTATATGACTTTTTAAAATCATTTGGCATCAGTATCATATCCGCTCCTGCTTCAAATGATGTGAGAACTGCCTTCTGTGGATCATAATTGTTAATAATCGCCCCCATGTTCATCGCATCCGTTATGATAATGCCTTCATATTTAAGGTCTGTGCGAAGAATATCTGTCATCATCTTGCTCGATAAGGAGGATGGTGTATTATCACCAATCACCTTTGGTACCGAAATATGCGACACCATGACAAATGGTATGTTGTTCTCCGCTGCCGATGCAAATGGCACCAATTCCTGTTTCTTCAACTGCTTCAGGCTTCGATCCGTCGTCGCCATACCACTATGCGTATCTCCTACCGTTGCCCCATGTCCAGGAAAATGCTTAAAGCATGCCCAAACACCTGATTCTTGCAATCCATTTGCCATCGCCACTGCCATCTCGGCTACTGTCTTGCCCGTTGTGCCAAATGAACGAGAGCCAATCACCTGATTCGACGAATTCGTCAACACATCCGCGTCGGGTGCAAAATCCAAGTTAATACCATACTCCGTCAGATAGCTTCCAATGGTGGTTCCTACTTCCTTTGCTTGATCCGTCTCGCCTGTGTCGCCAATGCTCTTCATATTAGTATATTTCTTCACATCAAAATTCGCATTATTCGCAATCCTCGAAACTGTGCCGCCCTCTTCATCCATCGCAAGGAACAACTTCATCCCTTCCACTTCATCTGCATAAGTCTGAATGTTCGTCGTCATCTTCTGAAGCTGGTCTGGTGTTCGAACATTCTGCGCAAAGTAGATAATTCCACCAACTGGATACTTCGTCAATGCTTCCTTCGTAGCATCTCCTGCCGCTGTTGCTACACTTACATCCGTCAGTGCTTCTGGCGTAATGATAAATACTTGCGCTACCTTCTGCTCAAGTGTCATATTCTGTAATTTTGTCTCAATCACATCCGGTGTTGCGGTCGGAGGCGCCACAGTAATAGCTGGTCCCGTTGAAGTCGGTGCTGGTGTTGAATCCCCTGGCAAACGACTCACTGTGATATCCACTTTTTCACATCCAAATAGGAACAATGCTGTCATCAGGGTAATGATAACTAGCTTACTATATCTTGTCATAGAAACCTCCATAATTCTTCTTACCAATTCTACAACAATTATACTAAAAATCAGATAAAAATGCAAAGTTTACAACATGGAACGATAAATATTTGCAATATCATCCTCTTCTAATGTTACATAACCACCCATGGTTCCCTGTCTGCCGTCACCATAGCATGCAATGTGTGTCAATTTCTCGATATCTTCTTCCTTGGCACCAAGTTCTTCAAAGTTCTTTGGCATACCAATGGATACGAAAAATTGCTTGAGTGCCTTGATACCAGCAAGCGCCGTCACTTCAGGATGATGATAATCCATCTGACATCCCCAAACACGCTGAGCAACCTGTGCGAGCCGCATCACATCATGATTCAGATTGTAAGTGAGCACAGCTGGCAATACCACCGCAAGTCCTGCACCATGTGCAATGTCATATAATGCAGATAGTTCATGCTCGATGTTATGACTCGACCAATCCTGCGAACGTCCAACACCACATGAATTATTGTGTGCCATCATACCTGCCCACATAATATTAGCTCTTGCCTGATAACAATTCGGATCTTCAATCACTCTTGGTCCTTCATGAATCATCCCCAACAACAAACCTTCAATCATTCGGTCTGTCACTTCAACTTCTTCTGTATTTGTCATATATCTTTCGTATAAATGTGTCATGATATCTGTAATTCCACAAGCTGTCTGATAAGGAGGCAAGGTCTGTGTCAATTCTGGATTGAGAATCGAAAACTTCGGACGAAGTGCTTCTCCCGATGCCCCTCTCTTATACATACCTTCTTCATGTGTAATGACCGAATCAGGCGAACCCTCACTACCCGCTGCTGCAATGGTAAGAATTGTGCCGATTGGTAAGGCTTCATCAATGGATTTTCCCTGATAATAGTCCCAGAAATCCCCGTCGTATACCGCCCCAGCTGCAATCGCTTTCACAGAATCAATCGTACTTCCGCCACCGACCGCAAGTACAAAGTCGACATTTTCCTTCTTGCATAATTCGATTCCTTCATATACAAGACCACTTCGTGGATTTGGCATAACGCCGCCGAGCTCCACATAAGCGATGCCCTCACTCGTCAAAGATGCTTTCACTCGCTCAAGCAAACCCGAACGTACAACCGAACCTCCGCCATAATGCAACAGCACCTTCGAGCCACCAAATCTCTTCACGTAATGCCCTGCCTGGTTCTCCGTTTCCTTTCCGAACGCAAAATACGTTGGTGCATAAAATGTAAAATTATCCATCTTCCCGTCTCCTTTCAAAAAACATGATTTGCTTATAGTTTAACATAAAAAAACGTCACAAGCTCCCCAAAATTGTAAGTAGTCAACTTCTGACTATTATTTATCGTATTACGATAAATTTTTATTGACATTCTTGGTTTTGTATGATATTTTAAACTTAGCTAGTTCGAAATTTGGTTACGAAGGCTGAATTGAAATCTGAGATTCCAGTTTGCAAACTTAACTTCTGATTCGGCATA
>CAZUGH010000123.1:0-2879 GCA_964619785.1 uncultured Lachnospiraceae bacterium | reverse complement strand
ATATATCATTTTGAAAAACAAAAAATAATTGCCAACGATTACTTGACACAAACATATGAAACTAAACTAAAGGAAATGAGACCAGATGAGACGATACCAGCCTGGGCATTTCGTTTCTTGCAATCATTACCGGAAGTAAAAGTAGTTCTTTCTGGTATGTCGAATGAAGAACAGATGAAAGCAAATATCGAGACATTTTCAACAGAACGACCATTAACTGAAGTAGAGATGAAAAACTTAATGGAAATCGCAGACAATATGTTGAAGAAGAAAACGTTGCCATGTACATCTTGTCATTATTGTGTGAGCCATTGCCCACAACAACTCGATATACCTGAATTGCTTGCATTATACAATGAACATTGCTTTACGGATGGTGGTTTCCTTGCACCAATGGCATTGATGGCATTGCCACAGGAGAAACAACCAAGTGCTTGTATCGGATGTAGAAGTTGTGAGGCAGTCTGTCCACAGCAGATTAAGATATCAGAAGCGATGACAGATTTTGCAAATAAAATGCAAGGATAATAGAAAAATAAATCAATCATCAGCTTATCCCCCCTACTTGACAAATAGGGGGGATAAAGTTATATTATACAAAGAACATTGACAAATGAATAACGTATAACAACCAACGCTATTTCTCTCACTTAGCGCCAGAACCTGCCATGCAGGTTGACGAGGAGAAGAGTAATCGAAAATTCGGCGGATGCTCTTTCGTAGAATTCCGATGCGAGATATATTGGCAAATATGCAGGTAACTGCAAAACAAATTCAATATAACGGAATAGAATACAATAAAATAAACACGTATGTGTACGTGAATGAATAGAAAAAGTGAGGAAATAATATGTGTGGAATCGTTGGTTATACAAGTAAGAAATCAGTTCGAAGCAGAATCTTAGATGCACTTGAGTTGCTTGAATATCGTGGTTATGATAGTGCAGGAGTAGCTTTATCAAATGCTGAGACAGGAACTACATTAGTGAGAAAGTGTGCGGGAAGAGTGTCAGATCTTCGCAAGTTATGTGAGCAAGATAAGAAGATTGCTACTTGTGGAATTGGGCATACTCGTTGGGCAACTCATGGTGGAGTAAGTGATGAAAATGCTCATCCGCATCAGTGTGGTAGTGTATCTCTCGTCCATAACGGAATTGTAGAGAATTATGAAGAGCTGAAGGACCATTTCATGCTTCATAAAGAATTGAAATCAGAGACTGATTCAGAGGTTGTAGCAGGTATTTTAAACCGTTTTTATGAGGGAAATCCTAGAGATGCGATTGCGAAGACTGTAAAATATCTAAAAGGAACATTTGCTCTTGTAGTTATGTTTGATGACCAGCCAGGTGTCATCTATGCGATTCGTAATGTTAGTCCAATCGTTGCAGCCTACTGTGAAGATGGTACGATGTTAGCTTCTGACGTGGCAGCATTGGGAACACATACGAATGAGTATATGGTAGTTCCAGAGTATGAGATTGTTGAATTACATGATGATGTGATTCGATTGTTTGATTTGAAGGGCAAGGAAAAAGAGCCAGAATTTCTAACCATTGATTGGGATACATCGCGTGGCGGTAAGGGCAAATACCCATTTTATATGGAAAAAGAAATCATGGAGCAGTCCGATGCATTACGTGATACTCTTGAAAGTCGTATCGTCGATGGCAAGCTTGATTTGTCTGCAGACGGTGTGCCAGATGAGGTGTTGGCTGATTGTGATTCAATCTGTGTCATTGCCTGTGGAACAGCGATGCATGCCGGATTGATTGCTAAATCTGTGGTACAATCTAAGCTGAAATTGAAGATGACAGTTGAGTATGCATCAGAATTTATGTATGCGAATCCAGTCATTGATGAGAAGACATTGATACTTGCAATTTCACAGTCGGGCGAGACCATTGATACGCTTGAAGCGTTAAAATACGCACGCAGACAAGGTGCAAAAAGTATTGCTGTTATCAATGTGAAGGGTTCATCGATTGCGAGAGAAAGTGATTATGTGATGTACACGAATGCAGGTCCAGAGATTGCCGTTGCGAGTACAAAAGCATATACAACTCAGGTAATCACGTTATTTACCTTGATTGGACGTATGGCAAAAGTGAGAGGTGTCTTTGATGATGCGATGGAGAAGGAGTTTGTGGAAAATATACTCCGCACGCCTGCCGCAGTACGCAAGGTCCTTGATCAAAAGCATGACATTCATAAAATTGCCAGAACACTTCTTGAAGCAAAAAGTACATTTATGATTGGCCGTGGTTTAGACTACTACATCCTGTTAGAAGGTGCCCTGAAGTTAAAAGAGGTATCCTATATTCATACGGAAGCATATGCTTCTGGCGAGTTAAAGCATGGAACAATCGCATTGATTACAGAGGACACTCCAGTGGTTGCAGTCGTGTCACAGGAAGGACTCAAAGACAAGGAATTGTCGAATATTCGCGAGGTACAATCTCGTGGTGCCAAAGTGGTTCTTCTCGTGAAGGAATCCATCGTCATGACAGAAGGAAGTTATGCATCTGTATTTTCACTTCCGAATATGGCGGATGAATTCATGGTATTCCCTGCGTCTGTTGCACTACAGATATTAGCTTATTATGTATCGATGGACAAAGGACTTGATGTAGATAAACCAAGAAACTTGGCAAAAGTAGTAACAGTAGAATAGAAAAATAAATTGAGAGAAATCGTTGTTGTTATACGAAATGTTCGGTAAGCAGTTTTGGCATTAGTTACTAGTGCCAAAACTGTTTTTTTATTGATTGCTTTTGTTGGAAAATGGCAGTTATAATGAGCATATAAGATGACTGGCCAGTCATGCGGGAAGCTGCTGAAAAAGTCCTTGATATTGCAATTAGCAATTAAAAGATAATAGT
>CAZUGH010000122.1:0-2892 GCA_964619785.1 uncultured Lachnospiraceae bacterium | reverse complement strand
TTTTCTCTACATTGTAATATAATACGTCATACTTTTCAAGTCCTAATTTATCATCTAAGTTCCTCTAACACTGCTACTAGATATTCGTACACTCTTCTAGTAGATGAAATACTCAATCTCTCTTTTGGTGTATGAATGTCAAACGTGTCTGCTCCAATCGAAACAATATCCACATCCTCCATCCCTTCATAGAAAATTCCACACTCTAAGCCAGCATGAATGCCTACAATCACAGGTTCCTTACCATACTGTCTCTTATATACCTGAGCCATCACATCGCGAAGCTTCGAATCGGGGCGATAATCCCACGCCGGATACTCTCCTTCGATTGACACCGTTCCACCAAGTAATCCCGCCAACTTTGCAACTTTGTTAAAGAGATAGTTTTTATATGATTTCTTCTGACTTCGAATAGAAAATCCAAACTCAGCATGGCTTGCATCTAAGCTCGCCATACCCATATTTAAGGAACTTTCTACCACACCATCCATATCACTACTCATCACCTGAACACCTGCCGGTGCCTGATTGATAAATGTGAGTATATTTTTCTGACATTCCTCTGTGAGTACTGAGACATCTTCCATTTGTCGATATTCAACGGATATTTCCAAATCAGGTTCGGAAGTCGCCAATTCATCCATAACATTAGCTTCAATCACATCATAAGAGTCAAAAAACGCTTCGATATTATCTGTCATAAGAATCACTTCACAACGATTCGTAATCACATTATCCTTATCCCCACCAGTAATGGTAGCAATTCGTACCATATTTTCAGGAAGTTCATACAAAATTCGACCAAGCAGATTTGTTGCATTGGTACGATGATTCTGAATTTCTGTACCAGAATGTCCACCTTTGAGTTTGTCAACAACCAACGTCACCTGATATCCTGACATCTTAGTCGTTGATGGTTCAAAATGAACACGCTCTGTCATTCCGCCAGCGCAACTTACAAGAAGAGTTCCCTCTTCTTCTGAATCAATATTGATAATCTTCTTGCCCGTCAGCTTCTTACACTCAAAAACGGCAGCGCCAAGCATTCCCACTTCCTCATCCGTAGTAATCAATACTTCAAGCGGAGGATGTGACAAGTCATCACTCTCTAAAACAGCTAGAGCCATTGCGATAGCGATTCCATCATCAGCACCAAGTGTTGTATTCTTAGCACCCATCAAATCTCCATCAATAAACAGCTCTAGCCCCTCATTCTCATAGTCATGTTCCCAGCCTGGTATGCTCTGACAAACCATATCCATATGCCCCTGCAGGATGACCCCTTCACTCTTCTCATATCCTTTTGTCCCCGGTTTACGAATCACAACATTCAATGCGTCATCCACATCCCGGGCAAGACCATGCTGGTCTGCCCATGTTGTAAGATAACTGCTTATCTTCTCATTGTGATATGAACCACGGGGAATCTGTGAGATTTCTTGAAAAATCTCAAAAACCCGTTCTGTATTCATATCTTTCACCATTCTTCCTATTATTAGTTCTTGAAACTATGAATTGGTGCCGGAATTCTTCCTCCACGATTGATAAAATCATCGCAAGAGAATTTATTCACAGGCATAATTGGTGCATATCCTAACAGACCACCAAACTCTGCCATATCTCCAACATCTTTACCCTGTACAGGAATCACACGTACAGCAGTTGTCTTCTGATTAATCATACCAATTGCCATCTCATCTGCAATCAAACCTGCAATCGTTGTCTCCTTGGTATCTCCAGGAATAGCAATCATATCTAATCCAACCGAACATACACAAGTCATAGCTTCTAATTTTTCTAATGTCAATGCGCCCTCACGAACAGCATCTATCATTCCCTGATCCTCACTAACAGGAATAAATGCACCACTCAATCCACCGACCGAGCTAGATGCCATAATACCACCCTTTTTCACCTGATCATTCAACATAGCCAGTGCTGCTGTCGTTCCTGGTGCTCCTGCTCTCTCAAGTCCAAGTGTTTCAAATATCTCTGCAATACTATCACCAACAGCTGGTGTTGGTGCTAAGGATAAATCGATAATACCAAATGGAATACCAAGTCTCTTCGATGCTTCAAGAGCAACTAACTGTCCAACTCTCGTAATCTTAAATGCAGTCTTTTTAATTGTCTCACAAACTGTTGTAAAGTCTTTGCCCTTCACCTTCTCAAGAGCAGTTTTTACAACACCCGGTCCACTAACACCGACATTAATGATAGCATCTCCTTCTGTCACACCATGGAATGCTCCTGCCATAAATGGATTATCATCTGGTGCATTACAAAATATTACCAGCTTGGCACATCCCAGCGAGTCCACATCCTTTGTATACTCTGCTGTTTGAATAATAATCTCACCCATTAATTTAACTGCATCCATGTTGATACCAGTTTTGGTAGAGCCCAGATTCACAGAACTACATACACGTTCAGTAGTAGATAGTGCTAACGGTATAGAACGAATCAAAAGTTCTTCCGCTGGAGTCATTCCTTTACATACAAGTGCTGAATATCCTCCTATAAAGTTAACACCAACATCATGTGCCACTTTATCTAATGTTTGGGCAATGGATGCAAAGTCATCTACTGTTTTACATGCAGAACTTCCAATTAAAGAAATTGGGGTTATTGAAATTCTTTTGTTCACAACAGGAATACCAAATTCTCTTGCAATCTCCTCACCTGTCTTAACCAAGTCTTTTGCAGCATTATAGATTTTATTATAAATCTTATCATTGAGAATATTTAAGTCCGAATCAATACAATCTAATAAGCTTATTCCCATCGTAATTGTACGAACGTCTAAATTCTCTTTTTCAATCATTTGATTGGTTTCATTTACCTCAAATATATTTGTCATTATGGCTCTCCTTAAATTCTATGCATGGTATT
>CAZUGH010000121.1:0-2922 GCA_964619785.1 uncultured Lachnospiraceae bacterium | reverse complement strand
CGTCTCATCTCCCTTCTCTACACTATTGGCAAATATTTCTTAAAATCCCTCGCACGACAGAAAAAAAGACAGCTGAAATCTCAACTGCCTAAATAACAATATGTGCATCTCTATTCTAACATCACGGTAAATGGTCCATCATTCTCTAAAAGGATCTTCATGTCCGCACCAAATACACCGGTCTCTACGGTATCTACTTGTTTCTTACACTCTTCAATAATATATTCATACAATTCATTCGCTAGTTCGGGCTTTGCCGCTTTCGTAAAGGATGGTCGATTGCCCTTCCTGCAGTCTGCATACAAGGTAAATTGTGACACCAACAATAGACTTCCTCCCACATCTTTCAGTGAAAGATTCGTCTTGTCATTCTCATCTGCAAAGATTCGTAGGCCAATCATTTTCTTAATCAATCGATCCGCTTCTGCCCTCGTGTCCTCTTCACCGATTCCGATTAATACGAGGTATCCTTTTTCAATGCTTCCTGTTACTATATCTTCGATTGTGACGCTTGCCTGATTTACTCTTTGTATTAAAAACTTCATTGGTGTTTCGTCCTTTCCATTCGTTCTCTTAATTTATCAATTAAGGTTATATCTGCTGGTAGCCACTCCACCGAATCTAGTTCTTCTTTGGTTAGCCACCTTGCGTCTTCATGTTCTAACAATATCAATTTGCCTGATTTCACACGACAAATAAAGCAATCCATGGAAAGATGAAACTCCGGGTAGTCATATTCGATTGTTGCGATTTGTTCACCAACCTCAATCTGCGTTTCTAACTCTTCTTGAATTTCACGAATGAGTGCTTGCTCAGGAGTCTCCCCTGCCTCAATCTTACCACCGGGGAATTCCCATCCACCTTTCATTTCTCCATAACCACGCTGCGTGGCAAAGATAACGGTTTGTCCTTTTTCATCTGTTTTTTCAATAATTGCTGCCACAACTCTTATCGTCTTCATCCTACCATTTCCTCCTCGGACCTAATAAAGCTTTCAAAATAGCGAAGTAAGTCCTCTCGAACTGCATGATGCATCTTCATCTCAAACTTTGTGATGTCACGTTCTCTACCGTTATTATCCATCTTGCGACCAGCTTTTACATTCATAATATCAAACTTACCCATATAATAAAATCCTGTCTCTGCATCACTTTTCTTTACCAAAAGGTGCTTGTTGGGTGCAGTCACAACTTCTTCGACATAGCTGCTATCAATTCCTCGTCCTATTTGAGAATCCCAACGAAATATAAGATTGTCTTCGAATGCATCCGCATAGTCTGGTTTGCCATCAACATAATTTTTCTCTTCATCCACACTTTCTTCTTTATGATAGGTGATGAAGATAAATACATCATCATCGATTCGTTTCATACCATACATAACAGAAGACAAGTCCTTCTGACAATTCATCAAAAGACTCACATCACGCCTCGTATATTTTTCATATAACACAAATGGATTTTTCTGATCTGTCTTCTTCTCATACTTATCCTGATACCTTCTAAACCCAACTTGTACAATATCATCAAGTTGTTTGAAAAACTCCGGATGAAGTAAACGCGACGTAAAACTCTTCAACCGAAGAATCGTTCGCTCTTCGTCAAAATTAGCAATATCAATATGACAATATTTCTGATATTCATTTTCATTGCTTACAAAATGTCCTTGCAACACACGAATAGCACTTTCGTAAGAATCCATGTCGAAATCCTGATTGTATTTCCGTACAAATTCCTCCTTCAGCTGCTCAAGTTCTATCACTTCCTGCTCCATAAAATGATGCAGAATCTCAAGTTCATACGGTCTCGTTCCATTTAGTACAGTCTTTGATAAATACTCCAATGTTGTTGAATCATTCTCATCCATTCTGTCCTCATATAACTCTCTTTCCATCCTTACTAAGAAATACTGATAACTCTTATATTCCCGAATAATAACTAATGGATCAATCTCTCCATTATCATAAAAATCAACCAGATATGGTACACGCCCTAATCTGTTCTTTAAGGAAATGTAACTTTCTTTAATAATGGATTTCATTCCTCTTATCTTGTCAATCGAATTGAAAATCTTATCCTTCGCAATCTCATCGAAATGCACCGTAGACACACCCGGAATTGTTCGGTTTCCACTTATTACATATTTACGAATTGTATCCGGATTGTAAGTCCGATCACCCGAAAGTGCAATGGGAATCATGAAATTATTATTGTAATTACCGATAAAATCTAGTATCACAACATACTCTTTACCTGCTGCTTTTCTAAGTCCACGCCCTAACTGTTGAATAAATACAATGGGTGATTCCGTTGGGCGCAACATAATTACCTGATTTACTTCAACGATATCAACGCCCTCGTTCAATATTTCTACAGAAAATATGTAATCTAAGGGCTCTCTCTCCTCTGTCGCATCTTTCTCATTCATAGCCAACCGTTCAAATGCCTCAACGCGTTCTTCTTCTGATGCATCTCCGTTTAGGGAAATAGTCCGATAACCAGCTTGATTAAATTTTCTTGAAAGTTCAACTGACTCATCAATTCGGCTGCAAAAAATCAAACCTTTTACACGCTCACCACTGTATCCATAATAATTTGCCTGCTCAATGATATGCTTCACGCGTTCATCTCCAATCAATTGATTGAAGAAAGCGGGAGTCATTCTCCTAGTTCTCCCTGCCGGATCATCCGCCATAGATAAATCACTGATTCCAAAGTAATGAAATGGGCAGAGCAAATTTTCCTCCATTGCTTGTTGCAAACGAATCTCATAAGCAATCTGATAATGGAAAATCTCATAGATATTTCTACCCTCAATATTGTCATCCCGTTTATCTGGCGTTGCCGTCATACCCAGCCAAAACCTTGGCTTAAAATACTGCATTACCTTCTGAAATGTATTCGCTGAACTATGATGCGCCTC
>CAZUGH010000120.1:0-2931 GCA_964619785.1 uncultured Lachnospiraceae bacterium | reverse complement strand
ATGTTCCCCATTCCGTGTACCAATTGCACGTTTGGCAGCAGCACAGGCAGCAATCAGCCAGAGATAGTTTTCTAGTATAATTCATAATGCACTTCCCTATATCAGGAAGTGCATTATTTTTCTTCTTAATTTCAGTCGTTTCAGACAGATTTTCAATAGATTTATCGTGTAATGGTTTTAATACATATAACTACAGCCTGACAGCTGAAAAATATGTATATTTTCTGATGAAATCTTATGTTTACACCTATATATACCGATTTTTAGCACAAATATATGTATTAGAACAAGCGGGTTTGCTCGATTTGTACCTATAAACAAGCAAAAATGATACATTTATATGTTTATGAAAGGCGATTCATGAAAGACATAATTAAAGAATTAGTACGAAAAAAGAATCATTATGAATTACTTGCCCAAAAAGCAGAAAAATCATTAGAAACAAATCCACAAAAGGGAAAACTCAGAATATCCTATTGCAGAGGGGTTCCGCAATATTATTTCATATCCGAAAAAGAAGATACCAATGGAATATATATTCCTAAAAGTGGAATATATAAGGCGAAAGCAATTGCCCAGCGTGACTATGACAAAAAGGTATACCGGTGCGCAAATAAGTACATAACGGTAATCAATAGATTTCTTAATACAATACCACAAGAAGATATTCGATATATTGAAACCAAATCTGTGGGGAGGAGAAAGCTGATTGAGCCATATGAATTGTCAGATGAGGAATATGTACGTAATTGGCAAAGTATCACATATAAAGGAAAAAGGTTCGACGAAAATGCCAGCAAAATCATAACAGAACGAGGAGAGAGAGTTCGTTCTAAAACGGAAAAAATAATTGCAGATAAGCTATATTTATTAGGTATTCCTTACCGTTACGAGTATCCACTCAGATTAAAGGGCTATGGTACGGTATATCCAGACTTTACGCTTTTAAATACCAAGAGAAGAAAAGAGATATTGTTAGAGCATTTGGGAATGATGGATGATCCTTCGTATTCTAGTAAAGCAATGAGCAAAATGGACCTCTATACATTGAACAATTATTACCCAGGTAAAGATATTATATACACTTATGAAACAAGCAAGACTGTATTAAACTTAAGGGTTTTACTTGCACAGCTTGAGGAATTTGTTCTAAAGTGATGAAAAAAGGGACCGAGAAGTACTACAAGTCCATTTTTGGGATAGAAATCCTGTGCATAATAAATATATATAAAAAACGACTTTTGATGGAGCGATGAAAAGAGGAGTATAATGAATAATCAATTTGTACAGGGAGCAAGGATTGAATGAAAGAAAATGGAAGCGGCAAGTTTACAATGTTTGAAGCACTAGCCACTAATTTGGGTTTCAATCAGGAAGGTGGAACTAAGAACTATTATCTTTCTACCTACGATTCTCATTCTGAATTATGCGATTCCATTCGAATAAGCAAAAGATTTCGTCAACCTGGATGGGGATATTTCCTACGCGCAGAAAGCTTTTATAATGTAGCAAAAAAAGAAGAGGAATATGCTGAGGATGTACCCTCTTTGGACTATCATAAAAAAATACATGGTGAAGGCTTTTTGGAAGCTGACATAGACGTTTATTAATAACAGAGAAGCAATTTTACACAGACTGTTGAATAGTTAAGCGGATAAGTGAAAATGGGAAGCGTCCCTTCAGACAGATTTTCAATAGTTCTATCGTGTAATGGTTTTAATACATATAACTACAGTTTGATAGCTGAAATATATGTATATTTTCTGCTGAAATCTTATGTTCACACCTATATATACTGATTTTAAGCACAAATATATGTATTAGCACAAGCTGGTTTGCTCGATTTGTACCGATAAACAAGCAAAATTGATACATTTATATGTTTAGGAAGGCGATTCATGAAAAAAGTAGCAAATCACAAGCACACCCTATTGATTCAACGCTTCTGTTTTCTTGATGTGTTTACCGACGATTTCAGATACATCGGAGACAGTCATGAAAGCAGAGGCGTCGTCTTGGTTTACAATGTTTCTCAATGAAGAAAGTTCGATTCGTGTTACCACACAATATAAAATTTGTTTCTTGCCACTGATAAGACCGGCACCTTCTATTGTTGTGACGGTACGACCAAGTTCATTGTAGATGCTTCTCGCAATGCGATTTCCCTCGTCCGTGATAATCATGACAGACTTGCCTTGGTCAAGGCCGGATTCGATTAGATCAATGACTTTCGATGTGATAAAGTAGGTCAATAGACTGTACATTGCACGGTCTGCGCCAAAGAGGAAGCCAGCAACACTAAAGATGATTACATTAAAAATCAAAACAGTTTGGCCTACGGAGACAGAGGTTTTACGGCTTAAGAGAATGGCAATCGTCTCGGTTCCATCGAGACAGCCACCAGCTCGAATGACAAGTCCGACTCCGATACCAAGTAAAATACCACCAAAGACTGTGGCAAGAAGAGCGTCCTCGGTTGCAGGCTCAACGGAGGAAAAGGAGCGAAGTGCCAGGGAGAAGACGACCATAGCATAACCTGCTTTTAGGAAGAATTTTTTCCCATCGAATAAGAACCGATAAAGAGAAATGGGAGGTTGAGAACCAAGGATAGAATACTCAGTGAAATTCCCGTCAGATGATTGGTAATAATACCGATACCGATGATGCCACCATCGAGAATTCTTACGGGCAATAGAAATGTTTCCATTGCAAAACCAGCAATCGTAGCACCGATAGTAAGTAAAAAGAAGTGGATAAGAATCATTAGTTTGCTTTCTTTATGGTTCAATACAGCCATGAAAATCTCCTTTTTGTGAAGTGTTTGAAATAATAAACTATTTATAGAATAGCATGAAAAATTCTTATTCACAAGTAAATTGTACATTAGTCAATGATGTGACACTAACTTTTCAAAAATAATAAAGTTGATAT
>CAZUGH010000119.1:0-2937 GCA_964619785.1 uncultured Lachnospiraceae bacterium | reverse complement strand
GTATAGATTATCAGTATAACAAAAAAGATGAAAAAATACAACCAAATAGAAGTTTGACATCATGATGGAACTTAAGTAAAATAACAGATAGAAAAGGTTATGGAGGATATCCAATTGAAAATTGTTTACGAACATGGAGTAGATGAAATTATAGAGAAGAAGTCTAGATTTATTGCAAATGTTTTTCCGATTAAGACAGAAGAGGAAGCACTCGCGTATCTAGAACAAATTCGTAAAAAGCACTATGATGCGCGTCATAATTGTTTTGCTTATGTCATTGGTGAGAATCATGAATGTAAGCGCTCAAGTGATGATGGTGAACCTTCGGGGACAGCGGGCCACCCAATGCTAGAAGTGATTCTAGGTGAAGAAGTGCATGACGTCTTAGTTGTGGTTACTCGTTATTTTGGCGGTACATTACTTGGAACAGGTGGACTTGTCCGTGCTTACTCGGCAGCGACGAAGGCAGGACTAGCTGCTACGACGCTGATTGACCGCAAGAAGGGTCAGAAGATATCGATTGAGACCGATTATAATGGAATCGGTAAGCTACAATATATTATGAACCAGTGCGATGTGACAGAATTAGAGGCAGAGTATGGCGAAGCAGTTAAGGTAATAGCACTTGTACCGGAGGGAGAATGCGAGAATTTTAAACGCGAAGTGATAGAGGCGAGTAGTGGAAGGGCTGCCATGGAAGAACTGGAGCCACTTTATTATGCCAATATGAAAGGAAAGATTGAGACATGGACTTGTTGGATTATATGAATGAGAAAAATAAAGACTCAGCAGCACCACTGGCGTCTCGCCTTCGTCCGTCGACGTTGGATGAAGTTGTCGGACAGGAGCATATTGTGGGAAAGGGAACGCTGCTGTACCGCGCGATAGCAGCGGACAAGCTTAGTTCATTGTTGTTTTATGGCCCACCGGGAACAGGTAAAACTACATTGGCCAAGGTGATTGCGAATACAACGAGTGCAGAATTTATGCAGATTAATGCTACCTCTGCAGGCAAGAAGGACATGGAAGCTGTCGTTGCAAAAGCCAAGGAAAATAGCGCGATGTTTCAGAAGAAGACGATTCTTTTCATCGATGAGATTCATCGCTTTAATAAGAGCCAACAGGACTATTTGTTGCCTTATGTAGAAGATGGAACATTGGTATTGATTGGGGCGACAACAGAGAACCCATATTTTGAAGTAAATGGGGCATTGATTTCACGTTCGATTATATTTGAGTTGAAATCCTTAGAAAAACAGGATATTAGCAAATTATTAAATCGTGCTTTAATAGATAAAGATAAAGGAATGGGAAGTTTTCAAGCCGAGCTAGATGAAGATGCGAGAGATTTTTTGGCAGACATATCGGGTGGAGATGCCAGAGCGGCACTTAATGCATTGGAACTTGGAGTGTTGACAACGCCTCGAAGTGAAGATGGTTTGATACATATTACATTAGAAGTGGCACAGGAGTGTATTCAGAAGAGAACGCTTCGTTATGATAAGGATGGAGACAGCCATTATGATACGATTTCCGCATTTATTAAAAGTATGCGTGGTTCGGATCCGGATGCGGCAATTTACTATCTCGCGCGTATGATTTATGCAGGGGAAGATGTGAAATTCATCGCAAGACGTATTATGATATGTGCGGCAGAAGATGTGTCAAATGCAGATCCCCAGGCGCTTGTTGTAGCGACTAATGCTGCCGCTGCTGTAGAACGGCTTGGTATGCCAGAGGGACGGATTGTCCTGGCACAAGCAGCTGCGTATGTGGCATGCGCACCAAAATCAAACTCCAGTATTATGGCAATTGACGAAGCGTTAGATGTTGTGAAGAATAACCCAGCATATCATATTCCACCACACTTGATGGATGCCCACTACAAAGGAGCATCGAAACTGGGTCATGGAATTGGATATCAATATGCACATGCTTTTCCACATCATTATGTAAAACAACAATACCTGCCAGAAGAACTGACAGGTACCAAGTTTTATCATCCATCGGATAATGGCTATGAAGTTCAGATTCAAGAGTACTTTCGCATGCTAGAAGAGTCTAGCGACCAGTAAGGAGCTTGGCAATCTTGATGTAACCAAAGATCATCAACGGAATCAACACTGATGCAATGATGCAACCACGGAACAGATTGGCAGTGGCTTTCGTTGCAAGGATGGCTGATACCAGAGTGATGATATAAAGGGCAATAAGCAAAATGATACCAATGATGGCAATCACTCGCTGAGATTTTGTATATTTACTTTGCATAGTAGTCTCCATTTCTGAATTTTATAAGGTTATTGTAACAGCATCTGTTCAGAAAGTAAATGTCGATATATGTTATACTTGATTACATAATAAATGGAATGAGTAGAAGGAGGAATATCATTATGAACAAATTCATGAAGAAAAAGAATGATAACAAAGGTTTTACATTAGTAGAGGTAATTGTAGTATTGGTTATCTTAGCAATTTTGGCAGCTGTTTCAATTCCAGCATTGACCGGATTTATCAATGAGTCGAACAAGAAGGCATATGTAGCTGAGGCTAGAACAGCATATGTTGCTTGCCAGGCATATACAACAGAGGCGATGAAGGTTGAGAAGAAGACAAATACAGCAATTCAAACCGAGTTTGCTAACAAGGCTGTTGGTTCAGCAACAGGTTGTCCTACTAAGTTTAACAATTACATGGAAGGTTCTTATACAACGGGGGCTACCGTTGATTCCATCACAGTAGGAACAGATGGTAAAGTTACGAAATTTGTGTACAAACCAGATACAACTACGACTGTAACAATCACACCTGGTTCAGGAACAGTAGTATCGTAATTAAAAAGTATGATGTAGATTCAGATAGGGATGAAGCTGCTGAAAAAGTCCTTGATATTGCAATTAGCAATTAAAAGATAATAGTTGTAAATGCTTTCCTAAT
>CAZUGH010000118.1:0-3000 GCA_964619785.1 uncultured Lachnospiraceae bacterium | reverse complement strand
TTGCATCTCATAATATAATCCTGCATTATAATAAATCTCGCGAATTTTTTCGCTATCATATGTATTTCTAGCTCTCTTTTGTAATGCAGAGCGAAGAAGTGGTCGAATACGATAGCATTCATTTTCCTCAATAATGATGAAATTGCCAATATAAAGAGCTTCCTGTAACAACTGATAAGATGCTGAATTACCGGTCACCATCTCAGCAAGTGGAATTTTAATTTCATCCAAAAAACTCATATGCATTAAAAGTTGATTAGATTAATATCCCACTCTCTCATAAGCTGTTCAATGAGATAATCCTCAAAATCACACCAGCTTTGTTTAAGATATTCAGGATCATATCCCCCATGATCTAAGGAAAGTTTTGCAATTGACCGAATACTGAGTGGATTTCCCTTTGAAAAATCATGTATCTCATTAACCTGAGCTTCACTGAGCGCCTCCTCGTTATGCTTTTGCCAGTAAGTAGCCACATCCTGACACCGCCAGATAAGCTCCTCCTCTGTTATCTGCATCATTCCCTCATTCATATAGATGGTCTTCAACCAAGGAAGCAGAGAACTTCGCGAAATAAGGATGACCCAATACGCTTCATCTCGAATCATGGATAGAATCTGTTCTCGATCCTCAATTTCTCTTAAAAATTGTAAGTCATCGATGACTATCGTCTGTAGCGTCATTCCTTCTCCATCGACTACCTTATTTTTCTTTTTATTCTTCCTATCCTTTTGCTCTAACTGCTGTAATCGACCATTGCGACAAGTATAATAAGTATATTCTCGTGTTTTGAGATAATTCTTCACAAGTTCTGTTTTACCATATCCCGTAACACCGCATATGTAGATTGTCTACGCTACTTCCTGGGCGGTAACAAGCTTCTTCCAAGCAGTCTTAGGGCGAATGAACACTGCTTGCTTTGTCTTTTTCTTATCCAAATTGCTTCCTCTTTTCCGAAACCATTCTCGCTTACAAAAAAACGAACAACTCACCATTTTGACATGACTACATTGTTCGTTTTATATCATAATTACTCCGGTTACAAAGGTATCCTAAATATTTAACATATCACTAAATACTTTCAATGCTCCCTCTGTCTCATGGGCAAGCACCCGTGTTGCCAATATCTTACCAAGCTGAACTCCTTCTTGGTCAAAGCTATTCACATTCCACAAAAATCCCTGGAACATAACCTTATTCTCAAAATGTGATAAAAGTGCACCGAGTGACTCAGGATTTACTGATTCTCCAATGATAATACTAGATGGACGTCCACCTTCAAAATTCTTATTACGATTATCATCCGACTTACCACATGCAAATGCAATAATCTGAGCTACCACATTGGCACATAATTTCTGCTGGCTTGTACTGTTCTGAATCTCAACATCTGTTCCAATCTGGCTATTCTTAAATCCAATGAACTGTAAAGGTACAATATCTGTGCCCTGATGAAGTAACTGATAAAATGAATGCTGTCCATTCGTTCCTGGTTCTCCGAAGATAACAGGACCTGTTACATAAGAAACTGCTTCACCATAACGGTTCACTGACTTACCATTAGACTCCATATCTAGCTGTTGAAGATGTGCTGGAAAACGGCTCAATGCCTGTGAATATGGGAGAACTGCTGTACTTGGATATCCTAGTATATTACGCTCATATACACCGATTAAGGCATCTAACATGGCAGGATTGTGTAATACATCCTGGTTCATTGCCAATTTATCTTCTTCTGCTGCTCCATCTAAGAACTGCGCAAATGTCTCTGGTCCAAATGCTAGCGATAGAACTGCACCACCAACTGCTGATGTCGAAGAGAAACGGCCTCCGATATAATCATCCATGAAAAAGGCAGCCAGATAATCATCACTCTTTGCAAGTGGTGAGGTCTCACTTGTTACAGCAATCATATGCTTTGAAGCATCCAATCCTGCTTTCTTAAGTGCATCCTTAACAAATGATTCATTGGTCAGTGTCTCAAGTGTTGTACCTGATTTTGATACCAATACAAAGATCGAATGTGCTACATCAATACTGTTTAAAACAGCAGCTGCATCATCTGGATCTACATTGCTGATAAATTTCGCTTCCATCTTAAATTTATGGTTCTTCTTCGCCCAATTCTCAAGTGCGAGATACATGGCACGTGGTCCTAAATCACTTCCGCCAATACCAATCTGCACAACTGTTGTAAATTTATCTCCTGTTGCAGTAGCAATCTCACCACTGTGAACTTTATTTGCAAAGTCTGCAATTTTCGTCTGCTGCTCTACATAAAATGCACGCTTGTCAACGCCATCCGCAGTCACGGTATCCCCTAACTGTCCACGTGTCATATGGTGAAGAACAAGTCTCTTCTCTCCTGTATTGACTACCTCTCCATTGTATACAGCTTCAAACTTCTTAGCGAGCTGTGCTTCCTCTGCTAATTTCACAAGTGATGCCAAAACATCGTCATCAACCTGTTTGGTTGCATAGTTATAAGTCATGCCCTCTGCCATCGGAATCTGATAGTTCTTAACACGTTCTACACCTTTTTCTCCTGACATTACCTCAGCGAGATTCACACGATTTCCTTTTGACATATTCTGAAAGGAAGTTAGCGTATCTAAATTGTTCCATGCAAGCATAATAAATCCTCCTAATTTAATATTTGTATTAATTATTTCATATCCCATTGTGATTATACTCTGCGTTTAATCTTCACGCAATACATTAATAGTAACATAATTCATCTTTTCCCTCAATATAAAATATCTTGGATTTCGCTTTTCAGTTCTTCCGATAAATCAATCGCCACTTTGTCATCAATCCTTTTTCCAAGCTCACTTACTGTGCTTTTATTGTTCTCTATCAGACCTGGCACTTCCTTAATCCTTGTTATCATTATTTTCTGAAGTTCTTCATCTTGATTTTCCTGACTATAAACCAATACCTCATTCAACATATTCAGATAATCGAGGTATTCATTCGCATCGAATCGGTTTCTCTTGATTG
>CAZUGH010000117.1:0-3029 GCA_964619785.1 uncultured Lachnospiraceae bacterium | reverse complement strand
TCATATAAAATAAAAGTATTCAGTGAATACAGAAAGGAGAGCGAATCATGAGTGAATTAGAAAACTATATGATGGATGCGGATGATGTGGCAAAGGCTTTGTCGGTTTCCAAAGGACAGGCTTACAAAACAATTCGTATCTTAAATGAAGAGTTGAAAGCGCAGGGGTACTTCGTTGTGCAGGGAAAAGTGCCAAAGGCATACTGGGAAACAAAGTTTTATGGTTTCCATTCGTAGAAAGGAGAGGACAAAATGGCAATTTACAAAGATGATAAGACATGGACGGTGCAATGTCGCATTAAAAACCGGGATGGTACAACAAAGCAACATAAGAAACGAGGATTTCTTACAAAGAAAGAGGCAAAAGAATATGAAAGTAAAATAACATCAAAGATTTCGAAATGTCATATGAAGTTGAGTGAATTTTACGAGATATATCTGACAGATAAGAAGAACGAGTTAAAATATCGGACGATTTTAACAAAGCGTCAGATGATAGAAACACATATTTTGCCTTACTTTGGAGAGTTGCCGTTGGATGAGATAACGGCGCAGGATATTCAAAATTGGCAGAATGAAATGTATGAAAAGGATTATGAGCCGACATATCTGCGGAGTATTGCAAACCAGCTTTCAGGAATGTTGAATCATGCCTGCAATATATACGAAATGCCAACAAGTCCCTATCGGAAAGTTAAGAAAATGGGAAAATCAGATGCGAATCGTATTGACTTTTGGACATTTGAGGAATATCAGCGTTTTATCAGAGCGATGAAAGACGATCCAGTGTATTTTCCTTTGTTTGAAACATTATATTATACCGGAATGCGAGAAGGTGAATTGCTAGCGTTAAGTAAGGATATGATTGATTTGGCGAATAATGTAATTCACATTCGTAAGACATTTTATCGCAGGTACAAGGTTGACCATATTACGGAACCCAAAACGGAGAATTCCATTCGTGATATTGTGATACCACAGTTTTTGGCAGACGAGTTGAAAGAATATTTATCGCATTGTTATGAATTGGAAGATGGCGAGCGAATATTTAAAATGACAGCGGAGGCAGTTCAGCACAAGATGAAAAATGCGATAAAGAGACTTGGATTGAAAATGATTCGAGTACATAGTCTGCGACACAGCCATGTGGCATTTCTTATCAATCGAGGTGTTCAGCCGTTGGAAATCAAGGAAAGACTGGGGCATAGAGATATTAAAGTGACACTAAATACTTATGGACATTTATATCCTAATGCGCAGAAAAAGGTGGCAGATTTGTTGGATATGGAGTATAAAAAAGCTCCTACCAATACCAATGATTAGCAGGAGCAAAGCTGATAAATGAGATAATACTCAAGTATCAACCCGGACAAGTTGATTATACCAAGTATTATCTCATTCAGCAAACATTATTTGAGGAAGTGAGACAATATGAATCAAGAAATAGAATTAAAAATAATCGAGATGTCAGAGGTGGAATCTAAGGAGATTTCATGGCTATGGTATCCTTTTATTCCTTATGGAAAACTTACTATCATCCAAGGAGACCCGGGAGATGGTAAAACAACGCTTGTATTGAACATTGCTGCAGCACTCTCAAAAGGAGAGGGATTGGATAATGATATGAAGCCTGCAGACCCACTTCATATTATTTATCAGACTGCCGAGGATGGTCTGGCCGATACAGTGAAACCAAGACTTGAAAAAGCAGAAGCGAATTGCGGTAATATATTCGTTATCGATGAAACGGATGCTTCATTAAGTATGTTGGATGAACGTATTGAAAAGGCCATTGTGGAGAAGAAAGCGAAACTATTGATTCTCGATCCAATACAAGCATATCTCGGCGGTAAGATGGATATGAACCGGGCAAATGAAGCGAGGGACATGACAAAACATCTTGGACAAGTGGCGGAGCGAACGGGATGTGCTATTGTACTCATTGGACACATGAATAAGAACTCCGGTGGAAAAGTTGCTTATCGTGGGATGGGTTCCATTGATTTTTTTGCTGTGGCGCGAAGTGTGCTACTGGTAGGGAGAGTAAAAGGACAGGAGAACCGCAGAGCAATGGTGCAGATTAAAAACAATCTGGCAGAGCGAGGACATGGCAAATCGTTTGTGCTGTCGGATGGTGTTTTTTGTTGGCAAGGTAACTATGATATCACGGAAGATGAACTGGTGGGCGGGTTTGTTCCAAAATCATCCAAGCAGGAGGAAGCCAAAGAAATGCTTCTTAGTTTCAGTAATATCAATAGAGAGGTGTCGGCATCAGATATTCGGGAAAAGGCACAGGAAAAGGGGATCTCCTGGAGAACTATGGAGTTAGTAAAGAAAGAACTTGGAATTCAATCTAAGAAGATAAATAACGCGTGGTATTGGATTCTGGATAGCAAATATTTTTAAATACGAAGGCAACAACGCAACAAGACAAGTCATAGGAAAATACGGTCTTGGTTATGTATTTCAACACCGTAAATGACTGGCACCCACATTGTTGCGTTGTTGTGTTTTGTGTTCTGATATAGTGAAGGAGCAAAGAGATATGGAGAAACAAAAAAGTGTAACGATTAAAGAGACTTTGTTTATGGATTTGGTAAAATACTTTTTAGTAAATGTCCGAGAGGATGAGGATAGGATACGATTGGAATTGCAGAAAAAACTGGATGTTCTGGTAAAGAGGGAACTATATACGAAATATAAAACGGCAAAGAGTGCGACGGAAAGAGAAGCAGCAAGACAAGAATATTTGGAGAAGGTGGGAATGCCAAAAGATTTTCGTTGGTAGTTCATTGGTGATTATAACAACAAGCTCGTGACACGAGTTTGTTATGATGACAGGTACAAAAAATATTGGTTAGGGTTCAAGGGATGTCCCTTGCAAGAGCATCAACAGGAGAGTTTTTTGGTTGATGTGCATGGGTGTGGACACATCATGCGTATCTTGCGGGGCTTGAATGAGAAGGGAAAATGTATATTTTATGGTCATCAGATGTGCATCAAAAATGGGAGAAAAGGGCTGGAAATTGG
>CAZUGH010000116.1:0-3168 GCA_964619785.1 uncultured Lachnospiraceae bacterium | reverse complement strand
AAACCAGTCACATATATATATACATGTTTCAAAGGAACCCCTCCTTTACTTTGTATATAGTGTGACCAGTTTGTAGTTATTTATTCAAATATTTTCCATTGTCCAGAATCCATATAGTCTTTTGTAGATTGATTTGCATCATCTACAATTTTACTTGGATAGCCTAACATAGACAATAATTTAATCGCATTTCGTGAGGTTGCCCTCCCATTCTTTAACTTATACTCGAAGACAACTTCATTATCAATCACATCTTCCGTAAAATGATAATTTGAAAAATGGTTTTCTAGAATATGAGTCAATTCAATATCATGTGTAGCTGAAAAACATATAACATTTTGATTCGATAAGTCCAATAAAATCTGTGAGGATGCGGCAATGCGTTCTAGCGTATTGGTACCGCGTAAGACCTCATCGACAAAACATAATGTTGGTATCTCTTCCTCAACCGTATCAAGTATTCGCTTTAAAGACTTGATTTCGACAATAAAATAGCTCTCATTTTCAAATATATTGTCTGACAATGCCATCGATGAGAATATCTTGAACCTCGGAGCCTGATATGATTTGGCCATCGATGTACATATTGTCTGAGAAAGTACAGCATTGAGTGCTACAGCCTTCAAGAATGTCGATTTGCCGGATGCATTCGAGCCGGTTATGAGGACAGAACGCGCCTCATCAAAATCTGCTTTCACAGGATGATCGAGCATTGGGTGAAATAGTCCCTCTACATGGATGTGGTTCGTACCTTTTACAAATTCAGGGCAACCATAATGTTTACTTCCGATATATTCCCGATAAGATGCTATGGCACGCATTGCATCTAGAACTCCTACTGTAGTAAATATCTCATTAAGCTGTTGGCGCTTCTTCTGTAGCGTCTGAACCATCTGATTGAATTTTAAAAGGTCAACATGTGTCAACATCTGAATATAATCCAGAACAATATCAAACAGACTTCCGCCATCTACATTCGATGCGACTAAGAAAGAACCACGTTTAAATCCTCTAAATTCTTTCATCAGACGTTTCGCTTCATTTTTATAATTACGTAATTCAACAATCTCGCAATTTGACAATTTACTTGTCCCATATAGCATTCTTAATACAAAATTTAAAACATCATAATATTTACCGATGCGGTCTTTCTCTTTGTAATAAGTAACCATATTTATCGCAACAACGACAAATATACTTGCCAATCCAACGTATGGATTATAAATAGTGATGCCAACCGCTGCAAAAAGAGCTAACATACAACATACATGAAATAAAGAACTGCCTGGTTTACATGAATCCAGATAATTCAAGTATTCATATACCGATATTTTCTTTAATTTGCCCATCTGAGCAAAAATTGTTCCAATCTCTCTCTGTGCCGATTCATTATTTTGAAATAATTCAATCAGTCGCTTTCGTTCTGCCCATTCCTCTTCAGTTATAATTGGTTTACGCAGAAGGGCATATAGATATTCCTCACCAATTGCACTCTCTGTTCGGTCTATCTGATAAAACAGAGTCTCCATATCTAAATCATTCCAAGTTATATCATCAATATCCAGATTTTTTTGACAAATTGACTCATAATAACTTGAAATCGTATTCATTCGTTCATAACTAATATCTTCGTGCCAATCAATACCCCAGGTTTGCAAAAGGCGTCTTCTCAACTTGCTTGCAATAGACCATTTATCATATACTGCCTTCGCAATCAAGCCAATGATAATGATGATGACAACTGCTATTGCACTCATCAGTTCATCACTCGTCCAACCTTGACAGGCTGACGATAAAAAGCATTGGAAATCTTAATTCCATCACTAGGATTACTAGCGTGGATAACCATACCACTGCCGATGTACATGGCTACATGATTTACTCGACTACCATTACTGTAAAAGAACAAATCTCCTGGTTTTGCACTCGAACTGCTAACAGTTCTTGTTGCAGCAGCCTGTGATGCTGCTGTACGAGGAAGACCATAGCCATATTTGCGATATAAGCTCTGAACAAATCCTGAACAATCAGCACCATTTGTTAAGCTTGTACCACCCCAAACATAACGATTACCTAGGAAATTCTTCGCATACTCAGCGATACCTGCTTGCCCACTTGAAACTCCTGAACTACTATTTGCAACAACCTCACCAAGTTTTACAGCACGTTTTAACGAATACTGTGTCTTCACATAGTCTTTCGCTACAAATGCATATTCATCATCTACTTTGATACAAATCCAGTCACCTAGATTCTCACATAGTTTGTCTACGCCACCAACAGCATTTACACGTTTCTTAGAAATACCATTCTTCTTAATAATCTTCTCTAAAAATTCCTTCGTAACATTTTCCTTCTTCAATTCAAATTCTTCTTCAATGGCAACAACCGAATAAATCTCGGAATCCGTTGAAGGTAATTCTCGAACTTTTAATGCTTCTGTATCAATTACAGCAACATTCTTACCTACTTTCGTAGCCAATTTCTCTGCTTTCTTATCAAATACCATATACTTTTTCTTGACCCAGCCCTTTACCTTACCTGAAACAATCTTAGCCCAGCCTTTTTTAATCTTATATACATGACAACCAGCATTCTTCGTCATCTTACCAACAATCTTAGAACTTTCAGAAGGCTTCTTGCGTACATTCAAATAAGTATCCACATTATGTGCGATACCAAGTCTACTATAATTCAAATTCAGTTCTACATGTTCGCTCTTTGGTTTCTCAGTAGCTTCTGGCTTTGCATCATCAGCAGGGGCAGCAGTCGGTACAATCTGATCTACTGGTGTTGCAACCGTCGTTCCACTTGCAATCCCGGTACAATAAGCTTCTAAAGCTACATTTGCTCCAGCCATTGGCTCTTCTGATGCAATTACTGCAGCACCAATTGGCATAACAACACTACCTATTATCATTGCAGTGCTTAAAAAACCAGCACATACCTTCATCCATCTATGATTCATAAAATCCTCCTATGATTCGTTTATCATCTATATCATTGCTCTTTTATTAACTAATGTTACAAAATTATTAACTACTTAATTATAACAAGCCACTACTTTCATGTCAAGATAAGAAGGGCGAAAGATTTACCAATTAAGAAAATCTCTCACCCTAGCTGAATTTTACTGATTTTAAATTAAATAATAATACACACAAGCCC
>CAZUGH010000115.1:0-3208 GCA_964619785.1 uncultured Lachnospiraceae bacterium | reverse complement strand
AAAGTACAATGCCAGTGTTTAGCTGGCATGATCAATCAAGATTCCGAGAGATCATATTCATTTTTATGATACTGGTTTCTTGTATTCAACCAATTCGCCCATGTCTACTTCCAAGTAATAACACAATTTACAAAGAAAGCCTACATCCAATCTAGAACACTCGTCACGACAGTATCTGTTGAAATTGCTTCTAGGAATATCCATGTCCTTGCATATTCTCGTCTTACTGATACCCTTCTCCTCCAAAATTTCATTTATCCGAAGGTGAAGTTCTCCGTACTTTCTTTTCATACACGTTCATCTCCTATAAAAGTAATGCATACTATCATTTTATAGGATTATTCACTCGAAAATAATTCACACTTGTGCTACTCACATTAGTGTTAGTATGATATAATAGTATTATTGCTAAGAATCCGGGACATACTACCATTATTAACTGTCCCAATACTAAGAAAAGGAGTGACAACATGACCAAAACTCAGTCTTCTCACAAAGAACTTATCCCCCAACGTATTCGCTATATGCGTGAAGATGCCAATATGTCTTATGAAGAACTCTCCAACAAAACCGGCATATCCATAGGCAATCTAAAAAAAATGGAAACCCCTGAATATGGAAAACTCCCTGCTGTTGATCTTGCGATGCTCACCGAAGTTTTTCCAATATCAGTCGATGCTTTATTTTCTGATATGAGTTTTGACAACTTTAAGGAAACGTATCAACACCTTAAAGTATTCAGTACATTATCCGAGGATTTGCAAAATGCATTTCTTGAAACTATGCACGAAGTACCTTTATGCGAGCATACTGACGAGGAATTCGTGGAAGCTTTATTCCGTAAAGTAACTGATGGTGATGATGAGGCTTACCAAAACACATTGAAGATTTCAATAAGAACTTTTACAAGCAATAATACATTTTTCTAAGTTTTACAAAGCAACTTATATGATTAACGATAATTAGTAATTGATATACTCCCCTAGCATGACCTAATCGTCTTACTGTCTTACCACACTAGCTATTGATACTCCCTCAAAAAAGAATAAAAGCATGTGTAAGACGAAGTCCATGAACTAATATAACCGACTCATTTGCTCTTGTGCAATATCTCAAAAGAATATCATTTACCGTCGAATTATAAACTTTAGCTTTCTCTTGTAAAAACAGCAACTAGTTCGGGAGTATTTTAATATAACGGTCAAAAGGGGATACCATCCAACAAAACAAAATGGTATCCCTTTTTTCTTTGTCATTACGTTTATTGCCAGAACAAACAATACTAGTCTAATAATTCATATCCAAACAACATCTATATATTAGTTTATCTCTTCATAAACTTCTGACAAATCTTCTTCCAACTGTACAGAAATACTCTCATACTCTGTATTTTCGATTTCTTCATTTCCTATTATCTTTTCGTACTTTTCTACAATTGGAGACAATTTATTTATTCTGTTATTAATATCCGCTACAACTTCATCTGGAACACCTCGCTCTATATCACGTTTCATATCTTCTATGGCAGTCTTTACCGTACTAATTCGTAATTCCACCTCTTCTTGGTAATTATATACTTCACATTCTAATTCTTGATCAATAATTTCTTCACTTAAATCTTTGTATTCATTTTCATCTAAATTCTCCTTTTCGCACAACTCATCCATTTCTTCTTGTAAATCAGCCAATTCTTCCATTTCCTCTAAAGTCTTTTCCTCTTGCATGTCACTTACAGAGAATTTATCAGTCATCATAGCCTTTCCTACAGTCGGTACAATCATGCACAACGCTGCCATTACTACTCCACCAAAAATCATTACTCTTTTCATATCTATTTTCACCTGCCTCGTATGATGTTATTCTATTAATCCATATCCTAAAATCGACAAATTGTCTATGTCAGCGTATACAATAAGTTCTCCGAGTGTTTCATTATTTATTCTATATTCGGCTTTATATATTTCATTCCCAATAATATCTACACTCTCACTTACTTTTTTAACACCTTTGTCACTTTTTAATACTACCTTATTAATGTTTGCTTCTGATAAATCAATTATCATTTTTTTATCTGATTCTGATAACTTTTCATATATAGTATCAAGCAAATCTCTTTCTTTATTGGTATTCATTTTACCTTTGTCAGCATTATTATTTGAAATAACAATAGATTTTTCCTTAATGATATGCTTATCACCATTTCCACAACTAGACAAAACAAAACTCATCATTACAATTGCAAATCCAAAAAATCTTCTGCTATTACTTTTTTTCATATTCCGTCACCTCATTCACAATTTCGCACATTTCTTTCTCTTCGATTTCCGAAACATATTCCTTTGAGTTGTCATCAGAAGCATATCTTTCAGCTTCATTATTTTGAATTTCAAATACTCCCTGATAACAATTAACAGGACAATAATATTCCCCATCGTCTTCTATCTTTTTTTCCAAATACCATATATACTCTTCACCAACACTGGGTCTCCATGCCCCCTCAAAATCATATTCTACAACTTTATTTTCAAGAGAATCAAGACCTGTTACAACTTCTAATGCCTTAGGATCTGTTTGTTTATTGAAATACTCCGCTGCATCTATTGTTCCACCGAAGTCAATCACATCCACTTCATCGCAAACTTGCAATATGCCGTGAATAGTCTCCTTAACACATATTTTGTAACAAGTAAATACCGTACCGGTGTCATCACAGAATGCTTGCTCTGAAACCACTGTACCCTTAACTATTTCATCAGATACTTTACACAATTCTTCTATCGTATCATATTCTTCTTTAAAATCTGCATTTGATTCTACTTCTAAAATCACATCTTTATCCACCGCTTTATCATCCATCAAAACATTATTTTCTTCCTTGCTTGCCTTATTAACATTTTCCACTAACATATCCTTATTTTCATTTTTACAAAAATAAATGCCTGTCACAGCAATAGTGCATACACATATTCCTATAATTATTTTTTTTAGCATTTGTTTCATAATCAATCCCTCCTAATTGTACAAATGATTTATTCCTTTTAAATCACAATTTTGCGCTTTATTAACACTTCTTCCATATGCTGTTTGACACATTATAGAGGCTGGCTTACTATTATTGTGTGCCAATCCGAAACAATGTCCCATTTCATGAGCAATTGTTCCCTTTATATTGCAATTCGTGGATTTGAAATTAGGTTTATATAATTTT
>CAZUGH010000114.1:0-3335 GCA_964619785.1 uncultured Lachnospiraceae bacterium | reverse complement strand
AGAAAGGAAGAATAGAAATGAAAGTTATTTTGAAGGATGGTTCCAGCAAAGAATATGCCGAAGCAATGCCAATTATCGATATTGCGCGGGATATAAGCGAAGGTCTGGCCAGAGTTGCATGTGCAGCAGAATTGGATGGCAAAGTAGTTGATTTGAGAACAGTTGTAGATGGAGAACATGAGCTAAATATTCTCACATTTGACAGCGAAGCAGGTAAAGCTGCCTATCGTCATACCGCTTCTCATGTATTAGCAGAAGCAGTGAAGAGACTGCATCCAGAAGCTAAGTTGACGATTGGACCTTCCATCGACACAGGATTTTACTATGATTTTGATATGGAAAGTCTAGACCGTGAAGCATTAGACGCCATTGAGAAAGAGATGAAAAAGGTTATCAAAGAAGGCGCGGCTATTACACGTTTCACACTTCCAAGAGAAGAAGCAATTAAATTCATGGAAGAAAAGGGTGAACCTTATAAAGTTGAGTTGATTCAGGACTTGCCAGAAGATGAAGAGATATCTTTCTATCAGCAGGGCGAATTTGTGGACTTGTGTGCAGGCCCACATCTGATGACAACAAAACCAATCAAAGCATTTAAGCTGATTTCATCTTCAGGTGCATACTGGAGAGGCGATGAGAAGAACAAGATGCTGACTCGTGTTTACGGTACAGCTTACACGAAGAAGGATGAACTGAATGAATATTTAGCCTATCTTGAAGATATTAAGAAGAGAGATCATAACAAGCTTGGTCGTGAAATGGAATTATTTACGACAGTTGATGTAATCGGACAGGGACTCCCATTATTCCTACCAAAAGGAACACAGATGATTCAGACTCTTCAGAGATGGATTGAAGATGAAGAAGCAAGACGTGGTTATATGAGAACGAGGACACCATTGATGGCAAAGAGTGATTTGTACGTTATCTCTGACCATTGGGGCCATTACAAAGACGGTATGTTTGTGCTTGGCGATGAAGAGAAGGATGAAGACGTATATGCACTTCGTCCGATGACATGTCCATTCCAGTATTATGTATACAAAGCAAGCCAGAAGAGTTATCGTGATCTCCCATGTCGATATGGTGAGACATCAACACTTTTCCGTAACGAGGATTCGGGTGAAATGCACGGCTTAACACGTGTACGTCAGTTTACAATCTCAGAGGGACATTTGATTCTGACACCAGAACAGGTCGACGAAGAATTCAAAGGTTGCGTTGATTTGGCTAAATATTGTCTGACAACATTAGGCTTACAAGATGATGTAACGTATCGTTTATCCAAATGGGATCCAGAAAAGAGTGAAGATTATCTTGGAACAGCCGAAGAATGGGATTATGTACAGGACATCATGCGTAATATCCTAAACGAGATTGGCATAGAGTATACGGAAGAGTCTGGAGAAGCAGCATTCTATGGTCCTAAGTTAGACATTCAGGCAAAGAACGTTTATGGTAAAGAAGACACGATGATTACCATCCAACTCGACATGTTCTTAGCAGAGCGTTTTGACATGTATTATATTGATAAGAATGGTGACAAAAAGCGCCCATACATTATTCATAGAACATCCATGGGATGCTACGAGCGTACACTTGCTTGGCTCATCGAGAAATATGAAGGAATGTTCCCAACGTGGTTATGTCCAGAACAGGTTCGTGTACTTCCTATTTCGGAAAAATATCACGACTATGCAGAAAAGGTACGTGCCGCACTTGAGGAAAATGATGTGCGATGCACCGTTGATCAGCGAAGCGAGAAGATTGGTTACAAGATTCGCGAAGCAAGATTAGCACGCCTACCATACATGATTGTTGTAGGCCAGAAGGAAGAAGAGGAAAATGCAATCTCTCTTCGAAGCCGTTTTAAAGGAGATGAAGGTCAGGTTTCATTGAATGACTTTATCGATAGTATTACCAAAGAAATTCGTACAAAAGAAATCCGTGAAATTGAGGTTGAAAAAGACAACTAATTCATGTACAGGGGAGGAACGATTGGATGAATAAGCAGAATGAAAGCTTGGCAATTGTATCATTGATACTCGGGATCATTTCCATTGTGTGCTGCTGTGCATGGCATATGGGATGTATTACGGGTATTGCCGGATTGGCGATAGGAATAGTCGCTTATAGAAATGAGGAAAATGCTCAGCATAGCTTTTCAATTGCAGGCATAATCACTTCTTCCGTTGGTTTGGCATTCTCGCTTTTTATGATTCTGTTCCTTGTGTTTATGATGGCAATAAGCGGAGATGCAGGTACAGGGACCAATGTGACACCTAGTCAAGGTACAGGAAGTGCGTTACAGTTTCTATTAAACAGTATATTAAGAAAGTAGACATGATGGAGGAAAGTATGGAAGATAATAATCAAAATAGTGGCGTTAGCCCAGAGTTACAGCAACCAACACCAGCACCATATGACAATCACTTATATGACGAGCCACCTAAGACAGGAAGTAGCGGAATGGCAATTGCTGCATTAGTAATGGGTATCTTAAGTTTGGTATGTTGTTGCGTCGGTATTGGTGTGGTATTTGGAATCGTTGGATTGATTCTTGGAATCATTTCCATGAAGAAAAATCCAGACAGCAGCAAGGGCATGGCAATTGCTGCAATCGTTATGTCTGGTATGGGTATCCTTTGTAGTCTCTACATGATTATGTCATTTGCCGTTATGGCAACGCAGATTGACTGGTCACAGATTGACTTAAATGATATGGATAAGACACAGAGATATCTAGAAGAGTTAGAGCGCTCAATGCAATACTTTTTCATTCGATTCTAGGAAAATAGGTAGGGCCGTCCTAGCAGATTTTTGACAAACCATTGAATCAGCAGGATGGCTAAACCGATGTATACGTAACGCACACGGAATTTCATAGGATGTATATGAGCGAGGAGTCCTCTTTTACAAGAGGGCTTCTTGTTTTTGATTATATTTAGTGTGTTAATGGACAAATAGATGCCATACCATATCGCGGAATATAGCACGATTGGATGATAACTAAAACTAGCTAGTGGATGCCCGGCAACCAATGCCATAACGGCGCGAGTTCCTCCGCAACCGGGACAATAGTGTCTCGTGATAAGATAGAAGCTACATCCAGGAAGAGCTGTAACAGGGTTAAATAAACCAATTTGGTACAGGATAAAAATAAGGGAAAATCCGCCTACGAGGATTAACCCCAGAACATATATGATTTTATCTGTTTCGTCCATGTATCTCGATTGCATTTTCCTCTACCTCCTGGTATTATGATTATAACATACCATAGAAAAAAGTAGAATGGAAAATAATCCTTGACACATAGGTAATACCTGTGCTACAAT
>CAZUGH010000113.1:0-3382 GCA_964619785.1 uncultured Lachnospiraceae bacterium | reverse complement strand
ATCCGTTTTTCCTTGCCGGTGGCTTATCAATCGATAATATCGAGAAGGCATACAAGTTAAATGCTTATGGCTACGACATAAGTGGTGGTGTAGAAACTGATGGCATGAAAGATAAAGAGAAAATAGAAGAATTGATTCATACATTTCGTATGTTAGAAAAGATTGGAGGATGACTATGTCAAAAGGAAGATTTGGTATACATGGAGGACAATATATACCGGAAACATTAATGAATGCAGTAATCGAATTAGAAGCAGCATATGATAAATATAAAAATGATCCCAAATTCAATGCAGAGCTAGAAGAATTATTCAAAAATTACACAGGCAGACCATCTCTTTTGTATTATGCCGAGAAGATGACAAAAGATTTGGGTGGTGCCAAAATTTATCTCAAAAGAGAAGATTTGAATCACACAGGTTCACATAAAATCAATAATGTACTTGGTCAGGTTCTTCTTGCTAAAAAAATGGGCAAAAAAAGAATCATTGCAGAGACTGGAGCTGGGCAACACGGTGTTGCAACTGCAACGGCGGCAGCACTTCTTGGTATGGAATGCGAGATTTACATGGGAAAAGAAGATACGGACCGGCAAGCTTTGAATGTATATCGTATGGAATTATTAGGTGCGAAGGTACATCCTGTAACCAGTGGCACAATGACATTAAAAGACGCTGTTAATGAGACATTACGTGAGTGGACAAATCGAATTGAAGACACGCACTATGCAATTGGTTCTGTGATGGGACCACATCCATTTCCAATGATTGTGAGAGACTTTCAAAGTGTGATTGGTAAAGAAGTCAGGAAGCAGATCATGGAAGCCGAAGGACGTCTTCCCGATGCCTTGATTGCATGTGTTGGTGGTGGAAGCAATGCGATGGGCTTATTCTATGATTTTATAGAGGATAAAGATGTGAGATTAATTGGTTGTGAAGCAGCCGGCCATGGCGTCGATACAGACAAGAATGCAGCCACAATCGCCAATGGAACAATGGGTATTTTCCATGGTATGAAATCATATTTTTGTCAAGATGAATATGGACAGATTGCACCGGTTTATTCGATTTCTGCTGGACTTGATTATCCGGGTATCGGACCAGAACATGCAAACCTGAAAGATCAGGGCCGTGCCGAATATGTACCAATCACAGATGACGAAGCCGTAGATTCCTTTGAGTATTTATCTAAGGTAGAAGGGATTATCCCAGCAATTGAAAGTGCACATGCGATTGCTTACGCAAGAAAATTAGCACCAACTATGAAGCCAGATCAGATTATCGTTGTAAATGTATCAGGACGTGGTGATAAAGATGTTGCCGCAATTGCAAGATATAAGGGGGTTGAATTATATGAGTAAAGCATTTGTACCATTTTTGACAGCAGGAGATCCGAATCTTGATGTGACAGAAGAATTGATTCATACAATGGAAGAAGCAGGCGCTGACTTAATTGAGATTGGAATCCCATTTTCGGATCCAGTAGCAGAAGGCATTGTGATTCAAAAAGCCGACATTCGAGCATTAGAAGCAGGGACTACAACAGATAAAATTTTCGATATGGTAAAGCGCATTCGCAAAACTTCTCAAGTTCCACTTGCATTTATGACATATATAAATCCTATCTATGTATATGGAACAAAAAAATTTGCAATGAAGTGTAATGAGTGCCATGTGACGAAAGTCATTGTACCTGATGTGCCTTTTGAAGAAAGCAATGAGATACGAGAAATATTTAATGAATATGGAGTTCAAGTTACCTCGTTAATTGCACCAACTTCAAATTCACGAATTCAGATGATTGCAAAAAAAGCTCAAGGATTCATCTATTGTGTATCCTCTCTTGGGGTAACGGGTGTACGCTCCGAATTTAGTTATGATGTTGGGGCGATGATTCGGGAAGCAAAACGTGTAACGGATATTCCTTGCTATGTAGGCTTTGGTATTTCTACTCCAGATCAAGCGAAACAAATGTGTCAGGTTGCGGATGGAGTAATTGTAGGAAGCGCGATTGTTAAAATAATTGAAAAATATGGGATTCATTCAAAACCCCATGTTTATGCTTATGTGAAAGAAATGAAAGCCGCTTGTGCTAATTGTGAATAATATTTCACTTTTCATTTGAGTGTTTTCGTGTTATATTAGTAGAAGTGAAAACAATTCAAGGAGGATTTTATAGTGAAGAAGAAAATTGTAGTTGTCAGCATGATATGTGCATTGACATTGTCAATGACGGGATGCTCATTTAGTGATCTTAAAGCTAAATTTACAGGCAACTCATCAGAAGAAAGTTATGTAGCAGCTGAATGTATCACCATGGGAGATTATAATGGTGTAGAAGTAGATTGTTCGGTATCAGACGATGAAGTTGAAAGTGAAATAACAACACTTCAGAATGAGAAAGCAACAACTAAGAAGATTAAGAATCGTGCAGCAAAGTCTGGCGATGCTACGAATATCGATTTTGTTGGTAAAGTAGATGGTAAAGAATTTGATGGTGGAAGTTTGGAAGGTTATTCACTTACACTTGGTTCTAACTCATTTATTACTGGTTTTGAAGATGGCGTCGTTGGTATGAAAGCTGGCGAGAAGAAAGATTTAAAACTTAAATTCCCAGATGACTATCAGACTGAGAACTTACGTGGTAAAGATGTAGTATTTACTGTTACATTGAACTACATTGAGGAAAGCGTAACTCCAAAGGTTACCGATTCATTTGTTGCTAAGAATTCTGATTACAAGACAGTTGATGAATTTAGAGCTGGTAAGAAAAAAGAACTGATTGAGCAGAATAAAACAAATGCCGGTGCTACCGCATTAACCAATTTTGCAGATACTGTTAAAGTTACGAAGTATCCAGAATCATTAGTTACAAGATATAAGGATGAATTGGACAAGCAGTTCAAAGCAACCTTAAAATCATACAGCATGGAGTTCTCTGATTATCTATCAAAGTCAGGAATGACCGAAGATGATTACAAGAAGCAGCTTGATGAAGTTTCTAAAGAGCAGACAAAGACTCATTTAGTTTGTGAAGCAATTGCAGACAAAGAGAAGCTTTCTGTTACAGATGATGAAGTGACAAAGCAGATTGAGACTATGGTTTCTACGTACCAGGCAAAAGATGCTGCTGCACTACGCGAACAGTTCAAGACAAACTATGGCGTTGATTTAGACCAGTATGTTAAGACAATGAAGCTTCAGGAAAAGGTTGAGACCTTTATGAAGAAGAGCGTAAAAATCAAAGAATAATGTTAATGAGGCGGATGATTAAATCATCCGTCTTTTTTAGTGGAAATATACATTATTAAATGGTGAAGTCATTCACTAGGGGACAATAAGAAAATACTTGTAAAAACCCTATAAAATTTATATAATTACAA
>CAZUGH010000112.1:0-3394 GCA_964619785.1 uncultured Lachnospiraceae bacterium | reverse complement strand
ATATATGCATAAAAAAAAGATGCTAGACCAAAATCTAGCACCTTAACATATTTTCTTATTCTGATATCCCTATTCAGCACACAATGTAAGTCTTACATCCTTCGTCAGCACATCTGTATAACTATATGATACTGTCTGAAAAGAATTCTCTGCTTCGTTCTTCACACGAACCAAGAAAATACTTGGATAAGTCTCTGTGATAACCCCTTCTGTCACATCTACCTTATGTCTGCCAAGGTTGCGTCTTACAACCACTCTGCTGCCAATATGTTTCTTCATTACGTTACGAACTTTCCCTACGTCTGCACAAACCATGAATCATATACCTCCATTTCAACACAATATATTGTTGTCGTCACTTGTTGTATTATACCACATAATGTGGAAAATGTCAAATTATAGCGTTTCCTACGACAACAGGCCACATGGCCTTTCTAACAGTATATGTTATTTTGGGGAATCTATGCATGATATTTGGGCTTTTATCAAACTTTTACCAACAAAACGCTGGCAACAATTCCCGCCAAGGTTGCGAGCAATCCTCCCGGAATTGTAAACCGCGTTTTCGCCACTTTTGCCGTGACAAAATATACACTAACTGTATAAAAAATTGTCTCCGAACAGCTCATAAGAACGGATGCAAGCACGCCCAGATACGAGTCTGTTCCAAACTGCTTATAAACATCAAGTAACAGGCTCGTCGCGGCAGAAGATGAGAACATTTTCACAATAACAAGAGAAACAAGTTCTCCCGGAAAATGAAAAAGACCTGCCAGCGGTGACACAATACGCGCCAGAGCTGACAGCCCTCCTGATTCTCTCAATATTCCAATACCAACCATAAGGCCAATAAGGGTTGGCAAAATTTTATATACGGTTAGCATGCCATCCTTGGCTCCGTCCACGAACGCATCAAAGATGTCTACATGGTTCAAAAGCCCCCAGACAACAATCGCAAACATAACAAGCGGGATCATACATCCCGACAGAAAAAGCAATATGCTCATAACAATCCCCCGCACTTTGTTCTCTCTAAATCTATGCGGGTTGTTCATCAATTATGTTACGAAACAACCTGATTCTTGCCCTTCATTTTCCCCTGATACAGCTTGTCATCAGCCATACTGATTGCACGTTCAATATTCAAACCTGGTTGATAATATTGTAAGCCAAAGGTCATCGTAAATTTTACACGTCGTCGATTGAAATAGAAGTCAATCTTCTCCACTGCACTTCGCATAATCTCAACCTTTTTCTTGCATTCCTCAGCATCGCCTTGAAGCATAAACAAGAATTCCTCACCACCCCATCGACAGACTGTATCGGTCTCTGGCAACATACCACGCAATGTACCTGCGATATGCACCAATGCCTTATCACCACATTCGTGACCAAAGGAGTCATTCACATGTTTAAAATCATCAATATCAGATATCGCAATACAATATGAAGTGCCCTCGCGAAGAATCTCATCTACCATATCAATCATTCGTTCTTCCATACTTCGCCGATTCAAAAGCGAAGTCAAAGGATCATATTGCGCATAATAATTCAGTTTAACATTCTGCATCTTCATCGCATATTGATTGTTACGGATCTCCACAACAAACAAAATCGAGAAAACAGCCAAAAATACGAAAGCGACTGCCACATTAAATGCATTCATCAAAAAAACCTCATCATGAGATAACGCATCACCATAGATTGGTGTGCCATAGAACATATAAGCCGTTGCGCAAGCAGTCAAAATCAGGTTCCCCACCATAAGCAGCATCGGATATACCATCTTCTTCTTGAACGTATTCGTCGTAAATCCAATATAAAAAGATACGGGAACCAATGCCAGATTAAAGAAAATAAAGCCTGTATCCCGTCCCAAAATACACATAGCAAATATTGTGTGAATACAAATCTCTCCATAGGTCATAAAGAAACATGCTAGGTAATTCTCACGTTTCACAAAGAGATGGAGTGACAGATACATCGCAACACTGAAGATATTAAATATCATCAGAGGCAAAACATGCAGACATGCGAAAAACAAAAAGAGGAAAACATGTACAACGCAAACAGAGTATATTATTACAGAGTACTTGCGTACATTTGTTAACAATATCTTCCCATCTAATACACCATGAATTGTCTCGCTTATCTTGTACATAATTATTCTCCAATACCTATCGTCGTATGTTCACCATCTGATTATATCCCATCCATTCTAAAAAAACAATAGAACGAAATCGTTTAAGTTTATATTTTTTAATAATATACAAAATATCGGAAAAATGTATGCCCTGATGTGAGCGCTGCATCTGGAGTGTACGTAGCAGCCTCGCTCTTGACTGGGTCTAGTTTACTTGCTTCAAACGCCTTTGGTGTCATAAAATATAAATAATCAAAATCCGTCTTCCCTACTGGATACGGAAAATCGGCAAGCACTCTTGGTGTCACGCCTGCGCTTGCTACATACGAATCCACTGCTGCCTGCGCCTGCAGTACAGCTTGTCTCGCAGCCTCATAATAAATACTTGTTTTGGCATGTAGTGCCGGGTCAGTTAACACCTTCGTTAATAAGCCGCCCGACGCAATACTAAATTGCGACTTTTGATAGATTACATTTTTCAAATCATTTGGAAATGAACTGCTAATCTTACGATTCAAAATCACCAAAGCAACCGCTTGCATTCCAATCGTTCCCTGATTACCTGCCTCAGTATAAACTGCCGCTGTCAGCAAATCCTCTTCTGTAAGTCCTGTCGCTCCACCAATCTGCGGGTCACTTACCACGCTCGGTTCCATCCGATAGGTTTTGCCATTACTATCTAGCGAATCCACACTCGTTGCCTGGCCGATACATTTTCCATTCGCATCAAAGTTGTAAGCAACATTTGCAATCGCAAAGATACCATTTCGATAAAATGCACCATCTGCTCCTGCATAATATGTATTCCCAGATATCCAGCGATTCACATATGCATATGGCTTAAAGTAGTATTTCTTACCCTTAACCGTGCGTATTCCTGTCTTTCGAACACCCTTAGATGAGAAATAATATTTCTTACTCTCAATCGTCTTAAGTCCTGTCACACGATATCCTTTTTTGCTGAAGTAATAGTATTTTCCTTTTATTTTGCGGAACTTGTTCTTGACGTACTTGCCATTCTTAAGTCTGTATTTATAGCCCTTAGAAGTCTTCTTCCATCCCTGTTTTACGGTCTTCGCCTGAACAGTCTGTACAGAAAACTGGCTGGTTACCATCGCACCAGCCAGACATATTGTCAGAACAAGCGCGATACGAAGTAATCTTCTCTTCATCTTAATACCCCATTTCAAAGCGTCCTTAACTCGTGAACGCCATTATTGGTTTTATTATATCACACTATTTCATCTTGTT
>CAZUGH010000111.1:0-3398 GCA_964619785.1 uncultured Lachnospiraceae bacterium | reverse complement strand
AGCGATTACACCTTTTCGATTATTGATTATTCTTTTTTGCTAGCAAATCCAAACCCGGTTGGATAAAGGAATAAAAACAAGGTTTCGGCTCACAGTATTTGCTCCACAGATACAGATTTTGTTTTGAATTCGTATAAAGTGGATAATCATCACAAATACCAAATACAGTAACACTCGTGATATTGCATGGACCACCATTATCCCAATCCATATCAACCAAAAGCTGCATGAATTCGCCATAACGTTTTGCCTGATCTTCTAGGAACGACGTCGTAGCTGGTGTCGTCAGCTTAAATGACAACTCGGTAACCTGAAGTTCGAGTCCCAACTTGGCATACTTTTCGAGGCACTGCTTAAAACTTCCGTCCGAGTCCGAATTCAGAGTAGGGTAGTTCATACCAACCGTTGGCTGCAAGCCAATTCCATCAATAATGCCCTTCTGTTTCAATTCGTCCACCATCATATAGATATTGTCTCGCTTCTCTACCTGAAACACATTGTAATCGTTATAGAAAAGTTTCACACCCTCATCTGCGTATTTTCTTGCATAGGTGAATGCTTTCTCCACATAAGTCTCTCCCATAACAGTGTACCAATAATTGCTAATTGCCTCATCATGAGCAAAATCATTATCTGTCAAAGTAGAGGCACGTAGCTTCCAACCACCCTTTGTAACAATATAGGAACCTGCATCTACGCAAATGCACTCATTCACAACATCCCAACAATAGATTACGCCCGGATAATTATCCTGACAATGGCCCATGACCTGTGCAATATAGCTTTCCATACGTTTTTCCATTGTCGCCGAATCAACTAACTTTTTGGAGGTATCATAGTCCTCATAGAAGAACCACGATGGCGTCTGGTTGTGCCAGAGCAATGTATGGCCTCTCATCTTGATTCCTTTTTCTTTGCAAAACTCAAGAGCAGGGTCACAAGTCTCAAAGGTGCAAACCGGCATACCGTCGGCACTTGCCTTCGATGCACTCTGATCTAATAAAGAATCCGGTTTCATCAAATTGGACAACACCGTACTATTAAAATGTTTTTCCAATATATCAGTCATTCCTCTGTGATTTAACGCCATCGTTTCAAGAGAACTACCATTAATCGCAGCCCCTACCATGAAATAATCTGCGTAGATATCTTTAATTGGCAAAGAATTATCCCCTTTATACGGCTCATCTGCTCTAGGCGTAGGACGCGGTGTCTTCACAGGAGTCGGAACCGGGGTAGTCGTTGGTGCCGTGACAACAGGAGAAGTAGTAGACGTAGGAGTCTGCACCGCTGTCTGTTTTGCTGGATTTTTCACCTTCACTGTCAGTGCCTTGCGATATGTTTTCGAAGAAACCCGAAAGCGAATTGTAACCTTGACCTTACCAGCTTTCTTGCCACTTACAATCACTTTCTTTTGTTTCTTATTCCAGGTTAGGCGAGCTATCTTCTTCGACTTCTTCGTTTCATAGATTTTCACCTTGGTTTTACTCGTAACATACTTCGTGGAAACCTTCAGACTCTTGCCCTTCGTAACGGTAACTGTTGTCTTTGCAAGCTTTGGCGTTTTCTTCTTAGCATCAATGGATATCGTGCCAAGTTGTACTAGCATTGCACAACACAGAAGTAATGATACAATCTTTTTATATTTTGTCATTGTCAATCCTCCATCTTTATTTGTTATCTCTATTATAAAGACTTTTTCAGAAGGGAACAATCAATACTATTATCTAATTTACTTGATATGAATATGCATAATATGCAGTTATATCGCCTTTTACCT
Organism: uncultured Lachnospiraceae bacterium; assembly: GCA_964619785.1. GTDB lineage: Bacteria > Bacillota > Clostridia > Lachnospirales > Lachnospiraceae > CAZUGH01. The sequence goes on along the minus strand of CAZUGH010000111.1, from coordinate 1,618 downwards.
GGTATTAAATACTCTTTTTTGTGTTTTTAACACTATTTTCTCCTGTTTTGTGATATAATCGTTATAGGAAAATACAATCTTGGAGGTTTCATATGAGCACAACCTATATCAACTCATATCCTGAACTTGAAATCGAATATGAGCTTCCCTTTTACCTACGATCCATTGGACTAAACAACGCCATCCGCAGTGTCGACTTTCCAGATGGCCACAATCGACATTATATCGGCATCGTCCATCACGGCGAACTCTCCCTTACCGTTGACAGTCACTCTTGTCACCTGACAGCAGGGGATGCTTTTTTCATACGCTCCCATTTTTCTTTTAACTTCAAGCCGGTCGTCCAACCAACTGCTGTTCATTGGCTTGTCTTTGACGGTTTCGCAACCATCCCCTTATTCTCAAAATTAGGAATTGGCAACTATATATTTTTCCATAACGTAAACCTCTTACAATTTGCGTCACAGTTTACATCCATGTACATGAACTCACTGAATCCAGACAAAATGTGTCGATTGCAAAACTCCGCAAGTGTTTATAAAGTACTAATCGACCTCTACACATCAAGCAAACAAAACCAATCGGCGGCGGACGCTCACCCTTCGCTTCTTCGCGGCAAGCATTGCATTGAGCAGTTCTATGCTACCCCATTAACACAAAAAGACATTGCCGACGCAGCAGGCGTGACATCGCAATACCTATGTCGTCTCTTCCAGACGCATATGCATACAACACCAATCACATATCTGAATCAAATTCGTATTGAGCATGCAAAACATTTGTTGAGTACCTCTTCATTGCCAATTCAGACCATAGGAGAGCGAGTCGGCTTTACGACCCCTCACTATTTTTCTCATACCTTTGTCAAAATAGTGGGAATAACACCAAGCAAATATCGTGAAGCTTCTAAGCTTGATTTGCTCCATTTTTAAATCCTAACTTATCTTCTCGATTTATTTTGCACATAATTATTTTATCTTTGCCTTGGCACTAACTCCTTTTGCTTTTAAAATTTTCTTGTAAATCTTTTTCTTGTTAGCTGGCACCTTAATACTAGCCTTTTTGTAAATTCCTTTGAATGCCTTACTGCCAACGGTTTTCACAATCATTTTTTTGTTTTTATTGCAATATTCTTCAAGGCTTTACAACCTGAAAATGCTTGTTTTCCAATGCTTGTAATACCACTTCCTATGGTCACTTTTGTTAGCTTTTTATAATTTTTAAAAGCATTTGCGCCTATCGATGTAACTTTAAAAGTCGTTCCATTGTAAGTAATCTTATTTGGTATTGTAACTGTCTTTACCTTCTTATTAGAATTTCCAATGCAAGCCACCGTCATATCTGCCACTGTGACCTTATAAATATTCTTGGTTTTCACATCGGTAAATTTACTTCCTACTGGAAGTTTCGCTGATAGGGTATCCTGACTCGTTCCTGGTATTGCAGTTGGTGTCACAGGCATATTCGATGCTGGCGCCTGAGTTCCCGGTGCTGGACTTGGGGTCCCAGGCGCTGGGCTTGGGGTCCCTGGCGCTGGGCTTGGTGTTCCTGGCGCTGGACTTGGTGTTCCTGGATTCGGTGTTCCTGAATTAGGATTCATGTATAAATTGTCACCACT
>CAZUGH010000110.1:0-3429 GCA_964619785.1 uncultured Lachnospiraceae bacterium | reverse complement strand
GGTTGGGAAATCTTCACCGATTTTAGATTTATACTCAGCTTTGAACTGAGAAGCTAATTCTTTTAAGTCTTCAGCAGTAAGATCTACATCCTGAGAAACGCCTCTATCCTTTTTCATCTTGTCGATGAGTTCCTCAAAATACTTCTTACCCACTTCCATAACTACGTCAGAATACATCTGAATGAAACGACGGTAACAATCCCAAGCCCAACGAGCATTGCCAGACTTCTCTGCGATTACGTTAACAACTGTTTCATTTAAACCAAGGTTGAGGATTGTATCCATCATACCAGGCATAGAAGCACGAGCTCCTGAACGAACAGATACAAGAAGTGGATTTGTCTGGTCGCCAAACTTCTTACCAGTAATCTTCTCCATCTCTACGATAGCAGTATCAATCTGTCCCATGATCTCGCTGTTAATCTCTCTACCATCTTCATAGTACTGAGTACAAGCCTCTGTTGTAATAGTGAATCCCTGTGGTACTGGAAGTCCTAAGTTAGTCATCTCTGCTAAGTTGGCACCTTTACCACCAAGAAGGTTTCTCATGCTTGCATCGCCTTCTTTGAACAAATAAACCCATTTTGTTGCCATTTAGTTATTCCTCCTAAAATATAGTATTAATATTATTGACCATGCAATTCTTGCATTTATGGTCGCTATTCAGTATTATAACATACATTTCCATCTGAATGGAAGTTTTTTTTTAGAAAAATCGAACGTTTTTCAAAATACATTGACAAGGCACTATCGCTTCCCTTATAATAAGCACATTAGTTTGAATATCAAAATAATAAATAAGAGGTGCAATCATGACAAATCAGGGAAAAGAAACGCTGAATCATTTTCTAGTCAATGTATTCAATAAAATACTAAAGACAGAGGAACAAAGCATTTCTTCAAAGAATTATCCTAACTTATCTCTCCGAGAAATTCATATTCTTGAGACTGTGTGTTTAGCGAATGACCATGGCGAGGACAACCGTTCCGCTGCCATCGCTGCTGCCCTTCATGTTACTCCAGGGACGTTGACCACGGCTGTATCACTTCTTGAGAAAAAGGGATTTTTAGTCCGTACCAAAGATAAGGATGATAAACGTATCGTTCGAATCACCGCTACTGACAAAGGAAAAGAGGCTCAGGCAAGGCATGATGCCTTCCACCACGAGATGATTGACGGAATCCTTGCGACACTAGATGAAGAAGAAGCTAGAGTATTTACACAGGCTTTGGTGAAGCTTGGCAAGTTCTTTGACGAGAAATACCATCATCACGCACCGAAATAACAATTCATGGAGGAAATTATGATACGCATTATTACTGACAGTTTAAGTGACTTTACACCATCCGATGCACAAGACAAAAACATCGATGTAATGCCCCTCAGTGTACGTTTTGGCGAGGAATCTTACTTATGTGGCTATGAGATAACCAACGAGGAGTTCTACGAAAAGCTTGTCTCTTCAAAAGAATCGCCTAGCACTGCTGCCGTAATTCCATATGATTTCGAGAAAAAATTCAAAGAATATCTCGAGCAAGGTGATGAAATCATCGCGATTTTGTTTACTAAAAATCTAAGTGCGACCTACCAATCCGCTGTAATTGCCAAGAACAATCTTGATTCTGATAAGATTCACCTAATTGACACAGAAAATGCAAGTGTTGCCCAGGGTGTACTCGTTCAAACAGCAATCAATATGCGCGATGAAGGCAAGTCCGTTGACGAGATTGTTTCTACTATAGAAGATATTCTACAGAGAGCACATATTTTTATCGTTCTTGACACGCTCGAATATTTAAAATGCGGTGGAAGAATTTCCCCATCTGTTGCGTTCGTTGGTGGCGTATTAGGACTTCATCCTGTTATTGAGATTTCGAAAGGTAAATTAGAATTGATTGATAAAGTAAAAGGAACGAAAGCCATGAGTAAATGGCTCGTGAACAAAGTAGACTCTCTTCCTGTTGACGAGAACTATCCTGTATTTATCGGTCACTCCAACGCAAAGGAGAAAGCAGACAGTCTCTGTACGATGATGAAAGACAAATCCTTTGGTGGCGATATTCCAACTTACTGCATCGGTTCCTCAATTGGAACTCATGTTGGACCAGATGCCATTGCAATTGGATATATCTCGAAGGAATAAATTTTCCTCTATTCTCATAGATTAGTGAAAGAACTAATTATGAGGAGGGAATACCATGGGGATTTCAGATTATTGTCCTTCTTGTCACTCCGGGCGTTCCTATCCGGACATCCGCGTTCAGGAAGCCAATTGCACCTATGCAAGGTATCTGCTAGATAATGTGGGCGGACACAATTCGGAGATGACTGCTATCTCATTCTATTTTGCAAGCGAGATTCGACTCGAACCAGATTTAAGCCATATTTTCCAAGAAATTTGCAAAGTCGAGATGCATCACATGAAGATTTTTGGAGAATTAGCAAGATGCTTAGGAGAAACCGCTCTACTCTGGACGAATTGTGGCGGACGCAAAGTATGGTGGTCGCCTTCATTTACTGATTATCCTGGTAGTATCTTTGGCATTCTTGAAGCTTCCTTGCAAGGAGAACAGGCGGCTGTTGAGAAGTACCAATGGCAGCTTGATCGCATCGATGACCCTTATATACAGGAAAATCTAAAGCGAATCATTGAAGACGAAGAGATACATATACGCATTTTCAAAAAATTAAATCGTTATTTCAAAGAAGGGATGATGCCGTAATGGTATCATCCCTTAAGTGTTAACTTGCTTGTGATTGTGAACGCATGCCACCACCAAATGAATTGACAGTAATGGATACTGCGGTCTCGCCGTCACTGTCTAACGTAACCTGCACAATAGTTCCTAGCGAAACATCGCTCATGGTTCCTTCCGAAGACTCTTGTCCTTTCTTCACAATTACCTTCGTATCCTCTGTGAGCTTAATCGTCTTTGTCTCGCCTGTCGTTGCAAATCCGCGACCACCTTTGTTCCCGCTATCTGCTGGTGGTGTTCCTTCTGGTTTTTGTCCTTTTTCATCCTCTCGGATTGCACCACCGGATACACCATCTGGGCGTTCTCCTTTAATTGCACCGCCTGACACGCCATCTGGTCTCTTGGTCATACTATCATCTGCCACATTGATTACCATAGTGTCACTACCAAGCGATGCTACTTCGCCTGTCACCATCGTAGTTTCTCCCGATGCCGACTTTCCACATCCAACGAGTGAAAGAATCATAAGCGTAATAACCATAAATACTGCTATGCTTTTCTTCTTCATACCTTCTCACCTATCCTTATTTTATTCGAGCAAACCATGGATTAATTAGGCATGCTCTAAACTCTATAGATAGTATGAAAGGAAAATGTGTTTATTTGGTGATAAAAAAGGCTCAATCACAAATTTTGTGGGATGATGGATTCCTAACATAAGACTTCCTGCTC
>CAZUGH010000109.1:0-3502 GCA_964619785.1 uncultured Lachnospiraceae bacterium | reverse complement strand
GAACGCCGCGACATCGGGCACAAGAAAACGAAGCAAATCCAGGAAAGTGAGGAATAACATATGATCAAAGGAACTGAATTATTTGTAAAAGCTTTACGAGAAGAGGGTGTAGATACACTTTTTGGGTATCCGGGCGGTCAAGCAATTGACCTTTTTGACGCACTCTATGGACAAGATGATATCGAAGTGATTTTGCCACGCCACGAGCAAGGACTGATTCATGCGGCTGATGGATATGCACGTTCAACGGGTAAGGTTGGCGTGTGCTTGGTGACGAGCGGACCGGGAGCTACGAACTTGGTGACAGGTATTGCGACTGCGAATTATGATAGCGTACCGCTTGTATGCTTTACGGGGCAGGTGCCACAGAACTTGATGGGAAATGATGCATTCCAAGAGGTTGATATCGTTGGAATTACAAATAGTATTTGTAAATACGCAATTACTGTTCGTAAGAGAGAGGATTTGCCTAGGATTATCAAAGAGGCATTCTATATTGCGAGGACGGGAAGACCAGGGCCTGTTGTTGTGGATTTGCCAAAAGATATTCAGCAAGCGATGGGTACCGAGGAGTATCCGACAGAAGTCTCCATTCGTGGTTATAAACCCAATGAAAGCGTTCATGTGGGACAAATCAAGAAAGCAGTCAGTATCTTGAAGAAGTCGAAGAAACCTGTATTTTTATTGGGTGGAGGAGTTAATATTTCAGGAGCTAACGAGCAGATGTTAGAGCTTGCCAAATTGACTCAGGTACCTGTTATTACAACAATTATGGGTAAAGGGGCAGTTCCTAGCAGTTATGAGAATTATTTGGGAAATATCGGAATACATGGAAGCTATGCAGCGAATCATGCAGTGTCAGAATGTGATGTGCTGCTTTCAATCGGCACGAGATTTAACGACCGAATTACAGGTAAAATCAGTGAGTTTGCTAAGAATGCAACGATTATACATATCGATGTGGATTCTGCGTCTATTTCCAAAAATATCGTTGTAGATATTCCGATTGTAGCAGATGCGAAACTTGCTATTGAAAAATTGCTTGAGTATGTTGCACCTCTAAAGATAGAAAAATGGAACGAGCAGGTTCATCAGTGGAAGGAACAATATCCAATTCACATGAATCGTTACGAGGGGCTTACGCCAGAGAAGATTATTCAGTACATCAATGGACATTATGAGCGACCTATTATTGCAACAGATGTTGGGCAGAATCAATTGTGGACGACGCAGTTTTTTGATATTGAGTCAAACCGTCAACTCTTGACATCGGGCGGCTTGGGCACGATGGGATACGGACTGCCAGCTGCTATGGGAGCACAAATTGGTAACCCGGATCGACCGGTATTTGCAATCTCAGGTGACGGCGGAATGCAGATGAATATTCAGGAGATGGCAACGGCAGTGGCACTCGAGCTTCCGATTACCCTAATTGTTTTGAATAATGGATATCTGGGAAATGTTCGTCAATGGCAGGAAATGTTTTATGGAAAACGCTATTCAAGCACATGTCTACGATATCGCAAGAGTTGTGAGCGTCATTGTGCATCGGATGACAGAAATTGTCCGAAGTATACGCCAGATTTTGTTCAACTGGCGGAAAGCTACGATGCCAAGGGAATGCGCATTTTCAAAGAAGAAGATATCGCGAAAGCATTTGCATTTGCGGATGCGAATCAAGATGGCCCAACAATTCTGGAGTTCATCATTGACAGGGGAGCAAACGTGTCTCCTATGGTACCTGCAGGCAGAACATTAGATGACATGATCATGGATTGTTAAGGGAGGTTAAGCGAATGGAAATTAAGAAACGTTGGATATCATTATATGTTGAAAATCAGATTGGTGTACTGGCAAAAATCTCAGGACTTTTGGCGGGTAAATCGTACAACCTCGATACACTTACAGTGGGGGAAACGGAGGATCCTAGTATCTCGCGAATGACGATTGGTATGACGATGGATGACATTACCTTTGAACAGGTGAAGAAGCAGCTCAATCGTTGTGTCGTAGTTATCAAGGTTATGGATTTCTCGGAGATGCCAATTCATAAGAAAGAATTGTTGTTCATCCGCGTGAACAGTTGCTCGGACAAGGATAAGGACGAGATTTTCCGAATTGTACAATCATTCGATTTGAAGTTGACTGACTATAGCAGACGTTCGGTTCTTGTTGAGTGTGTGCAGACGGAAGCGAAAAATAATGACATGATTGCACTTTTCAACGCAACCTTCCCTAATCGTATTGAGGTAGTTCGTGGAGGAAGCGTAGCGATTGAGGCAATCTCAACGGAGGAACGATAGGTTGAAAATAATAGCCAGAGTCCACAGTGATTTCACAACCAAATTTGGTATTCCAAGACAGAGTGGGCTAGTGAATGAGTTGGAAAGTATCCTTGTTTTCGAGCCAGAATATCGAAATGAGGATGCGCTGCGAGGCTTGGTGGATTTTACACACATCTGGATACTGTGGCAATTTTCGGAAAGTATGAGAGAAACATGGTCGCCGACGGTGCGACCACCAAGATTGGGCGGCAATGAGCGAGTTGGAGTATTCGCAACTCGTTCGCCTTTTCGCCCGAATGCAATCGGGTTGTCGTCGGTACGTTTGCTTGGTGTCGAAAAGCATTCACAGTATGGCATGGTGATTCGGTTCGCGGGGGGAGACATGCTAGACGGAACACCTGTTTTAGATATCAAGCCATATTTGCCCTATGTGGATAGCCATCCGGATGCGAAAGGCGGATTTGCTGAGGAACGCAAGGATTATGCGCTAGATGTGGTTGTTTCAGAAGAATTGTTGCAACGGGTTCCAAAGGAGAAGCAGCAAGCACTTAGGGGTGTTTTGGCTGGCGACCCTAGACCATCCTATCAAAATGACCCCGACCGAGTATATGGCATGGAATTCGCTGGGTTAGAAGTGAAATTTCGAGTCCAAGATAGTATTTTATATGTTGTGAAAATAGATTCCTTGAGATAATAAAAGCGCATATCAACATCTGATATGCGCTTTTTATGTACGTTATTCCTCATTCTTTCGCATGCCTAGCCGTTCGAGCCGCATGGCAGCAACAGTGTATGATAAAGTCTGAACGAGCCAAATCAATGTAACTGTTAGAATCGGAAGAATTCCAGTGACAAACACAATGTTGCAAAGCGTAAGAACAACCCAGAGGACAATACATGTCATATTCGTCGCCTTGAAAGATTCATAGGATGACTTGTAGATCATGAGGCGCTCTGCTTCATCGCAACTAGCTTCCCATACCTTGGCGAAATTCTGGTCAAATACACTTCCACGCTTCTCCGGGTTAATCATCTTCTCTAAGTCAACAATCAGCTTTTGAATAACCACAATCAGTGCCAACGAAATGACGAAGGTCAGAACTCCTAGCGGCGAAAATGGTGCATCGAAACCATATGTGCCGACCAATATACATCCAAAGAGAAAAAAGTTGATAATCATTGCAAATTTTGCTTTTTTTTGTAAAGAGTGTTATACT
>CAZUGH010000108.1:2051-3509 GCA_964619785.1 uncultured Lachnospiraceae bacterium | reverse complement strand
GGGAGATTATTGACGGGTTCTTCTTTCATCTTCTCCGTCTCCGTTTTCTCGATTAATTCATCCGGCAGATACTGCCGCACCATATCCTCCAACGTCAAGACAGTAATAGGCTTGGCCAAGAAGTCAGTGAATCCCTTCTGCAGATACATTTCCTTCGCTCCTGTTACCGCATTAGCTGTTAGCGCAATAACCGGTACTCGCGTCCAATCCTCATCTAGAAACTCGTTTAATTTCTCCAGTGTTTCAATACCATCCATATCAGGCATCATGTGGTCGAGGAAAATAATATCATATGGCTGCTCTTTAACTTTTTCCAAACACTCTCTACCACTAGCGGCTGTGTCAACTTGAACCTTGGTTTGCTTAAGAAGTCCTACAACCACCTTAAGGTTCATTACATTATCATCTACTACCAAGATGCGGGCATCGGGTGCCACAAAACTCTCACGATATTGACCTTTTGCATCCATGATTTTCTCAAATCTCTTATGAAAATCTCCAATTGGTTCTGCATCCAAGACAGTCTGTGGAATCTGAACAATAAAGGTGCTGCCTTCACCATAGCGACTCTCCACCTGAATTCGGCCGTCCATACGATTCACCAATTCCATCGTGATATTCATTCCCAGCCCTGTACCTTCTATATTGTGATTACGCTGTTGATCTAGACGCTGAAAGCTGTCGAACAAACGCTCCATATCTTGCTCACAAATTCCAATTCCCGTATCTTTAACACGGAATATTACCGTGCTGTCTTCCTGTTTAAAGTCAACCTCTAGCGTAATCGTTCCCTGATCTGTATACTTCACTGCATTGGTTAACAGATTGGTGAGTATCTGTCGAATACGCACGTCGTCTCCTTGTAGATGGTGTGGCATGTCAGCATTTACACGCACTTTCAGAGAAATTCCTTTGGTATGCGCATGAAATGATATCATACTAGTCAAATCATTTAACACATCCGACAAGTCATATGATACCGGCACGATTTCCATTTTCCCTGACTCAATCTTGGACAAATCCAAAATGTCATTGACGAGCGAAAGCAGGTTTTTTCCCGCTTTTTTGATATTATTGGCATAATCAAGAAGCTGCGGATCATGATACTCACGCAATATCATCTCATCCATGCCCAATACGGCATTGATTGGCGTCCGTATCTCATGTGACATATTAGCAAGGAATACTGACTTCGCACGATTGGCTGCATCAGCTCTCTCTTTTTCCTGTAAATACTGTTCTACCAAAAATCGATCCGGATTCTCCATTGTTAAAAATACAGACAATACAATCAATGTCAGTCCCAAACTCGATATCAACGCAGTCGGATGCAGTCCTTGGTAGACCGAAACCAATATCTCCACAGTCAATGCCGCCAGCACAACATTTTTCTTGCGTCGATCCGTCTCATGCCAATGCTGAATAATGACGTATACAGACAAAATCAAGTATACAGCA
>CAZUGH010000108.1:0-1951 GCA_964619785.1 uncultured Lachnospiraceae bacterium | reverse complement strand
ACAGCAATCGGTGTGCACCAAAGTATCTTGTTGCGCGTTGTGTCTAGCCAATCCGCCCGCACAAGATTAACGACATATAATGAAATGAGAAAAAGTGCCACATCAAGACTTCCAATGAAAATCTGGTGGCACAAATGATTCAACCACTCAGGTACTTTGTCTAAGTGGTTGACTGTATAAATCGTAATCATATCAAATATGATATTACCCGTTGTTGTTATGAGCAAACCGCTGTACAACCGATGTACATATGTCTTTACTCGCCCAATGGAAAAATAAATCACTGATACAAATATAATAAATATCAGGCATGTAATCTCCATTCGTATTTTTTCCAATTATTAGCACCCCTATCGTACTTTAGAACCCAAAATAGCTATCTAGTCCATCTGCCATTCCCTTAACCATCTTCTTCTGGTAAGAACTCTTCGCCATGTTCAAATCATCTTTTTTATTGCTCATATATCCCATCTCAATAATGGTAACAGGAACCTTACACCAATTAATTCCGCTCATTGTATTGGTCTTCATCACACCCTGGTTATTAGCTCCTGTTGCTTTGCAAAATGCATTGATAATCTTCTTCGATAATTTCTGACTCTTTTTAACATTGGAAGAAGACATATACTTGTTGCCATTTGCTGGTGCCATAGTCAATGCGCCTGATACGGAACGATTAACGGAACCATTTGCATGGATTCGGATAAATGCATCTGCCTTAGCTGCATTAGCAACCTTAGCACGTTTTGAATTGGAAATATTCACATTATGTGTTGTTCGAATCATCTTGACTGTATAACCACGCGCCACCAATTCTTTCTTGAGTTTCTTCGCAACAGTCAGGTTCAACTGATATTCAGCTTTCTTACTCCATTTTCCTGTTGTTCCAGATGCCACTTTTGCTTTCTTCTGAGATGCTCCTGGTCCAATCGGCTCCAAGCTACTATTGCCCCTTGCCTGATGTCCTGCATCAATCACAATCACCTTGCCATTACTCTCTGCTGCTTCTGTTGTTCCTGAGATTGCCAGACACGCTGTCATCGCCACTGTCAACACTAATGCTATTATCTTCTTCATGTCATTTCTCCATTCTACCACTTAATACCCCTCATTATATTACAAACTCTCGTCTACGGCAAGACCAAGTAAATCCTCTTCGGTTATTTTTTTCTCATTTAGCATCTCTTTCATCTCACGCTCTAACTCATCTTTGCTATCACTGACTTCCTGAAGTGGGTTTTTCTCTTCTTCCTGCTTCTTCTCCTCTTCAAGTCTCTCGTTAAAACTATCCACGCCTTGGTCGAGTATCTCCTGAATCGAGCTTTGTCCAGCCGCTTCAACAATCGCCTCACCCTCCTTGTTCGCAGCCACCATCGGATTGCTCTTCAATCTAGCAATTCGCATCGCCTGTTGATTCTTGGAATCGCTTATGATTCCCTCTTTTGCTTCGCTTATCTGCTGACTCCAAACTTCTCTCTGCGCAGACATTTCCTGATACTCCTGACTATCCTCATCAAATCCACTCGCCTTCAATTCTTCCAAGCTATCATCAAGCTGACGCATCTGCTCTCCTGCCTGTGTAGCAGATTGTCGCAATTCATCCATGTGCTGATTTCGTGCTTCCGCTTCTTGATCCATAGAATAATCCCGGTCAAACACCTCGAGCTTCACCTTCAGTGCTTGCTTCTTCGCTTCCACACTCTTATTTCCCAAAATGTCCCCCGCCAGCTTAAGACCTGTGGCATCTATCGTCCCACTGGGCTGTTTCTCCTGTTGTTCCTTCATCGCTTTCTGATATTCCTTATTTTCAAAATAAAACAAATCTTCCATTTTCGTAATATGTACGTTCATAGTCATCCTCCATGTCTTCGCCGATTTCCATTCATCCTTGAATTGTCGTAATCCCATATATCTTATATCGGCATAATTGGGAGAATTTTCAATGAGAATT
>CAZUGH010000107.1:0-3534 GCA_964619785.1 uncultured Lachnospiraceae bacterium | reverse complement strand
TTTGCCAAGGGCAAACTTCCTCCGTAAGAAGAGAACTTTCCTATTCAATAAAAAAAGGGGCTGTTGCAAGACAGCCCCTTCTGATATATTACTCAGCTTTATTTGTCGCAATAAACTTCCAAACCAATGCTGCAATCACACCACCAACAAGTGGAGCAAGAATAAATACCCATACCTGCTCAAGTGCAACGCCGCCAGCTAATAATGCTGGTCCAAAACTTCTTGCTGGGTTAACAGATGTTCCTGTGAGTGGAATACCAATCAGATGTACAAAAGTCAATGCACCACCAATTACTAATCCTGCAACCTTGCCAAATTCCTCTTTTGAGGTTACACCAAGAATGGTAAGAACGAAGATAAAGGTTAAGATAACTTCAACGATAATCGCACCAACCATGCTTAATCCAACAAATGATGCACTTCCATAGCCATTCGTTCCTAGTCCAGTAATGACTGGATCACAGCAAGCGAAGATTCCCTTCATGCAAGCTGCTGCCGCAATTGCTCCTAAGAACTGAGCCACAACATATCCAACAAAATCTGTTGCATTCATCTTGCCACTAACTAGCATCGCAATCGATACCGCTGGATTGATATGACATCCCGAAATATTACCGATGGAATAAGCCATTGCTACGATGGATAAACCAAATGCCAAAGCAATTCCTGCCACACCGAGAACTCCACCAATTCCTCCTGATACTGCAGCTGCTCCGCAGCTCACAAATACAAGTACAAATGTTCCAATAAACTCTGCTACATACTTTTTCATAGTAATCCTCTTTTCTCCTCAATTAATATTTTCTGCACTACATTTATCGACATATTAATTGAAACAATTAATATGTCTTTGCTATCTTCTCTCCCCATATCTCAATCAGCCTCTCAAGGCGACAAGCTGCATTCGCAGGACTCGTCGATGGCAATTTGTAAATTGGCGGTTGTCCATCCCCTTGACAATACTTCATAAATAGCTTATATGCCTTCTCCCCATTCGCATAAATCGCTTGGATAGTTGCATGCGACAGTACTCGATCCATCTCATTGGGTACCACGTTCCGAATCGAGCTATCTGAAGAGCCAACAATATCACAGGAATCAATGACATCCCACACCGCAATCTGATGAGCCAACAAAAAATCCTGTTTCTCCTTGATGGTCGCTGGTACATTTTCCTCGTATATGCCTGCAAGCACCTTCCAAAACCGATTCTGTGGGTGACCATAATAAAAATTCTGTTCGCGCGACTTCACAGAGGGAAATGAGCCCAGTATCAGAATGCGAGACCGTTCATCATAAACGGGAGCAAATGTATGTGTTACATGTGTATATTCCAAATTCATTACCTCTCTTCTTATTCCTACTGTGATTTTATCACATGTTAAAATGGAAACCAATCAAAAACGTGTAGAGAATTATCCTATATTGTGATAAGATAAATACATTGAAATCATTGAAAAACTTGGAGGTAGTTATGAGTAAAATCGGAATTATCGGTGCAATGGAATTAGAAGTCAAAGCGCTGAAAGAAAAAATGCAGATAACAGAAGTCATCACAAAGGCTTCGATGGAATTTTATGCTGGCACACTCGATGGCATCGAGGTCGTTGTCGTTCAATGTGGAATCGGTAAGGTAAATGCCGCCCTGTGCGCCCAGATACTCGCCGACCATCACGAGGTAACACACATCATCAATACAGGAGTTGCTGGTTCTCTTGATGCAGCCTTAGACATTGGTGACATCCTCATCTCGGATTGTGCCGTTTATCATGATATGGATGTAACAGCCCTAGGTTATGAACGTGGTCAAGTCCCACAGCTAGATGTCAAAGCATTTCCAGCGGATACGCACCTAACTGATTTAGCGCTACGCAAATGCACAGAAGTCAATCCCGACATTCATGTCATGACCGGCTGTGTTGTCAGCGGAGACCAATTTGTCTCAAGCAAAGAGGTTAAGGACGATATCCTAGCCCACTTTAATGGTAAATGTACCGAAATGGAAGGGGCTGCAATCGCACATGGTGCTTACCTCAATAAGATACCATTTGTCATTATCCGTGCCATCTCCGACAAGGCAGATGATAGTGCTCATATGGATTACCCTACCTTTGAAAAGGCTGCCGCTGTACATTCTGCACGCTTGGTTGAAAGTATGTTAGCGGAGATATAATAAGCAAAAAGACTATTCTAGACAATTCTGTGAACTGTTTGGCTTGCTCCATAGTCAAGTGGCAATCAACCATTTAAGTTTTATCAAAATACTAATGTGCTGGTTTAAGTATAACATGATGGAAGAAAGCAATATCTCTAAATGCAGAAATTCCCTCCACTGCACTTTCAAGCTGATACATACTTGAAGACCAATCAGCATCTACTTTCAGTTCGTTTCTTTGTAATGCAAAAAAAGTTCTTACTCCATAAACTTTTTCTATTCGAAAATAGCCTTTGCTATATTGCTCTAGGTCATGGTCTTCATATTCATTTATTGTTCCGAAGTTTGCAGAAATAGAATTTCCATGACGAATCAATTCTAGTGCTTCATTGACATTATATTCAAATACTGCCTTCTGCATAATTTTACCAGCTTTATTATGCTTAACAATAGAAAGAAAGCCATCTTGATTGAGAACACGCTGAAATTCATTAAATAATTCTTCTCTATTCTCCAAATACTCCAGGACATTATGACATATAATCACATCAAAATATTGAGCTGGTAGTTTTTTCAGTTCTTCCATTCCACCTATCAGTTGATGATATTCATTCGAGCAAAATCTGTGTTCAAGCATTTCCTCATTTGGTTCCATTGCAGTCACTTCATTTTTCTTCGCTAAATAATCTGCGGTTATTCCAAATCCGCTTCCAAAATCTAGTATTTTTTTATCTTCACAGTTGATATTGCGCCATACTAATTGATAAAACAATTTCCCCCATGGTGCATTTACAGTATCAAGATATCCATGAATATTTATATTTCCACTCATATTGTATTCCTTTCCATTGTATCGAACTTAAATGCTTTAAAAGCTCCAGTTGACTTATGAATAAAATACGGGGTTTCTTCAGAAATTCTCTCTTCCAAAAATTTTATCCACTCATCTTCTCGTTCTTTAAGTATTTCCTTTGCATTCCCTGGCCAAGATTCTATATAGTCATATACGGCTTTGGAATTGGGAACCAACAAATCATTGTCGTGTTCCTCAATAATAACATTTGAAAATACTTGTTTTAATTGTTCTTCACCATTTTCTAATTCAAAATTTTCTGTTATCCAATTTGGTATATCTATCTTAGTATCAAATTCATTAACAAGTGAAAATAGCTCTCGTAAATGATTTTTCCCTACAGTGGAGGCATAAAACATACCTTCCTGCTTTAACAGTCTTTCGCATGTTTTCAATAATTTATTTCGATTTTCATTCGATACATGAAACAACATATGATTTGCTATAATTCGGTCAAACTCATTTTCTATAAAATCGAAATTTTCCGCATCCGTTTGAGAAAATACAAATTTAATATTATTTTCTT
>CAZUGH010000106.1:0-3584 GCA_964619785.1 uncultured Lachnospiraceae bacterium | reverse complement strand
ATTATATTCGTTTTCCGTATCAGACCGAAATGGTGTTGAAACCAGTGCCGACGATGATAACGATACATCTTTCCGCTTGACCGGGTATACAAGAGATAGCGGGCGCCTTGCTTATCGTATGACGTATCGACTGCAGACAATGGACTATTATTATTACCCGGATGCCGAGTTGAAGGATATGTCTTCCGATGAAAAAAAGGAAGCAAAGAAATATCTAACAGATGAGTTGGAGTTAGATGAAGGAATTGATTTTGCTTCGGATATGACAAAGGTTTCCGCCCAGAAACTTGCCAATCAAGAGATTAAGGATTTAAAAGACAATATTTCCAATACCTACACCTTGACGGAAGATAATACCGGAGCTAATAAACATATTGTTATGGATCCAACATTTGCACAGGGTGTGAGAATTACGTTGGATCAGGATGACAGTTGGGAAAGGACCGCTACGAATGAATGGCCAGATAGTGCGCTAGAGGTACCTTCTGAATATACCAAAGCGTATATTACAGGAGTAACAAACAAATACAAAAAAGCATCGATTGATGTTGTGAAAATAGATCCCTATAGTGCCGATAAAAAAGCACATGGGGATGCAAGTTTAGACGGAGCAGTGTTTCAGCTATATGCAGAGCAATCTTGTATCAATAAAGCTACAGTATATGATGGAAATGGAGCAGCAAAGACAGCAGGAACCTATACGGTTCAAGATAGCAAACTGGTTACCGATTATTTGCGAAGTGGTACAACCTACTATCTAAAAGAAATCAAAGCACCACAAGGTTATACCTTAGCCAATGATATTTTACCGATTCAAGTGGATGCGTCAAATAGGACTGCGGAGTATACGTCTAACTTAGCTAGAGTAGAGTTTGCCAATACGCCAATTCTAGGAAAAGTGGCAATCCAAAAGTATAGTTCAGATGGCGAGACTGGAGTATTGGATCCCGAAGTGAATACCACCTTTCAAGTGTATCTCACTTCAAAAGGAAACTATGATGCCTGTGATGATTACGAACGTGCCACCATTAAGATAGATTCCAATGGATATGCTAGCACTGGGAATTTGTATTATGGAACATATACCGTCCATCAGGTTGACTCCGGTGATGTGGATGCCACACCCGTTGCCGATTTTCAAGTAAAGGTAGACCAAAATGGAAAAGTTTATCAGTATGCGCTTAACAACAACCTGTTCAAGGCATATTTAAAGATTGTAAAGCAGGATGGAAAGACGGGTAAGCAAGTATTGAAAGCGGGTACAACTTATCAGATTTACAAGGTAACGGATCAGGGTGAAGAACTGGTGACACAGTCCTATAGCAATGGAAATAAAGTAGAAACGATAGATACCTTTTCAACGGATGAATCTGGAGAGATTATGACAGTTAAACCACTAAAGTCTGGTACTTATCGAATTTATGAGCGAGAATCAGCAAGTGGACTACATATTATAACAGATTTTGTAGAGGTGACAATCAATAGTAAAGCAGATAACTATGAATCTTATCAGGATGAGGAAGGAAATACGCATATTGTTGTGACAATGGTTTATACCAATGAAGAAACTTATGGAAAACTGGCGATTTCAAAAACAGGTGAGATGTTATCTGGTTGGGATGAAGAAAATCACAAATTTGTTTATGAGGATAGAAGCCTAAAGGGTGCTGAATTTATCTTATATGCGGATGGAGATATCGTCACGCAGGATAACCAGGGAACAACGTGGTTTAAAGATGGCGAAGAAGTAGCCACCATTACAACCGGAACAAAGGCAGAATTTACTTCAGATTGCAAAGGAATCTGTCATCAGTCCGTGGATGAGGAAGGAATTGTGCATCTCACACTGCCTCTAGGCAAGTATAAATTAAAAGAAACAAAGACGCCATATGGATATGTATTCCCAGAGGATAATGAGTGGAATTTAGAGTTTACCTGGAAAAATAGTAAGGATGAATTTGTTATCAATTCCACAAAAGATACCGATGATAAAGGAACCTTAACTATTCATAATACATTGGCAAAACCATCCATTGAATTATTCAAGATGGATAAACAGTCAAAGGAAGCAATTGCAGGTGCCGTGTTTGGGTTGTATACCAGTCACGATATTTATGATGTGGATGGAAAGAAAATTGTGGGGGCGGGAACAGAGCTTACAACACTAACCACAACAGCGGATGGAAAGGTAACGTGTGATATGGCACTTCCCTTTATGGATGAGGCATATCAAGCAATCAATGAAACACCACCTGCGGAACCAGTAACGGGTGGTGCGATTACTTCAATATTGCCAATACTGCCAACACTTAATTCCGGGGATTATTATCTGAAAGAAATTTCAGTACCGGATAGTTACTATCTAGATGCTGAGCCGATTCCGATTCACTTGGAATATAAGGATGCCAATATGAAAGTACTATCCGTAAAATGTGTAAAAGAAAATCTTCAAACCACCAATGAGGTAGATAAGTTATCCGTAGTTGGTTCGACAGAGATTCCAGGGTGTCAGTTAGTTATTCGTGATTCTGCCGGAAAGGATATAGTAAGCTGGACATCTGGGGAGAAGGATTCCATAAAAATCTTAGTATCAAAAATGGATGGTTACTGTAATCTCAAAACATCCTTTGATGAAAAGGGAAATCTTCATATTGGAGGATTGTTTCATGATAAGGAATATACACTAACAGAGACAAGACCAGCCGATGGATTTGTGACAGCCGATTCCATTACCTATCGGATTCAGTCCGTTCCATCCCTTCAAGGAGAAAACCGCTCGGTTGTAACGATAAAGGGTGCAGATGGGACTTTCGCTGCCAGGGAAGATGACAAAGTAGTGATGATAGATGAACAGACGAAAATTCGTTTGTTAAAGCTAGATGCTAAAACAGGACAGGGACTCGCAGGTGCTAAGTTTACAGTATCCGATGCCAATGGGAACGAAGTCATGAAGTTTGTTACCACAGAGGAAGAAATGGACATTACTGGCAAATTAGTGATAGGACAAACCTATACTTTTACGGAAACATCGGCACCAAAAGGGTTTAAGATTGCAAAGCCTGTAACATATTTGGTAAAAGATACCAAGGATATACAAAAAATCAGTGTGACAGATAAGAGGATACCTAAGACACCTCATATTCCGCAGACAGGAGCAAGTAGCCCGGTGCTACCAATGGCAGTAGGATTTGTAGCAGCACTGATTACTGTTATTGTGGTATATCGTAAGAAAAAGAAGCAAAATCGTTAGTCACAGGTGAAGGATATGAAACAACAAAATAAAACCAAAACAAAGGGAAGAAAAAGAAAGTGGAATCAGAAGACTTTTTTCTTTCTTTTTTTGTTGCTTCTAGCGGTAGTTGCAGGTCTTTTTCTGTACCGAACTGTAAGAGAGGAACAGAAGGAAGAAAACCGCTATGAGCAGATGGACAAGGAGAAAAACAAAAATGGTGTTTTGGAAATGGGGAAAGAATATCCGGATATGATTGGCTGGTTAGAGATAAAAAATACCAGCTTTTCTTATCCCGTTATGCAGACGAAGCGTGATCCGGAGTACTATCTTCACCGGGATGAACGAGGAAGGT
>CAZUGH010000105.1:0-3723 GCA_964619785.1 uncultured Lachnospiraceae bacterium | reverse complement strand
ATGTTCCCCATTCCGTGTACCAATTGCACGTTTGGCAGCAGCACAGGCAGCAATCGCCAACGGAAGGAAATAATTGATAATCCTATATATTTAATGACACTGACCGCTACAATGGATGATGTAAGAGATTTTATCCATACAAGTCCAAAGTACCGGAAAGCTAATAAAATTGATAATATAGTGATTGATATTTATATTTAAGTGATTATCACTTAAGTCCACACAAAGGGCTAAACAGTAATCCCAAAAGGGAATATTGTTTAGCCCTTTTTTGTATACAAAAATGAGAAAGGAGATGATTAAAATGTTGAAACTGAGATTGCAAGGAACTAAGAAAGATATTCGCTGGTATATGAAAGCACTAAATCGAGATCCACGATATGAAATTGATTATGTATCTGATTTTCAAAGATGTAAGAACTCTGATATGTTCCATAGAGTCTATATCAATCTTTATCGTAAGGATAAGCAAAGAACTTTGAATCAACACAGGAAGTAAATAATATCAAAAATAAAAATACGGAGGGTCAGAACTATGAGTAAAGAAAATTCATGTCGAGTAATAGCAGTAGCAAACCAAAAAGGTGGAGTTTCAAAGACCACCACAACAGTCAACTTGGGAATCGGTCTAGTAAAGAAAGGGAAAAGGGTTCTTGTCATAGACGCAGATGCACAATCATCGCTGACAGAAAGCCTTGGGTTTCATCAGACAGACCAGTTAGAGATTACACTATCCACAATAATGGAAAAGATTATGATGGATGAAGAAATCGGAATGGACGAAGGAATATTACACCATGAGGAAGGACTTGATTTACTTCCTTGTAACATTGAACTTTCTGGTCTTGAAGTATCGCTCATAAATGCAATGAGCAGAGAACTGATTATGAAGCAGTATGTCGATCAGATGAGAAAGTATTATGATTATATTCTAATTGATTGTATGCCTAGTTTAGGTATGTTGACCATCAATGCTTTATCTGCTGCAGATAGTGTTTTGATTCCTGTCCAGGCAGCTTATCTGCCAGTGCGAGGACTAGAGCAGTTGATTACAACCATTAGTCGGGTAAAGAAACACATTAATCCTAAAATCAGTTTTGAGGGAATCCTTATCTCTATGGTGGATTCAAGAACCGTTTATGCTAGGGACATTATTGAACTTGTCAGAGAGAATTATGGGGATGCACTTCGAGTATTTGAAACAATGATTCCTTTTTCGGTAAGAGCAGCAGAAATATCAGCTGCGGGGGTAAGTATATTCAATTTATATCCAGGGCACAAGGTAGCAAAAGCCTATGAGAGCTTAACCGAGGAAATTTTATATGGAGATGGAAAGGAGATGGCTCAAGAATGATAAAAACGGGAATTGCAAAAAATATCAAACTAAATAGTTTTGATGATTTATTTCATTCATCGGATAATGAAAAGGATATAGAGAGAAAAAAGGCTGACGTTGTAAAGATTCCACTGACGAAATTACATCCATTTAAGAACCACCCCTTTCAGATTCGTTCGGATAAAGAACTAGAAGAAATGATCCAGAGTATCAAGCAGTATGGTGTTCTCACTCCGGCAGTGGCAAGAGAACGTCCAGAAGGTGGGTATGAACTTATTTCAGGTCATACCAGAAAATATGTTTGTGAATTACTTGGTTTAGAAACGATGCCAGTATTCATTCGTGAAGCCGACGATGATGAAGCATGTGTGATTATGGTGGATTCCAATATTCAGCGAGAAAACATTTTACCAAGTGAAAAGGCAAGAGCCTACAATATGAAATACGAAGCTCTGAAAAACCAAGGGGTACCGGGAAATAGTCTGCAAGTTATTGGAGAACAAAGCGGTGAGAACTATAAGGCGATACAACGTTACATATGGTTGTCGAGATTGAGTGAGGAACTACTTGCTTGGGTAGATGAAAAGAAATTGGGAATTGTGCAAGGAGTCAGTCTTTCGTCACTTTCTTTAGAAGAGCAAAAGCTTGTATATGAGGTCATTTCAAGAGAAAACATAAAGCTTTCAACGGTACAGGCAACAGCAATAAAACAATTGAGTGCGGAAGGTAGTTTAAATATGGGTGCTCTAGTAAAGGTGTTGCAACCGCCAATAAGAGAAAAGAGTAAGAAAACCGTTGCAATCAAAAAGGAACGATTGCAAGAATACTTTGATGAAGATTGTACAGAAAAGGAAATGTTAGATGTGATTTATCAATTGTTACGTGAATGGAAAAATGACGGAAGGAGGAATAAAGCATGAATAAAATAATTTTACTTGGTAATGTAACGAGAGAACCAGAAATCAAACGAAAAGGTCGAGATGATGGAAAAGATATGGTGATTGCTAAATTCGACTTGGCAGTTAATCGCAAGTATAAAAAGCATGGAGAACCAGAGACCGATTTTTTCCATTGTACTTCCTTTGGCAAACAAGCTGAGTTTGTTGAAAAATATTTTCACAGCGGTTCCAGGCTTTTGGTTGTTGGAAGAGTGCAGAATAATAACTACACAAACAAGCAGGGCGATAAGGTTTACGGGTTTAACATCATCACAGAAGATGTAGAGTTTGGACAGAAAAAGAATTCAAAGACAGAAGAGCATGATGAAGATGCAGCGGACTTTTCCCCTGTATCCAATGAGGAACTACCATTCGAAGGCAGGTGATAGCATGGCGGAGGGATTCTTCCGGTGTAAAAAAGGATTTACAGTCGTTCAAAATGAAATAACAAAGGATGTTACGATTTCCCTAAAAGCAAAAGGTTTGTATCTGGTGATACAAGCTTACATCACAATGCCGGATAAGAAATGGACAAAGGAAGATTTCTTAAAACTGACCAAAGAGGGCAGAAAGGCATTTGATAGTGCATGGAAAGAGTTGAAGGAAAGTGGGTATTTAAAGGTACACTTTATGCCAGATAACGGAAACTGGCAGGCCGAGTATGAGTTGTTAGATGAGCCAGTTTCAGGACCACATACACTGTATCACGACAGTGAAGGTAACATTTCAAGTGATAATCTACAGAGGGCGGAAAAGAAACGCCAGATAGAGGATGTAACATCGGAGGCAGAAAATGAGGAAGATAATTCGCGGAAAAAAGGTATTGTAAATGAGGAAATTAAGCGTTACCCCCCTTTTGGTAGTAACGCTAAATCAGAGGATGACCGTTACCCCCTTTTGGGTAGTAACGCTAAGGGTAGCAACGGTGACGGTAGCAACGCAAAGGGGGGTAACAATAATAATACCTTAGGAATAAAACCTATTTGTAATACCTATATTTCAAATCCTAATCAAAATCCTGATTCTGAGGATCGTATAGAACAGTATTCCATGAGGTGTCTGGAAAAATTGTTTCACACAAACGATATGATAACGATGGGAATGGCAGAAATTGATGTTGAGATGGTCATGGAAATTCTGTATGATACCATCAATACAACAAAAAAGACGGTATGGATTAACCGGGAAGAAAAGCCAACTGCCGTGGTACGAGCGAGATTACTCAAATTGAAATGTATGGATATTATGTATGCAGTGGAGCAGTATCATAAGCAGACCACAGAGATTTATCACCAGAAAGCCTATATGCTAAGTATTTTGTATGATTCCAGAGGACAAGGACACCTTGATTATACAAATCGAGTTCAACACGATTTGTATGGTGCTAGAGAAGAAGGAGACTAACTATTAAAAGTCAAGTCTAAAATGACTATTTTTTGAATGAATTGC
>CAZUGH010000104.1:0-3932 GCA_964619785.1 uncultured Lachnospiraceae bacterium | reverse complement strand
AATTTATTTATAGTTTATGATGTTGAAAATTTTTAATCATTAAAAAATAAATAGAAAATGCGATTTAGAAACAAGTTAGAGAATGGAGAGGTTATAAAGGGGTGTTATTGTGGGGATTACAAAAGAAGAAGTTATATCCGTATTACATGGGTATGTAGATGAAGATACGGTGATTGAGGATGCAATGGGGCTGTTCAGTGATTTGAAATTAGATTCATTAAGGTTTATGGAATTTGTTGCAGAAATTGAAGAGCGTATTGGTAAGGAATTTGTTGAGATGTCAGTTCTCTTTGATAAAGTTCAAAATGTTGGGGAATTAGCAGAGTATATTGTGGAGTTTGCGTATGATAAGTAGTGGGGGAGTAATGTTAACTGAAAGACAAAAGAAAATAGTGCGTCATGCATTTGAGACTGTGCCATTTTATCAGGATGTTGTAAGAGAACAAGGAATTTAAATTGATGAGATAAGTAGATGGGAAGATATAGCATTGACAGATGAGAATGATGTGATTTGTCAAAACGATTCATTCCTTTCGTCATGGTACATAGCGTCTTATTTGCAAAACAAATTGATTTGTTACCATACATCTGGTTCGACAGGAAAATGTAAAAGTGTGTATTGGAGTAAAGAAGATATGAATTATTCCTTGTCTTCACTGTGGTTAAGACGAAAGCATTATTACGGAATCAGACCACATGATAAGCATTGTTATTTTTATACTACGAGGAGCTTTGGTAAGATTGAGGTCGAAGTTGAGGATAAAGGATATGCTCTTGGATTTAGTAAATGTAATCTAACAGATGAAAGATTATGCGCTATTTGGAATAGAATGGTTGAATTTCAACCAATTTGGATGAATCTTCAACCATCTATTGCATTTCTTTTATGTAAAGTGATAGAAAGCCATGAGTTAAAACAGCTGGAGTCATTAAAGTATATTGAACTTACTGGTGAACTGTTAACAAGTGACATGAAACGACACATAGAAGATGTGTTCCATGTCAAAGTGGTGAATCAGTATGGAAGCGTTGAGGTGAATTCAATAGCTTTTGAATGTCCTTGCGGGCATCTTCATTGCTTAGATGAGAATTGTTATATTGAAATAGTAGATGGTGATGGCAGAAAAGTCGAGGATGGAGTGGAAGGCGAAGTATATGTATCAACGCTTACAAACTATGCTATGCCCTTGTTAAGATATCAACTTGGGGATCGAGGATATCTGTCTACGGAGATATGCGGTTGCGGTGAGACGGGAAAGATATTATATCTATCTACAGGAAGATGTAATGACTATGCTATTGATGAACATGGAGATAAGGTTAATGCATATATTTTTGCGAGAGCAGTGGAAAATACAAATTGTATGATTGATCATGCTATTCTACAGTTTCAAATTATTCAGCAGTGTATAAAAAGGTTTATTATACGTTTGGTTGTAGATGAGGATATTGATAAAAAAGA
Source organism: uncultured Lachnospiraceae bacterium (assembly GCA_964619785.1). Classification (GTDB taxonomy): domain Bacteria; phylum Bacillota; class Clostridia; order Lachnospirales; family Lachnospiraceae; genus CAZUGH01. The sequence continues at coordinate 2,470 of CAZUGH010000104.1, read as the reverse complement.
AATCGAAATGGTTTTTAAGAATAATATAGGTCAAGAGACAATTAATAATGAGTACTTTGAATTTTTGTATAGTACAGAACTTTTGCCAGATGATAGAACAGGAAAATTGAGATGGTTTATAAATGAGTATGAAGCGAGATAATAGGGTTGCAATTATTACAGACACAGGGGTTATATTCACGTATCGACAATTAAATCAGGCAATAAGTGAGAGTGGCAAACTGTTTGGACATCAACAGAAAAAAATAGTGGCAATTATATGTAAAAATACGATAGGGTGTATCTTATGTTATTTAGCATGTATGAAAAAGAAATATGTGCCATTGCTAGTTCCAGAAGACATCCAAAACCAGGCGCTAGAGTCTCTGTGTCAGAGCTACAAAGTTGACTATATTTGTGTTCCAGAAGATAAAATAAGTGGAATAGAATCATGTGGCTCTATTCATGACTATTGCATATATACGATGAAGCAAGACGAACAATACGAAGAAATTAATACGGATTTGGCATTACTATTAATGACTTCTGGGAGTACCGGCAATCATAAATGTGTGAGAATTAGTTATCAAAATTTAGAAGACAACACAAAGTCGATTTGTGAAGCATTAGAGATACAATTAGATGATCGTGCAATCACTTCCTTGCCGATGAATTATACATATGGACTTTCTGTTATACATACTCATTTGTATCGTGGAGCAATATTGCTATTAACGAATAAAAGAATTGTGGATTTTCAGTTTTGGGAGTTTTTCGCTGAGAATAAAGGAACGACTTTTTCGGGTGTTCCTTTTTCCTACGAATGTATTCATAAGATGAAGATATGGAAGAAATATTTAAAAAGTATTAGGGTGATGACGCAAGCCGGGGGAAGGTTGTCAGAAGAATTACAATTGTTTTTTGGAAGACTTGCCGAGAAGAATGATTTTAGAATGTATATTATGTATGGACAGACAGAAGCAACAGCCAGAATGAGTTATCTTCCATATACGGATATTTTAAATAAAATAGGAAGTGTTGGAATCGCTATTCCTGGAGGAACAATTGAGATTAAAAACAAAGAAATTGTGTATTATGGGACAAATGTATGTATGGGATATGCATTTACAAGAGATGATTTAACAAAAAGTGATAGCAATGGTGGAGTATTATACACAAGAGATATTGGTTATATAAGAGAAGGATATTTATATATCACTGGACGAATGGGAAGGGAGGTAAAGCTAAATGGCCTTCGGGTCAATCTGGATGATGTTGAAAATATAATTAAGCGATTAATAGGTTGTCAAGTTGCGTGTATTAAACATGACACAAACCTATTTGTTTATCGAACAAAGAAGGGGGTGGATGAGTATTATCGGGGCTTACAATCATATGTTGCAATACCAAGAACGATAGTTGTAGATATATGTGTTAAGGAGTTACCTCGATTAGAGACTGGGAAGGTGGATTATATGGAGCTTATAAAAATGGCAGGAGAAGGAACTTATGATTGTGAAACATGAAATCATACCATTTAATGACTTTTGGTTGGATTGTGATACAGAGATAATGTATTCAATTCTTACAAGTGTTGATGAACGGTTCAGGGTATTGGCATATCGCAATGACTACACGTATATGAAGTTGAGTGCATTGACACCACACCATATAGCTTTTAATGAAATTAGGATGTTGCCGGATATATCAAATCTCAGGAACAAATATATTCATTATATCGAGATGAAAAAAATACAAGATATATCACAAGGAATGGGACAGATTCGACAATATTTGTTAGATGGTTATTATGTCATGGTTGGTGTGGATTTATATGATTGGGTACCAGAGAATATGTGTTTTAGAAAGCATCATGTTGAGCATTATACGCTGTTGAATGGTTATGATAGTGATAAGAAACTGTTTTATACGATGGAGACGGATCATGAGAAGTATCGGGAATTTCAAGTGAAAGAAGAGACATTAGCGAATGCAATGGAATCTGTCTCGACGTTAAAATATCATGTTATCGTATTTGAAATTAGTGAGAAACTAATGAATGATAACGAGCTTTATTCGATGAAAGAATTAAGGAATAATGCAAAATTGATTGTACGCTCAATATGTTCACTAAAGGGACATGAATATTGGGTGTTCCATCCAATGGATTATCAAAAACTATTTTATCGGGATATGACTGTTATGTATTTGATGCAGATTAATTGTCGCATGAAGGCAAATGTGCTTTTGTTTGCACATTTGTCAGAAGAAAAAAGTGAGATTTATCGGGAACTAGAGATGAAAGCGAAGGAGCTGGAGAGTGGTTGGATTGAAGTGCGAAGAGCTATTTCAAAACTATACTTTAAGCAAGATGCAGGCCAACGAATGATTGAACAGAACGCAACCATTCAGGTGTTATTAAGCCGAGAATGTATCATGTGGAAACGCTTTCTACAAATCACAAAGAGAGATAAGAGGATATGTATTGAAA
>CAZUGH010000103.1:0-4206 GCA_964619785.1 uncultured Lachnospiraceae bacterium | reverse complement strand
ATTCTCTCATTGAAATTAAGGTGTTTGTTTTTACGTGATTCTGTGTTATTATTTGAGTAGTCCATAGTTGTTATCCTTTCGTGTGTGTTTTTTTGTCGTGATTAAATCATAACACAGATAATCCACTATGGATTTTTTATTTAGTTCAATTTCATTTTACAACAAGTCATTTTATTGTTTTTATGATTTTTTTCAAATAAATGTTGCCAAAATGTTGCCACTTATACTACAATGACTTAATCTTTATTTTCTTACTTAATCCACTCTTTCGAAGCATTTTGGTATATTTCTTTTTCTTAGATTTAGGTACCTTAATTACAACCTTACGCGTCAAGCCACCAAAAGAATTTTTTTCAATCTTCTTTAGTTTTTTTGAATGGATTTCTATGATACGAAGTTTTTTTACTTCATATCCATTTCCTAATCCTTTATTCCCATGACTACCATTTTTTATCACCTGAACTTTTGACGGAAGCATAATTTTCTTTAAACTAGTCCCTATAAATGCTGACATTGTTACCGTCCTAACATTTTTAGGAAGCTTAATTTTCTTAATTTGAGGACAATAAGAAAATGCATATTCAGAGATAACTTCTGTATGTCTAGACATATTTATTTTACTAAGCAGCTTACATTCACTAATAATTCCTTTTGTTACTTTTTTTGTATTCTTAGGAAAAGAAAAAGTTTTAATCTTGTTACAACCGCAAAATGCATATTCTCCTAGTTTTTCCAGCTTACTAGGTAACACAGATAGTTCTAAGTTTTCGCAGCAAAAAAAAGCATATGCTCTAATATTTTTTAAGTTGCTTGGTAAATTACATATTGTTAGTTCCTTATTATCATAGAACGCATTCTCTCCTATCTCTTGTAATGATTCTGGCAATGAAACTGATTTTACTTTCCAGAAATCTTGAAAACACCATCCTCCAACTGAAGTTATCCCCTCCTCTACCACTATATGCTCTGTCTGTTCATTCCAAACATACCATTCAGGTTCTGATCCATGTCCATCCATTTCAAAATCAGAAATGGGACCCTTTCCCGAAAATGTTAGCGTCTTTGTGTCCTTATCATAGTTCCATGTAATGTATTTCCCATCTTTTCCTGTTGTCTTTTTCGTTTTTGCTTCCGCACTAATCGCCGTAACACATAGGCAAATACATAGGATAAGTGCAACTATTTTTCTAACTTTTATTTCCATGCACTCACAACTCCTTTCACATTCTTATTTGCCATATTATCTACAATTTTCTTTAATTTTTTGTTTTTTCCTGGTTTCAGATATTTATTTAAATTTAGTATTCCATATGAATTTATCAAATAATTCTTCTTACTTGCACTTTTCTTTATCTTTTTTGCTTTTGCAACTGTTTGATAATACTTTACTCCCTCAAAGGCTTTTTTTGTTGCTTTTTTATGTCCATTTTTGCTGTAAATCTGACTCAGTATTGCACTACATACTTTTTTTGCTCCTTTATAATATCTGCTATTTATACATTTTGTACTGTCTGCCATGTTTTTTTTCGGATTAAAATGTCCCTTATTATCTTTTGGTCCATGTTTCAATGTATTCCACATTTTCGCCAATGATTTTACAGACTTTTTCTTTAATTTTTTTCTATCCTGTCCCTTTACCCCTGCTGCACTATGAGAAAATATATCAGCAGCTGTATGTAACGCCATTCCATATACAAAAGCAGAAATGTTTTCTTTTCCACTTAGCTTATTCTTTTTTATTGCTGTAAATGCCGCTTTTTCATAAATTGTTCTTTTACTACTTTTCTTTTTCTTTATATACTTTGGATTACTATATAGTTTCGATGCCACCTTTGTTAGCTGTATATAAGCATTGATATAATCTTTTTTGAAATAACCATGAAACTGTGGATGGTCAACCATTCCTGATATTCCTGAATTTTTCTTATTGTCAGACCAGACCGCGCCTTTTTTTAATATTTTCGAATTTTTCCCGAAAACTGTGCTCTCATGATCGTTTCCACCCCAAAAACCTTTAACAACACTATCATCCGTAAGCATCAATGCACTATCATTATCCTCTACTACATCAAAATTCGCTGAACCATTAAATGATTTTGCATACTCATCATATTTCTCAAGTGCAAAAGAACAATCGATTAGTCCATAACCAAATTCTTTTTTACTTCCCAATGCATTTGCAGTAACTTTTATTAACTCTCGAATAAACTCCGCTGATTTCGTACTATCTTGTTGCCATAATAACGCTGCTAATGACGAAACATGTGGCGTCGCCATGCTTGTTCCCGATTCATTTGATAAAATGTCAAATGGTCCATATGTTGTTACATCTTCACCAGGTGCCACAACCTCTATTTCGTCTCCTATTGGAGAGTCTTTCATGTGTGTTCCATCGCATTTAACTGCACCAACTGCCATTACTTCTGAATACTTTGCTGGATAACAAACCGTGCTTCCATTACCAGCTGCCGCTATAATCAATATACCTTTATTTTTAGCCTTTTTAATGGCATTATGTAATTTTGTAGAATCTTTTTCTAATCCACAACTGATGTTTATGATTTTCACATTTTTCTCTATTGCCCATTCTATCCCTTCAACCATTCTATCTACTGTGGTCTCGTTATTATCATCAAGTATTTCTGCTGAATATAGTTGTATGTAGGGGTTCACTCCACTAACTTTTTCAGCACTCAATTTCTTCAAATATATATTGTTAAAATCATATCCCTCTTCATTTTGGGTTGGATCCGAAGCTAAGATTCCCGCTACTGCAGTTCCATGTCCTGACACATCCTCAAATATAGGGTTCCTATCCTCATACTCATCTGTCAAATCTATACTTTCCTTAACTTCAACATTTGAAGAATAATCTATTCCAGAATCTAGCATACAAACTTTTACAGTATTTTTATTCTTTTCTGCGGCTTTTTTAACATTTACATCATCCGCTCTTATCATACTTACATTCCAGTTCTTATCAAAATCCATATAATAGTCATCTTTTCTATATTGGGTAAGCACAATATCGTACGGACTTTTAAACACTGTTCCCTCATCAAAACTAATCTGCATTCCAAATGTTTCTGTTTCCCCAGGGCGTATTATTGAATTATATTCACAGTTTTTTAAAGTATAACTGTTGCCTTCTTTATTACTAATCTTTGCCCTCCAAATATTGGCAATTTTATAATCAAACTTACATTCCAATGCCCAATCTTCAATATTTTTTTCTGATGCGTTAAAAAGTGATACATTCATAATGCATCCGTCTTTCCAAGAATTCACAACCTCAAATTTAGGAACACAATCCTTCTTATTTACAATTAAGTGGTCTTCTACTAATCTATATTTTTCAGGAATATCTGGTTTTTCCCCATTAAAACTTGCTTGAAAGCCAAATGTCACAGTTTCTCCTGGCTTAATATTTTGATTATGACCTGCATTTTTTATATTATAATATTTTGCACTTCGATAATCCACAACACCATTCCAAATATTTGTATATTGGTCAGCAGACTGATAGGATAATTCCCAATTCTCTATTGTCTCTGAACCTGTATTCTTAATGTATATATTTCCAATATATCCCTTATTCCAAATGGAACTAGTCTCAAATCTTACTTGAAATCCCTCTCCATTAAACACTATGTTTTGATTTATATCTGATATTGCCTTCACATTTGGAACTTCAACAATACCAAAACATAAACAAAAAATAATACACCATGCCACAATTTTCTTCATTCTCTTTCTTTCCCTCCGTTTTTTCCAACAAAAAAGTTGCAGCATTTCTGTTGCAGCTGATCCGTCTTACTAACTAAGATATCTTGCTTTGCGTCCTTATGTCACCATAAGTTTGCTATAACTATTATATTATATTTTATTTATCCTGTTTTGTCAATTTTAATATATTTTTTTCTTATCAAAAAAAGCAACCTATACTATTATGCCTATGCATTCCAACATTTACTCGCATTATGCCAAATAAAAATTGCCACCAATTCATATCAAGTTCAAGTATCTTTATCCTTCTGAAAAATTAATACCAGCATTCACTGTAAACCAATAATCATTCTAATTAATAATTCTTTATACCATATTCTTCCCATTTCTTGTTTGGACATTTTGTCCAAACGTACCATTTTCGTCCAATTTCCAGCCCTTTTCTCCCATTTTTGATGCACATCTGATGACCATAAAATA
>CAZUGH010000102.1:0-4383 GCA_964619785.1 uncultured Lachnospiraceae bacterium | reverse complement strand
AGTGAATACAAACTGCCAAAATGAAATATGTACAAGATATTTTCAAAGGTTGTTTACAAGTATAGTAAAATGTATCAAAAAAATGTACAAAATGTTAATTCAATGTTGCAAATTTCACAAAGCAATGGTACAATATATCTATCGCTTGTGGGGAAGTTATACCCACGAGAAATAAAAAATAGGAGGAATACGATGAAGCAGTTAAAGAAAAAATCATCAAAAGTTGTAGCTTTCTTATTAGCAATTGCTATGGTAGCTACAAGTCTTGCGTACACACCAAATAGTGCGTCCGCAGCTTCAAAGAAGGTGTCTAGCGTTAAGATTACAAAACCTAGCACTAAGGTATTAGTTCTTAAAAAAGGCAAAACTTACAAAATGAAAGTTAAGGTTACTGCCAAGAAGAGCAAATACAAGAAAGTAACTTATAAATCAAGCAAAAAGAAAGTAGCAACCGTATCTAAGAGCGGTAAGATTAAGGCTCTTAAGAAAGGTACTACTAAGATTACAGTAACATCCAAGACTGTTAAGCGTAAGAAAGCTACTATTACAGTTAAGGTTGGTACACCACTTACTAAGGTAACAATGACAGGTACAAGAAACTACAAGCAGTATTACTGGGAAGATGTAACAAACCAGGATACTTCAAGTGCTGACTTTGGTAAAGTTTCATCTGTACGTAGATCTAAGAAGCTTACACAGAGAGTATTCTCTAAGAAGAAGAGTGCTTCTGCATCTATCATGTTGGGTGAGTCAATGTCTTTGAAGGCATACTTCAGACCGTCTAAGGCTTCTTACAAGAAAGTTAAGTATACTTCTAGCAACAAGAAAGTTGCTACTGTAAACTCTACTGGATTTGTATTTACTAAGGGTGAAGGTACTACTACAATCAAAGCAACAGCTGCTGATGGTAGTGGCAAGTCTGCTAAGGTTAAACTTACGGTTACTCCTCATATCGAGGCAACAACACCAGCCCCTACAGCTGTAGTTGATAATCGTAAAGGAACTATCGTAGAAGATTTCGAAAAGATTGCAGTTAATACTCCATGGGATAAGTTTACTACAAATGGTAATGCTAACCCAGGTACTATGACTGTAGTTGCAGACCCACTGAATCCAAACAACAAAGTACTTAAAGTTGATTATCACGGTACAGACTCTGCTTTTGACTTCTCACCATACTTTAATGTAGACCTTTCACAGATTCCAAATGCAAAAGCTACACTGAATAACTATGTTGGTGTAAGACTTAAGGTAAGAGTTGTATCTAGTATTGGTGATTGCCAGTTCAAATCACTTTATGGATATTTTGCAGAATATGGATCAATCAAGAAAGAGATGGCTAACTGCTGTAGCTATGAAGCTGATAGCGCTGAAGTAGCAGCTGAGCCAGACAGATATAAGTTCTTGCTGACAAATGCAGGATTTATCGGTAAAAACGAAGATGTTACAGGTACTGTTAATGGAACACTTATGAATAACAACCGTTACATGCCTCAGTATAACAATGATTTCTTCTCATCAGACGAGAATGAAAACATTGTTATGGATCAGACAAAACGTTCAGAAGGTTTTGCTGGTTACAATATCAGCACAAAGGAGACAACTCCTGCTGAGTATTCTGTTAAGACATTAGATTTTGATCGTACAAGTACAAACTGCAGACCATACTTGAATAACAGTAAGTTCGATATGACTTTCGGTTCTACATATGCAGGTAAGGTTCCAGCAGATGACAAGTGCGAGTACTACGTTGATGATATCGAGTTAATCGAAGGAGATGTTCCTACAGTACCAGCTACAAGTGTTACAGTTGATGCTGCAGAGAAGACTATTGAAGTAGGCGACAAGTTCACAATCGTAGCTACTATGGCTCCAGAGAACACAACAGACGCTCTTTCATATGCTTCTGACAATGCAGAAGTAGCTACTGTTGCAGCTAACGGTGTTGTTACAGGTATCAAAGAAGGTACTGCTACTATCACTGTAAAAGCTAATGACAGTGTAACTGCTACTGTTAAGGTTACAGTTACAGCTCCAAGTGAAGAAGAAGTTATTACTCAGAATCCAAAGTCTGCTGACGAAGCATACACAGTAGGCGGTACAGACACAGATGATGGTATTCAGTTTGATATGGCTGCAGACAATTATTCTGGATTAACAATTAAACTTCCTGCTGAAATCAAAGATTTCAGTAAATGTAAAACTGTTAAATATACATTGAAATTAGCAGATGGAAGTAGCACTACAGACAAAATTAAATTTACATTCGCTGCTATCGACAAAACTGCTACAAGCAACTATGACGAAGCAATGGATAACAAAGGACGTATCTATGAAACATATGCTGATGTAACATATGAAGCTGCAACACAGCAGGATAACATCACATATGACCCAGAAACAGGATTATACACTCTTACATTTAGCATGATTGGACAGAGTAGCCTTGATAAGGTAGGTTCATTAATGCTAGCTCGTAATGGTTCATCTTCAGCAACTGCTAAAGTAACAATCACTCAGATTGATTACACAATGAAGGCTGATGGGGAAGCAGATCCTACAGATGCTTATCCATTCTTGACTGTTCCATTTACACAGAACTACAATGACAAAGAAGCTGGCGTTGCAACATCTGCAGCATTCATGCTTCCTGGTGATGTCAAAGTTGCATATAAAGAAACAGAAGGTGTTAGTGGTTCAGGATGTGTACTAGTACCATCTGATGAGTATAATGGACCAGCCGTTCTCCTTGACAACCGTAAGGGAGCAACAGACAAAGACTTCTATGTAGAAGCTATGGCAAAAGCAGCAACGGATGATGATGTTGATGGTGTTATTCAATTATATGCTGGTTACAGTAGTTTTGTTGGATTTGCAAAAGGTGGAACAATTTTTGATAAGATGTTCTTAAAGAGCGATAAATTCAACAAGATTCATGATAAGGTTACTGTACCTGCAGGTGCATTTATCGAATTACGTATTAAAGGAACAAAAGATTTCTTACTCGATGATATTAAGATTGCTGAATTAACAGATCAGGATATCACAGATGATGATTATCCAGAAGCTGAGCCAGCAGATCATATTCCATTTGGTTCACAATTGACTGTAGATTTAGCACAAAAAACAACTGGTTATGGCTACACAGCTGCAGCTACTGAAGGCGGAATTGCTATTGTACTTGATGATCAGTATCAGGAGATTCGTTTTGCACTTCCTTCAGAAGTATTGATTTCTATGGCAGATACTATCACTCTTGATTTCACGGCAGATGCTAATTGTGCAATCAAGTTGTTGGATTCTACTGGCACCCCAATCAAACTTGCTACAGGCGAAGATGGTACTCTGTATGGTAATACAACAAAGAAAGTTGTTGATTTATCTTTATTTGATCAAACCGCAAAAGTTGCAGGTGTTGCTATTATGTCACAGAATGAAGGCAAGACAAATGCTTTAGTTAAAAGCATTGAATTGGATTCTTCTAAAATGTCAGTCGATATGACTCAGAAACCTGGTGGCTATGGATTTACAGCTTCTGCAACTGAAGGTGGAATTGCTATTGTACTTGAAGATCAGTATCAAGAAGCAAGATATATGTTCCCACAGGCAGTAACAATTGCTGATATTCATGACATTACTGTTAAGATGACAGCTGATGCAAATTGTGCATTCAAATTACTTGATTCTGATAGTGCACAGATTGGTGATACTTCATGGAACAATACAGCAGACAAAACTTGGGATCTTTCAACATTCGATCAAACAGCCAAGGTTGCTGGAATCGCTATTATGTCACAGAATGAAGGCACGACAAATGCTCTTGTATCAAGCATTACAGTTAATGCAAGTACTGTTATCAATGCAGATATAAAACAGACTCCAGGTGGTTATGGTTTTACAATAGCAGCAACAGAAGGTGGTATTGCTATTACACTTACTGACCAATATCAGGAAGTAAGATATGCGCTTCCACAGAAATGTACAATTGCTGAGTTTAAGAATGTTGTTGTTGAAATGACAGCTGATGCAAATTGTGCATTCAAATTACTTGATTCTGATAGTGCACAGATTGGTGATACTTCATGGAACAATACAGCAGACAAAACTTGGGATCTTTCAACATTCGATCAAACAGCCAAGGTTGCTGGAATCGCTATTATGTCACAGAATGAAGGAACAACTAATGCACTTCTAAAGAGCATTACTATTAACAAGAAATAATTTGTTAAAACTGTATTCATCTGTAATATAGAAACAGGTTAAAAACAAGAAGCCCGGCTCAATGAGCCGGGCTTCTTTTACTGTCATAAATATTTTTTGCAGAAACGATGGGTCAATCATTTTTTTCGTGGGATTGCCACCACGTAATGTATTGATTTGTTA
>CAZUGH010000101.1:2794-4607 GCA_964619785.1 uncultured Lachnospiraceae bacterium | reverse complement strand
AAACTAAGTGTCCAAATAAAAAACTAAATGTCCTTGACAAGGGGTACACATTACTTCTTTTAAGGAAAGTGGATTTATAAGGTCATCTGTCTTAAAAATCAATTCTTCAAATCCCAAATCCTCTCATATCATCACTTCCATTTAATTATTCGTGCGAAGGTTCTTTGTATTTTGACGATATAAGGTGGGGGGGATTCCTGTTCGCGTTTTAAATTGACGACAAAAATGTTCCAGTGTTCGATAACCACATGTATCACTTATTTTTTGAATAGAAAATTCTGTATGGGTCAATAAATTTTTTGCATGGCTGATTCGACTAGTGATAACATCTTCCCTACAACTGATTTTAAAAAGCGATTTATAGGTTTTTTGTAGTAATCTTGTGCTAATGTTAAGTCGGGATGCCATGTTAGTGAGAGACCAATCATATTCCGGATGAAGGTATATATCGTCACGTAAAGTAATGAGGGAATCTTGATAAGGGGTTGGCGAATATTGGAGAGCGTAGTCGTGCAAACGATAAAGCAAAATTAACATTAACTGGTTCAAGACATAATCCCTTGTACGATAGCCGGCTATATTTTCATGAGCAATTAATTGCCAGTAAGAATAAAAGTCTTGATGGTTATAACACGTAAATGGCTGTCCGAATGGAATAAAGGTATCTGTAAAAAACGGTTCATCGCAATCAAATCGTATCCAATCATATAAGAGCTTGCCGGAAGCGGCTTTGTAATGAACATATTGATTTGGAGCATATAAAATACAGGTTTGAGCAGGGTATTTCGTCCATGTTCCGTTTTGTTCAATGAGTACGGGGACATAAAAGAACATAACTTCATAGTGATTGATTCCATAAGGTAGATAATCCTCAAAAGTCTCATCCATTTCATCATGAAGAACAGCATATAGTAAGTGAAGCATCCGATTCCCTCCTATTTTGTTTGAATCTAGAGTAACATGCCGTGCCAGATAAGTCAAATAAATAGTCGTGATATATCATTGATGAATACAATGAATTGAATTATTATGAAAGTAATACAAACTAATATGAGGAGGATTTAATATGAAATTGAGAAGGGTAGTAGTAAGAAAAATAGCATACGTTATTATTTTTGCCATGGTACTTTCTTGCTTTTCTGTAAATGGAGGGATGGCAGCAAAGAAAAAGAAGAAAATAACATCAATTGTAGTGGAAAATACGAATTCAAAAGTATTGGTAGTAAAGAAAAAACGGAAAGTAAAGTTGAGTCTAAAAATTAATGGGGAAACATCAAAAAAAGCATGGAAAGAGGTAAAGTTCTCTTCTAAAAATAAAAAGATTGTAACAGTAAACAAAAAAGGAGTAATAACCCCTAAAAAGACAGGAAAGACAACCGTTAATATTCGTGCGAAAAAAGGAAAAGCAAAGATAAAGTTGACAGTGATTGTTGGGACAAAGATTAAGAAAGTAAAGATGAATGTCTCAAAGAAAGAACTCGCTGTAGGACAAGCATTTCAACTATTAACGACAATTAGTCCTGTAAAAGCATCCTATAAAAAAATAAAGTGGAGTAGTGATGATGCTGATATAGTAACAGTCTCTAAGAAAGGGATTATTACTGCATTGAAAGAAGGGAAAACAACGATTCGGGCGATTTCACAGGATGGAACAAAGAAAACGGCGAAATGTGTTGTTAGTGTTGTTTCAAATACGGATAGAAACCAGACGGGAGCACCATCTGAAGGACAAAGTGGAGACTCATCGACACCGACGGCAGCACCAACAGGAAATCCATCGGTAACACCGACGCCAACGCCGACAATAGCACCA
>CAZUGH010000101.1:0-2694 GCA_964619785.1 uncultured Lachnospiraceae bacterium | reverse complement strand
ACCAACAGGAAATCCATCGGTACCACCGACACCGACGCCGACAATTGTACCAACAGGAAATCCATCGGTACCACCGACGCCGACAGTGGCACCAACAGAACATCCATCGGTATCCCCAACACCAATACGTTTGTTGCAAACGGAATGTAATACGATGACTTGTAGCGGAAGTTATGCAGGAACGATTTCATCTCCGTTTGATGGAGTTGCATTATATGCAAATGGTGATGCTTGTAGTACATCCTACATTTTCGAAGGTACAAATAAAAAATATCGTATTGTTGTGAAGGGAGCATCAAATAATTCGACCGCAGCCGCTGTTTCGATTTATGTGGGTGATAAGAAGAAGGGAAGTGTAGCTTTTACGGGAACAGAACTTCAAGAGCAAACTCTTGACTTCAAAATGTTAGAGGAAACAGGAGAATTGGATATTTCTTTTGTTTTAGAAAATGATACCGGTGCAAATGACACTTACGTGAATTCTTTTGAATTATTCTTTTTAGAGGATATTCCGGAACCGCCTGCGGCACCGATACCGGTAGGAGGAGCAGTATATACCGGAAATTATCGTAATATGTTTAAAGAATTAGGATACAGCGAGACAGAAATCAATGCAAAAGTAGATAATGCATGGCAAAAGTTCTTCTATGGTACAGAGGAAGAACGTATCTATTATCCGGTAGGAGAGGATATGGCGTATATTTACACAGCAGACACAGATGATGTACGCTCCGAAGGAATGTCCTATGGTATGATGATATGCCTGCAAATGAATAAGCAGGAAGAATTTGATCGTTTATGGAAATGGGCAAAAACTTATATGCAACATACCAGTGGAGAATTTAAGGATTATTTTGCTTGGAAATGTACTACCAGTGGCAATAAGCAAGATAATACACCGGCTTCTGACGGCGAGGAATATTTTACAACTGCTTTACTATTTGCTTCTGCTCGTTGGGGAGATGGAACTGGCATCTATAATTATAGTCAGGAAGCTCAGACGATATTGAAAGCAATGCTTCATCAGAGTGATGATAGTCAGGGTGTAAATATGTTTGATAGTACACATAAAATGCCTGTGTTCTGTCCGATTGGAAACGCAGCTACATATACAGATCCATCATATCATTTGCCGGCATTTTATGAAGTGTGGGCTGAATTAGCAGAGCAAGATAATGGATTTTGGAGTGATGCAGCAGATGCCAGTCGTACATATTTCCAAAGTGCAACGAATGCAACGACAGGATTAGGTCCGGATTACTCCGAGTTTAATGGAACAGCTAAAAACGAAGGAAACCACGGAGATTTTCGATTTGATGCATGGAGAATCGCATCAAATATCGCATGTGATTACGCATGGTGGGGGAAAAATAATTGGGCGACGACCTATGCTAATCGCTTACAGGGATTTTTTACAGAAAAAGGTGTAGAGAATTATGGTAATCAATGGACATTGAGTGGTCAAGAATTAAGTACAGATCATTCACCGGGATTAGTGGCAATGAATGCTGTGGCAAGTTTGGCAGCTAGTGATAAACAGACATGGGCATTCCTGGAGGATTTGTGGAATATTTCACCTACAACCGGAAAGTATCGTTATTATGATGGTTGCCTGTATATGATGGGATTACTTCACTGTAGTGGTAAATTCCGTGCATATCTGCCGGATGATACACAACCGTCCGTAAGTTCTAGTATTGTGGCAGATGGGTATGAATTTGATAAAAATGAAGCGAATCAAAAAGAGATAAAAGTTACAATGACATTGAATGAGAATACATTGTCTCAAATTAAAAATGGATTCACTGCATTAGTAGAAGGAACAGATTATTCTGTGAATGATAATGTAGTGACGATTAAAAAGTCGTATTTGTCATCACTTAGTACTGGAACTGCTACACTGAACTTTGTCTTTAGTGCCGGAAGGAATGCTTCCTTAGTTCTTACAATAAAAGATACGACACCGGGAGCGACACCAGATATACCAGGACCATATTCGGAGATTTCGGCAGATGCGTTCACAGACTCTAATGATGTAACAGTAGAAAATGGCATTGTAACCTTTAACAGTACGGATTCCTGGATTTCCTTTACATTAGACTTTGGAACGGATAATGTGGCAAATGCCAGTGTTTATGTTCAAGAGCCAAACAATAGTGGACAGATTTATATCTATGTAGACAATTTATCAAATCAGGTTTCTACAATTTATAACCTAGGAAATGGAAGTTGGACTGAAAGTTCTAATTACTGCTCAATCAGGTCCGGAGGAAGCCGTACGGTTTATGTAAAGGCAAATAAAGCCGGCATTAAGTTGGATTGGTTGAAATTCATGAAAAATTAGTTTGAATAATTAGTAGAAAAAAGGCATTGAAAAATCGAAGGTATAATGATTTTTCAATGCCTTTCTTATGTAAAGTAGGATTTTTGTTTATTCTTTACCATTCCAGCAGTAAGTACATAACTTACATGGCTCGATACCAACAGCTTTAATCATATCATCCAAGCGGTGGTGGCGAAGAGATGTAAAGTTGAGCTGCTTGCGAATTTCTTCTACCATGTTCTGGTATTTTTCGGATTCCGGATTCGCGTACTCGGATAAATCTGCGTCCGGACCCTCCAACTTATCAATTACCCGGCGGGTAATCAAATCCATCTCAGAGGTGGAACGTGAGAAGTTCAGGTATTTACAAC
>CAZUGH010000100.1:0-4637 GCA_964619785.1 uncultured Lachnospiraceae bacterium | reverse complement strand
TAACGCTAAAATCAAAATTCCAATCAAATAAACGGTTGATTTTTCAGCAGCTTCAGCAATAGCTTATTTGGACACACAGGTAAAAGAGAAAACGTATCTTGGACCAGATGGAACATTTGTTACAGACGAGGAATATCCTAAATTTGTTAGACAGGAATTGAAAGTGAATGCCGTTACACATCGGGCCTACAGCATTACGGGAACAGACATTCAGATAAAAATGTTTGACGACCATATGGTAGTTGAAAGCCCAGGGAAACTTCCAGGACTTGTACGAGCGGACAATATTCGTTTCACACATTTCTCTAGAAATCCAAAGATTGCGGAGTTCTTGAAGAATTACAAATTTGTAAAAGAATTTGGCGAGGGTGTTAATCGTATGTGTAATGAATTGGAATCAGTGGGATTAAAGGATCCAGTTTATTATACAAATGCATTTATGCTGCAGACAGTGATATATAACACAAATGTGGGAAAAGCTGGATATTTAGATGAAAAGTTGGCTATTGAAGGCGGAAAGCTGGCTATTCAGAAAGAAAAGTTGGCTATTGATAAGCAATCTTATAATGAACCTACGAAAAAAATATTTTAATGGTGTATGAGAAAATTGAAGTCAATCAGGTTTTTGGTGCCCCAGAAATAGAGAATATATTGAAATGTTCAACTTCTACAGCAAAGAATGTTACGAAGAAATTAAGGGAGATGGAAGTTGTTGGAGTAGTGAAGGGCAAGGGAAAAGGAAAGTATGTATTTAAATCTACGATAGGATAAATTTAAAGAAAGAATTGCGAGGTGCAGTGACTAATATGAATAGATTTTCTGAAAAAGATTGGAAGATTTTTCGCAGCAAAATTGCTGCTTGGCAAGAAGTTTATATGGAAAAACTGAACAGAGAGTATATTGATTTGCTAAATGGGGAAGAAAATGCCTCAGAAAAATTTTGGGCATTGGAGAAGAGAATTAAAGAGGATAAGAAAGATTGCGGAGTACAGTGTGAAATGAGCAGATCCAATCAATTTAATATCATGCTGTCCCTCTTGAATGAAGGTGCAATTACTATGAATGATCTGGATGAATTTAGTGATGCCCTTAAAGACACATTAAAGCATTTCTATGGAAGATAGTATTACCAGTGTTATCCTAGAAGAAGAGCATTCTATGAGGAATTAAGACATTTTGGAATGAAGGATAAGAAAAAATGATGAATAAAGAAGTTATAGGTGGAATATATGCAGAGAATCTACGGAGAAGAACAAAATAAAATATCCTTTCAGGGACAAATCATATCTATTCAGCCACGTTCAAATGTATGGAGATACTTAGTGGATAACAGAACGCACTCCTTAACAGGATATAATATATTTATTAATGGAACTGCTGAAGGAGAAGAAAAACAATTTGCGGTAGCAATATCTGAGAAACAGCAGATGAAATATGAATTCCGTATAGGAAATTCAATCAGTGGAACAGCATGGACAAAGAAGTATCCTGAGATAGAGTATGCTGATTACTACCGAGCTGGAAGTCTAAAGAAGAATGCAACAATTGAAAAGATACATACGGATAAAGCACCATGGATTGGAGCTTTGCCAAATCTTGCAATATATGATTGGCGAGGAGCCAGAATGTTAGATACAAAATGTTGGAAAAATAAATGTTTCCAGTGTAAATGGGCTGCAATGGCCAATGTTGCCATAGAGTATGATTTTGGAGTTAGGCAAAAACATCGTTTTGAAAGTTTCTGTTATGGACCAAAGAATTGTAAGTTATACAAAATGGGACGGGCAAGAGCTGTTCCTTACAAAGGACGAGGTAGTGCTTTGGATGAAGGCTGGCTTGATGAGATTTGTACTGAAAATCGTGACGATGAAGAATAGACATTACAGATGTAAACCCCTGGAATTTTTTGCAATGATGAAAAATGCAAATGGTACTACAGTGGCACTAAAAAAGTCGTGAGCGATATAGAATAGGTGGCGGGGGACCTTATGGTATGATTGTGGCAGTACAGTATTACCATCAATATCATGGGAAACAAAAGAAACTTATGATGTTTGCTTTAGTGGTGTTGAATACGGAGTTACACTCTATTTAGAAATATTTCTAAATTACAGTGAAAAGGGAAGTGAAAACAACAGAAGAAAGCAGGACTGATTTTCGAGACGAAAGAGAAGAACTTCATCTATTATGATTTGAATGCCTCAGTCTTTGAAGAAGTAATGCTAGTAGTTGTTGTCGTCATTACCATGGGATATTCATTTGCTTTATATTTACAAAAAAATAGATAAGTGAGAAAATGCAAGAGGTGATATCATGAAAACAAATTTAATTATAGTAGAAGGACTGCCCGGTAGTGGAAAGAGTACAACAGCAGCGATGATTGCAGATGAGCTAAGAAAAAAGGGAAAAAGGTCATCTGTGTTGACGAAGGAATGGGGGAATATCCAGCGGATTATGCTGATTATGATTTTCCTGACTTTTCAACTGAACGAAAAATGATTCTTGAAAAATGGCATACTTTTGTACAATCGTATGACAAAGAAACGATATATGTTTTCAATTGTGTTTTTTTACAGAATCCAATGTGTGAAACGATGATGAGATTTGGTATGGATTGTGCACGTTCGCAGCATTATATCTCAGAGATTGCAGACATAATTAAGCTGCTGCATCCTATTATTATTTATTTGGATCAACCCAATATCAAAAAAACAATTGATCATGTGTTAAATGAACGTGGAAAAGACTGGCTGAATAGTGTGATTGATTATCATATCTCACAAGGGTATGGAAAGCAGAATAACCTTTCTTGCTACGATGGTTATGTTCAATGCTTAGTGGAACGAAAAATTAGGGAATTACATATTTTGCGGGCACTTGATCTTGACTATTATACAATCAGCCAAGATATGTGCATGAAGGAGTTTGCAGAATTATTTGCTTCAGTAGGCTGGGATTGTCCGGCAGAAGAACAAGTGGAGTTGGCTATCAATAACAGCACAAAATCATTTATTGTACGATACAGGGAAGAGGCAGTGGCAATGATTCATTGGCTAGGTGATTATGGTATGCACTGGTTTATGAAAGACTTTATTGTAAGCAAAGCATTTCAAGGTCAAATGATGGGAACATTATTATATCGTTTTTCGGAAAATTTTATCAAAAGTACGTTGAAAGAAAACTGGAAAGTTTGTATTGATTTAAGATCTGCAGAGCATAAAGAGCCATTTTATCAAAGTCTTGACTTTGAAATTATGTCAGAGGGTACAACGGGAAGCGGAATGGAAAAAATGATAGCATCATATACGGACTGATGGATATCAAACGAATCGGAATTTACTTAATAAGACATTGCTCGCTTTGTGTCCTATACTTTTTGGTTGGTTGCAGATACAATGTATTTCAAGGAGAGCAGAAAACTATGAATCAAATAAAAATTGGAGAATTCTTGAAAGAACTTCGTAAAGAGAAAGGGTTTACTCAAGAACAACTTGCAGAAGAGTGGTGTGCTCATGAAGATAATTACATCAGTCAGATAAGGGGAGAGTAGATGAGTAGAGAAGAACAGTTGAATGATTTGAGAGAAGGATTTGAAACTGCATATGTTGATGGAAATGTTGCATCAAAGATGATATACAAGCCTCAATTTATTTCGAATAATCATAAAGAGGGGAAGAAGGTCCTTTCCTCGGTAGAAGATGAGCTTTTAAGCTGTGATCGATTTCAGATAAGTGTTGCATTTATAACGATGGGCGGGATAACACCATTATTGCAAACACTCAAGTCATTGGAGAAGAAGGGGATTCCTGGAGAAATTTTGACTACGAACTATCTGAATTTCAGTGAGCCACGAGCTTTGGAAAAGCTAAATGAGCTTCAGAATATCACATTGAAAATGTATGATATCGAGAGAGCCAAAGAGGGATTTCATACGAAGGGGTATATTTTTAAGAAGGAAGAAATATATCGAATTATTATTGGTAGTTCAAATTTGACTGATACAGCAATGTCATCGAATCGAGAGTGGAATACAAAGATAGTTTCGACGGAGCAGGGAGAAGTGGCGAAAGAGATTATTTGTGAATTTGAGGAACTCTGGAATTCGGACTGCGCGTTATGTTTTGATGAATTTTATGAGAATTACAAGGAACGTTATCAGATAATAAAGAGACAGCGTGAGATCGCGCGCGAGGAAGAGATTCCATCGATTGAGAAGTATCGTTTACAACCTAATTCCATGCAAGTTGGTTTCATTACAAACTTGAGAAAAATCATGGAAGCTGGGGAGGAACGGGCGTTACTTATTTCGGCAACGGGTACAGGTAAGACCTATGCTTCTGCATTTGCAATGAGAGAATTGGGTTTCAAAAGAGTTTTGTTTTTAGTTCATCGTGGTCAATTGGCAAGGCAGACGAAGCAATCTTATGAGAGAGTTTTTGGACAATCGATTACCACAGGTTTGGTTGGCGCGGGATATCAAGAATATGATAAGGATTATGTCTTTGCGACAGTTCAGACCTTGAGTAGGGATGGACATCTGAATCAGTATAAACCAGATGAGTTTGATTGTATCATATTTGATGAGGCGCATCATAGTTCAGCGAATACATTTCAGAAGGTAATGCAGTATTTTAAGC
>CAZUGH010000099.1:0-4705 GCA_964619785.1 uncultured Lachnospiraceae bacterium | reverse complement strand
AAAAGGATGATAATCCACCAGCAGGAGCTACCATTTCCTTCTTGGCAGCCACCTCCTCCACCACACTGGGTTGCAGATAAATCACTCATGCTTTAGTCCTCCTAAATTCATTTACACTGTTATCCTATGTAGTAGTGCTTGGTTGATTTACACAAAAAAATCAGTATTTTTAAAAAAATATCTATTTGTAGTAAATGCAATTCTATAGTATAATAAACTGTTGTAAGAAAACCGACAGTTCAGATAGACAAACTGTCAGCATGAGAATGGAGTTTACAATGAAAAAATATATGGTGTATTTTTTCTGCTTAAGCATGCTGTTAACATTGATGACAGGATGTACAAAGACTAGTGGGGGAACTAGTACGCAGTCGAAACAGCCTGCTACTAGCACGAACGCAGCAGAAGAAAAACAAGAAGTATCAGATGTAGTGAGCAGTAGTGATGCACAGGATTATGCAAAATCTATTTTAAAAGATATGTCATTAGATGAGAAGATTGGTCAGATGATTATGGTTAATTTGAATGCTTTGAATCAAACACCAATTAAGAAGTCATCTAAGAAAAAGAAGAAGAAAAAAAAGAAAACGTCAAGTGCAATCACGAAGATTAATAAGTCAATAAAAGAAGAATTGCAAAAGTACCCGATTGGTGGTATTGTACTTAACCTTGAGAATATGAAGGATAAGGAGAGCACAAATAAGTTAGTTGAAGATCTTCAGAGTGCTACGAACTATTATCCTCTATATATAGCTACTACAGAAGAATGGGGCGACAAGTCTGTATTTTCCCTGAATAAGAATCTGGGAGGAACAGCTTATCCAATGCTAAGTGAGGTGGCTACTACCAAGAGCTTAGATGAGATTTACCAGATGGGCAAGACGACTGGGCAGGAACTTAAGGCATTAGGCATTAATATGAATCTTGCGCCGGTGGCAGATGTTTCAGATGGAGTAGAGAACGCACAGTATGCAAAGTACTGTTATAGTGACAATGAAGATGAGGTGTCGGATTACATTGAGAATGCCGTCATGGGGATGCGGTTCGGTGGAGTGCTGACAACATTAACACATTTTCCTGGAGTTGGTGCAGTGCCAGGAGATTACAAAGCAGCGGGAGCGGACAACGATGCTGGTTTGACACATCTAAGAGATGTGGATTTTGCACCATTTGAAGCAGGGATTGAGGCAGGCACAGATGCTGTTATGGTGTCCCATGTTTCGGTAAGTAAAGTGACACAGAGTGATACACCGGCTTCCATGTCCGAATTGGTTGTGACAGGGATTCTACGAGATGAGCTCGATTTCGAGGGATTAATTATCACTGATTCGATGAGTTCACCCGTGATTACTGAGAAGTTTGAACCAGAACAATCGGCATTGCAGGCAATTCAGGCAGGCGTTGACATTGTTATGGAGCCAGCTAGCTTAGACCGGGCATTTAGTAGTATCCGTGAAGCGGTTGCCAATCGCAGCTTGGATGAAAAGGTGTTGAATGAAGCCGTCATGAGGATTCTGAAGAATAAGATTCAACGAGGGATTATTCAGATTGACAGCACGATAAGTGAATAGGCACTGCAAAGCAGGTTGGTACCGCTTGACAGGTTTATTATAAAACAATTATCTTAGGAGGACATGTAGATAAATGAACCATTTCGTTGATGAGACTTATGATGATGGCTTGCATGAAGAATGTGGCGTATTTGGCATGTATGATTTTGATGGTGCGGATGTTGCTTCTTCCATATATTATGGTTTGTTCGCATTGCAACATCGTGGTCAGGAAAGTTGTGGTATTGCAGTTAGCGATACAGAGGGACCCAAAGGAAAAGTACTATCGCACAAGGGCATGGGCCTTGTGAATGAAGTTTTTGATGAAGAGATATTAGAGAAGCTGACCGGTAATATTGGTGTTGGACATGTTCGTTATTCTACAGCTGGAGCTAGTAACAGCCAGAATATTCAACCACTTGTATTGAATTATGTGAAGGGAACTCTGATGTTGTCACATAATGGTAACTTGGTAAATGCCCCAGAATTGCGTCAGGAACTAGCACATACAGGAGCTATTTTCCAGACAACGATTGATACAGAAGTAATCGCATATCATATTGCAAGAGAACGACTCAATGCAGGAAGTGCAGAAGAAGCCGTGAAGAATGCGATGAAGAAGATTAAGGGTGCGTATTCCTTGATTATTTCAAGTCCACGTAAATTGATTGGAGCTAGAGACCCTTATGGATTCCGTCCACTGTGTATCGGTAAGCGTGATAATGCCTATGTCTTAGCGTCTGAGACTTGCGCTTTAGATGCAATCGGTGCAGAATTTGTTCGTGATGTGAAACCAGGTGAGATTGTTACAATATCACCTAAGAATGGCATTGAATCAGATGAGACACTGTGTGGATTACATGCAGCAAAATGTATTTTTGAATATATTTATTTTGCCCGTCCAGACAGTTATGTAGATGGAATTAGTGTATATAACTCACGCATCATGGCAGGGAAAATTTTGTCACAGATGCATCCAGCCAAAGCGGATATTGTCGTAGGTGTTCCAGACTCTGGTAACGCTGCTGCCCTGGGATTTTCTCTTCAATCGGGGATTCCGTATGGAACAGCGTTTGTCAAGAATAGCTATGTTGGACGTACATTTATTAAACCGAAGCAGTCAGCTAGAGAATCTAGCGTGAAGATAAAGCTAAATGTTTTGAAGGAAGTAGTACGTGGTAAACGAGTTGTGATGGTCGATGATTCGATTGTTCGAGGAACAACGAGTGAACGAATCGTTCGCATGTTGAAGAATGCTGGTGCGACAGAGGTTCATGTACGTATCAGTTCCCCACCATTTCTTTTCCCATGTTACTTTGGAACAGATGTGCCAAGCTGTGACCAGCTGATTGCGCATGAGCATACCATCGAACAGATTTGTGATATGATTGGAGCAGATTCGTTAGGTTATCTAGATGGCGAACGATTAAATGAGTTAATCGAAGGGGACACAGGATACTGTGATGCCTGCTTCTCAGGTAATTATCCAGTGGAACCACCAAAAGAAGATATTCGTGGAGAATTTGACAAGTAGAGAATAGAGAATGGAGGACGTTATGAGTAATGACAAGTATGTAAGTCCGCTTTCTGAGCGGTACGCAAGCAAGGAGATGCAATACATTTTTTCCCCAGATATGAAGTTTCGTACCTGGAGAAAGTTATGGATTGCATTGGCAGAGACAGAGAAGGAATTGGGACTGTCAATTACAGATGAACAGATTGCTGAGCTAAAGGCACACCAGGACGATATCAACTATGAGGTTGCCAAGGCTCGTGAAAAAGAGGTTCGTCATGACGTCATGAGTCATGTATACGCCTATGGACAGCAGTGCCCCAAGGCAAAAGGTATCATTCATCTAGGTGCCACTTCATGTTATGTAGGTGATAATACAGATATTATCATCATGACAGAAGGACTTAAGCTGGTGAAGAAGAAACTTGTAAATGTAATCGACGAATTGGCGAAGTTTGCTGACAAATATAAGAATCAGCCAACACTAGCATTTACACATTTCCAACCAGCACAGCCAACGACAGTAGGCAAGCGTGCAACATTATGGATGATGGAATTGGTGCTTGATTTAGAAGACTTAGACCATATTCTTGATCATATGATGCTTTTGGGTTCCAAAGGAACGACAGGTACACAGGCAAGTTTCCTTGAATTATTTGATGGTGATGAGTCAGTATGTAAAAAAGCAGATGAGATGATTGCTGCGAAGATGGGATTTACAAAGTGCTTCCCAGTATCAGGACAGACATATTCAAGGAAAATGGATACTAGAGTTTGCAACGTATTAGCTGGTATTGCAGCGAGTGCACATAAGTTCTCGAACGATATTCGCTTGCTTCAGCATCTGAAGGAAGTGGAAGAACCATTTGAGAAGAGCCAGATTGGTTCTTCTGCGATGGCATACAAGAGAAATCCGATGAGAAGTGAGAGAATTGCATCGTTATCAAGATATGTGATGATTGATGCATTAAACCCTGCTATTACATCGGCAACACAGTGGTTTGAGAGAACTCTAGATGATTCTGCTAATAAGCGTCTCAGTGTTGCAGAAGGTTTTCTTGCAACAGACGGAATCTTGGATTTGTGCTTGAATGTTGTAGATGGTTTGGTTGTATATGATAAGGTTATCAATAAGAGACTGATGTCGGAGCTTCCATTTATGGCAACTGAGAATATCATGATGGACGCAGTAAAAGCTGGTGGTGACAGACAGGAACTTCACGAGAAAATTCGTACACTGTCTATGCAAGCTGGTAAAAACGTAAAAGAACTTGGTCTTGATAACAATTTGTTAGAGCTGATTGCTGCTGATGATGAGTTCCCAATGACATTAGAGGAATTACAGAAGACGATGGACCCAACAAAGTATGTTGGCCGCGCACCTTCTCAAGTAACAGAGTTTCTTCAAGATGTAGTGAATCCGATTCTAGAAGAGAACAAAGAACTGCTTGGTGTGAAAGCAGAGATTAACGTATAATTTGTTGACATAATGACAAGCCCTCGTGTATACATTTAGAAAAGAATGTGTATACGGGGGTTTTTGTGTGAGAGTAAATGGTAAAAGGTTTTTGATTAGTATTGCAATCAGTTGAAGCTGCTGAAAAAGTCCTTGATATTGCAATTAGCAATTAAAAGATAATAG
>CAZUGH010000098.1:0-4708 GCA_964619785.1 uncultured Lachnospiraceae bacterium | reverse complement strand
AAAGATATACTTGTTTTTTCCGTTCTTTTGTATTATGATATTTTTATCTGATAATATAAAGGAGGAAACTATTATGGCATACCAGATTTCTGATTCATGCATTAGCTGTGGTTCTTGTGCTGGAGAGTGTCCAGCAGGCGCTATTTCTGAAGGAGCTTCTCACTACGAGATCGATGCAGATACTTGTCTTGACTGTGGCGCTTGTGCTGCTGCATGTCCTGTAGATGCAATCGCTCAGGCATAATTACATTACATTAATAAGCGAAGAACTGTGTGCCACTTGGGTACACAGTTCTTTTATTATGCTACACAATATATTGTTTTATCACATCTTCAATAATACTCTGTTCTTCTTTGGTAAAATGAAACGCCAGCGTCTCCTTCGGATTCTCTTTGGTTTCGCTTTCTGAATTCTTTTCAAAATACTCCTGCTGATACTCTGCCTGCTGTTGCGGATGAAACACTTCTTTTTCAAGCCGTGGCTTATAGATATTCTCTAAATAATCCTTAATCTGAACTTTGAGAATCATACGCTTGACAGCGAAATTCCATATTCCATCTAGCAAAAGAAGTAGGCTTCCTGTCAGGATTCCCGATAACAATGTGGATAAAATAACTAGTTTTCCACAGCTATACGCAACCGCCAAAGTACCAAAAACAAGAGAACTCAGGAAAACAAACAAGGTACTTTGTCCACAGAAACTCTCCCATGTATGTAGATATATCCCCAGGATTTTGTACTTATACACATACTTATCCACGAAAGTATCCACATTGTTCACGCCAAGCTTCAATTGATAACAAGTATCAAATTTTATCTTTAGTATTTTCATAAGAGGATGAGGCGAATTGGCCATGTCCTCTGCCTGATGAATGAGAACTGCGTAACTAATCTGAACCAGTAATCTTATGAGAAATCCCATGAGAAAAATAGCAGCTATTACGTAGTAATTCCATCGTCTTGAAAACAAATCTTGTATCGTCATCTTGTTCCACCTTTCTTGATTGGATTCACAAGACAACTATAGCAGAATATGTCATATTTTTCCACACCTTACATAGGAAAATTCATCGACAAAAGCCTACATTTTCTGCTGACAGACCTTATCAATAATATCTGCGACCTTCTGTACTGCGTCATGTTGACCACTGCCTTCCATCGCTTTCTTATATTTGTCCTGATTGGCAAAGACTTCTTCAATTCCAGCCATCAAAGTCTCGCCCGTCATCTTCTCTTCTTCGATGACATAACTAAAGCCCTGCTTCTCAAAGGAAGCAGCGTTCAAAATCTGGTCGCCTCTACTCGCCTCTCTTGACAATGGAATCAACACATTTGGCTTATGCAATGCAAGCAGTTCGCAAATTGCATTCGCACCTGCGCGTGAAACAACCAAATTTGCTGCATCTAATAAGTCACTTAGTTCCTTCTGGATATATTCAAATTGACGATATCCCTCGGTATGATTCAGGCTTTCATCTAACTTACCCTTACCACACAGATGAATAACCTGATATTTCTTCAATAGTTCAGGCAGCAAACTCCGGACACAATCATTGACAACAACAGAGCCTAAGCTTCCACCAATCACTAGAATCACCGGCTTATCTGCAGTAAATCCGCAGAAATCCAATCCAGCAATACGATTGCCCTGGAACAACTGACTTCGAATCGGTGTGCCTGTAAGTTCTGCCTTGTCCGCTGGCAGATGGCTCATCGTCTCTGGGAAGTTCGCACAAATAGCCGCTGCCGATGGAAGGCAAATTCGATTCGCCAATCCCGGTGAGATATCTGATTCATGTATGATCGCAGGCACTTTCTTTTTCTTTGCTGCCAACACAACAGGAACGGTGACAAATCCTCCTTTAGAAAATACAACATCTGGCTTAATTTTCTTAATCACACTTGCTGCTTCTCCATACCCTTTCAGAATACGAAAAGGATCTGTAAAATTCTTTACATCGAAATAACGACGAAGCTTGCCCGATGATATTCCATAATAAGGAATATCAAACTCCTCTAACAACTTCTTCTCAATCCCATCTTTCGAGCCCACATAATGAATCTCATATCCACGTTTCTCTAGTTCCGGAATCAATGCAAGATTAGGTGTTACGTGTCCTGCCGTTCCTCCACCCGTTAAAATAATCTTCTTCATGCTTACCTCATTTCCTGCTTAATCTCATTCATCACCTGGTCTAAATCATCCATCTCAAGCTGATCCCATTTAATATTAACAGAATCTTCGTTGTATCTCGGAATCACATGAACATGCAGATGAAATACTGACTGGCCAGCTGCTTCTCCGTTATTTTGTAAAATATTAATTCCATCTGGATGATATGCTTTATCAATCGCTATCGCTACCCTTTTCGCTACAGCAAATATCTTCTGCGCATCCTCATCTGGTAATTCAAATACATTTGCAGCATGACTCTTCGGAATAATAATGACATGACCTCTAGCTGCTGGACTCACATCTAGAATTCCCACGAAAGAATCATCTTCATATACTTTACGTGATGGAATCTCACCATCTAAAATTTTACAAAATATGCAATTATCTTCTCTTTTATCTCTCATAGCATGTATTTCCTCCATATATTGTGTTTTTTTGTCGCTATTTTTCGACATATTGTGGTTCTAAGCATCTCAAACCCACTTATCTCGCAAACCACCTATTGGGTAGTATGTTGCTACTATTATATCATACTCATTTTATAAAACAATATACAAAATCCCTCATCAAAGTCCCTCTGTTTTGTCGATTTATGTCTATTTTGGTAGATGAGTTTTTGTTGAAATTCCTCGATTTACTTGGTAAAGTAGATATATCAACAAAGAAAGGTGGACGACGTTATGCAATACCCCTCAGTGATTTGCGAAGACTTGGCAGAGCCTCTCACAACATTGCATGGCAACTTGGAATTATTACAGGATGAATATGTTGAATTAATGGAGTCAGAGCGATTCCACGATATCTTACGAGATATTGACGAAATCACTCGAATCTTCCGAGAACTTCAAAAGGAGCAAACCCTACCAGCTTACTAGCTGGCAGGGAGCTCCTTTTCTCTTTAGAATCTAAAAATCGTATCAAAATTACGCAAAATCTTGAAGTTACCTTGTGCCGACAAATCACCCGACATAAACGCACTCTGAAATGTTCTGCTTCCAGATACAATCTCATCCATAATAGAACTCTTTGTCTTGGCTGTTACATCCGGATTCTCTACCGTTCCATAGTAACACCCTAGCTCTTTCCCTTGAATATCAAGAATTAAGCTTTGATCTGTATCCGCAATGTCAATCTGGAACACAGCCTTCATGTCATCTAATGGTTCAAAATGGCTCTTCAACTCTCCAATATATTTCTCATCCTCATTACTATCTCCTAGCATCCCCTTAAACAGGCTAGCCAGCTCTTCAATGTCTTCCTTCTGCTTCTTCACATAATTATCATCGGATACATATACGGACAGCTGCTCACTTTCCTGCGGCGTCAATGATAATGAACTACTGCGTAAAACAGACTGCTTAACCGCATTGCTACTACTTGGGAATGCCACAGGTTTCTTCGCAATCGCACGATAGAATTCCTCTGCTTTCTTCTCAATCATATAGTTGTAGTTCCCATTCGTCTCAAACTCAACATGGTTATCAACATATGCGCACAACCCATCACCCGGAATACCGCCTAGCATCTCCCATGCACGAATCAGAGAATACTCCGCCTCACGTTCTCCATAGGTAGTTGCAATCACGACAGGTAGCATATACATGGTGCTAATCTTCTCCTTATCACCATACAACCAGCAAGAATCCAAAAACTGCTGCATGAAACCACCAATACCAAACCACTCTAGCGAAGTAGCTAGAATCACACCATCTGCTTCCTTCAAAGTCTTTGGCAAAACAGATATGTTATTCCGCTCTTCATATAAATTGTAGCGTTCTACTTTCACATGTAATTCGTCTAAAACCTTCGTTATCTTCTCCAATGCAAACAAGGTAGGGTCATCAATCAGCCCCCGTCCACCATAATAAATATTTACTCTCATGATTCACGAATCCTCTCTCGCAACCTTCTGCTCAACAGACACATCAAGCTACAAACAATAAATCCAGCCACCAGCCCACCAACATGAGCTGCTCCATCAATCGAAGCATCCCGCATTCCACTATACGAACTCAATATGATAAATAGCATAAATCGTGGAATCTCTGTCTTCAACTGATGTCTTCTCAAAATCAACATCACTAACAGTGCTCCCATTAATCCATAGATTGCACCGGATGCACCACAGGATACAACTGCTTCTCCTGTCACCATTACATTATAAACGATAGACGAAAAGCCTGCAAGAATTCCCGAAAGAAAATACAAAATCACATATCGTGCTTTACCAAGATTACCCTCGATTGCATAACCAAGGACAATGAGGGATAACATATTATTCCCGAGATGTTCCATTCCAAAATGTAAAAAGAAATGTGTGATTATTCGATAATATTCACCCTCCATAAAAAGTGGTTCGTACATACCACCCATACGAATCATATGGTCAACATCTAAGCTTGAGCCCGTCGCCTCAGTATAAAAATAAACAAGTACATTGACGGCAACAAGTAAAATCGTCATAATCGGAAGATAACTCTTGCGCTGCTGCATCTGTCCATCCCCTTCTAAAAGAAATTATAGATAACTAT
>CAZUGH010000097.1:0-5222 GCA_964619785.1 uncultured Lachnospiraceae bacterium | reverse complement strand
AGAGGATTCGAACCCCCGGCCTTTTGGTCCGTAGCCAAACGCTCTATCCAGCTGAGCTAAACCCACATCACATAACACGCAAGTAGTATAATACCGTAAACGAACAAACTTGTCAAGTGTTTTTCTGTTTTTTTATTTTCAATTTAGTACATACGTGAGCGTGTCATCCGTGAAAAAAGTATTTGCATTATACAAATACATAATATCTGTAACTGCTTCTTCTGTTATGAGTTCATCCACATTATCATAATAATATCTAGGGTCAATCACCAATATCTCAGAATAGTATGGTGCAAGAAATGGAATAAAACAATTCGCATAAGAATCCTTAAAAAGCAATAACACTTTATGATTATCTTTAATCGGAGTCTGAATCTTCACCATGCTGTGATTTCCATCCAAAAAGACTTCGTAACCACTGCGGGTCGCCAACTTATCATGATTGTAAAACGTAGCTGTTTTCTTTTGCTCTTGTGTATAGGAAACAATCGAGCCAGGATTTCCTGCTATTGGAAAATACACATCTATCTTCTCTTCTGTTCCCATACGGAATCCGCTTTTGTACAACAGAGACCCTTTAAATTGGTCAGTCACTGGATGTATTTCATAAGAAACCTGATCTGGGTTTATTCCCAATACGGTTGCTACTGTACGAAAACACAGATATGCCGCTTCCGTTGTCCAATGATGGTCTGTCTTATAGTACAAAGCATCATCCTTGTGCTGCGATAGTACAGAACGAACATCTATCATCTTCATCACATTCTGAGGTAATTTCTGATAGAATCGTTCCATTGCTTTGTTCTGATCATCCACCGGGATTCCTGCTGGCAGCTTGTCAGATAAAATATTCACCCCTGTTGGCACAAGCATAAAATAGTGATTTATCGATGGGTATTTTTCACACATTTGTGTTATTTTCTTCGCCTTCGCGTCTGATTTTTTTTGCTCTGGTGCACTGAAACGCTCAAACAGATATCCATCCTTCGCTAAAATCACCTGATTATTTTCTTTTTTCCCAAGCATCACATCAAGCGCCACCTTGCCTCGGGCAAAAAGGCTCCGCAAAGGAAATTGATCATTCACATAAACCTCGTAATCACTCTCATAGCTACCATTTGTCATGTCGGTAACACTCATTGATGGCTTACTTGCCAGTACTCGATTTTCCGAGTCCGAAAAATCACCATCAACCTTAACGATTCTTGCAATCCAAAACACTGCGATTAATAGGAACCAGCAGATTGCCATAAGTTTCAGGAAGTTGTTTCTCTTCTTTTTCAATTGGTTCCCCTCTTTCTAAAATCTAAAATATAAAAATGGATTGTAAGTATCGTATACCAAATAGGATATTGAAAGTAACAACAACACCACATTGATTGCAACTGCAGCTATCGGCCTTCGCGATGCTATTTTCTTAAACATACTATATAGATAGTTTCCTGCACACAAGCAGCAGATAATCAGGCTAATTCCATATGTTTTGATGTAATAGAAGGCAGTGCCATCGAAAATACCATGACCGCCGCCAAACATACTGCTTAAGTATGCTCCCGCATCACCTAGTGTATTACTCATAAACAAGACCCAACCAATTATAATCAGCACCATGGTGTAAATACGCAATACGACATCTGGTAATTTTGTAAAGAAATTGGCAAACACATATTTTTCTAACAGCAATATGATTCCGTAATATAATCCCCACAAGATGAAGTTCCAGCTCGCTCCATGCCACAGTCCTGTCAGCAACCAAACGACTAAAATATTACGAATATGCTTAACAAAACTTACGCGATTACCTCCCAATGGGATATAGATGTATTCACGAAACCAATCCCCCAACGATATGTGCCAACGTCGCCAAAACTCCGTCAAACTTTTGGACAAATATGGATGGTTGAAGTTCACCTTGAAATCAAAGCCAAACATCTTGCCAAGTCCGATCGCCATATCTGAGTATCCACTAAAATCATAGTAAATCTGAAATGTATAGGCAATAGCACCAAGCCAAGCCGTCATGGCAGAGCGATTAGCTACTGACATCGTTTGAATGTTCGTTGCCAAGCTTCCAATATTATTGGCAAGCAACACTTTCTTAGCCAAGCCCTTAACAAAAATTTCCGCACCCAAGCCTAGTGTATTAATCGATACGGTACGATCTTTTAATTTTCCTTCGATATCCGAGTATCGAACTATTGGCCCTGCAATTAGCTGAGGAAACATTGTTATATAGAGGGCATAATCAAAAAAGTTGCTCTGCACCTTTATCTTTTTCTTGTATACATCAATTAAATATGAAATATTCTGAAATGTATAAAATGATATTCCAATCGGCAACGCAATTGAGCTAGATGGCAAATGAAAAATCGACAATGCAAAGCCGGCATATTTAAAGTAGAATAGTATAAATACATTGATTATGATTCCAAATACCAGATTATTTCTCTTTTGATTCTGGCTAATATCCAAGCCAATCACATAATTGAAAACAGCACAATACAACATAAGGAATACATATATCGGTTCTCCCCATGCATAGAAAAATATGCTAGCCAGTAAAAGCACTATGTTTTTAATCTTCTTTGGTACGATCATATAAAGAAGCAATACAACTGGTAAGAATGCAAACAAGAATAATATACTGCTAAAAACCATAATTTCATCCCTTATTTTCTGATTGTATTTTCAAACTGTTCCTTAAGTTCACTTGCCTTTTCTGATACTGCAAAAAGCAGATAATTTCCTTTAATCTCTACGACAGCGTTATTAAGTAGTCCCATCTGATTGGTCCCATACTGTTCAAAGCTTTTCTTCTGACTATCAAGGCGACTATTTACCACATCACGCAAACTCTCAGCCTGTTCATTGCTTTTCGCCTTAATCACAAGTATCTCGTCAACTGACATAACCGTTGATGGCACATATAAAAAATATTGAACATCTTCTGGCGCAATATTATAGAAGCGCCGCACCTGTTTGTCATCGCCTTTCGTCATCGTATCAACTGAGATTCCTGACCCTGTAACAACCGCATTTTCCAATTGATTCATCGGAACATCCGCAACTGCATCCTTATGACCATAGAGATATAGCATGATAAACAGAATAACTACAAATCCTATTTTTACATATCTCATCATATCAATCCCGCCTTCTCTGCCATATTCTTAAGCCAATGAGGATAATACTTCGTATGCATATGTATCCCATCCGTTTCGTAAACGCCACTAAGACTTTTTACAATCGGTCCATTATCAATATACACTGCACCAATCTCCTGACACATTTCCTGAAGCTGTTGATTAAACTGATTAATACGCTTGTAAACTGGTCTCTCTTTAATCACAGAATCCTGCACAGGAAGTATAGAATTAATATAAATCTTAACATTAGGAAGACCCTTTTTCAGTTCTTCAATTCGCTTCTTAAATTCTTTACGATATCGCTTTGCGTCTCCATTAAAATAGGGGATATCATTCACTCCAAAGGACATAAATATATTAGCTGGTTGCAGCTTCACAACCTGGCTAACCATCGGTTTGGCTTCTGCTACACTCCACCCCCGATGACAAACCACGCTGCTATTATATAGATAATTAAAGTCAAGCAATCCTTCTATAATAGAGTCACCCATTACTACCGAATTTTCAAATAGTTTCTTGTAACTAGATATCTCTTTTTTACTTGGCTTCTCCTTCATCTGTTGCTTCAACTGCTCGGCAACTTCCTCTTGATGGATAGCCTCAATCTGTGCTTCAATCGCCGCGACAGATACCGACTCTGTTTGAACTAGTTTGTTATACCCAACCTGCACATCATGATCATCTTTCTTCGTAAAGTGAATCACCAAAGCGACCACAATAATTACTGCCAGCACGCCAACTATATACTTATATTTATCTTTCATCCCATCATTCTTTCATCTATTATTTCACTGATACTACACATTTAAATCTCATCGTTCCTATTTTACCAGTAATAACTGCACTACCACGTCTAACACCTTTTACAACACCTGTATATGTGTCAACACTTGCTACACTTCGATTGTTTGATACCCACGTACCGCGAATTGGACTAACACAATTCAATCCCTTCACATATAATTGAGTTGTTTTCTTTCGCTTTACTGTCACTCTCGTCTTATTAATCTTCTTAACGCCAATTCTCTTAATCTTTTTCATAAGACCTTTGTACATAAACCCAGTCTTTGTTGAACCGTTAGATACATAACTAACAATATACCAATTTTTCGAATATCCCGTAATTGTCAACATCGTTCCTTTTTTCATTCTTACAAGAACACCCGAGCTAGTACTTGGGCTAACATGTACTTTCTGAGCAGCTGATGACATCACAATACCATTGTAATTAGATAATTTTTTGAAAATCTCTGCTGATGAATCACTCTTATTCAAATATTCCTTGCTATATCTCTTAGCAACATAACCTGTCACCAGCGTGGAGCCTGATGAACGGAATCTAACTTTATAGAAAAATTCTGTCTCACCAATTTTACGTGCCACAGAACCATAATTCAAAAATCCTACTTTCGTTGAATATGTACTTGCTGTCTGATATACATTTTCACCATATGTAGCCACAACGCGAATCTCGTAGCCTGTCGTAGTCGATGTTGGGGTTGTCAAATCCTCTCCCTCATCAGAACCAACTAACTTGCACATTTCCTGATTCTCATTTCCAATTGCTTTCACATAAGCTTCAGTAGAACCATTATAGTATATCTGATACCACTGGTTTCCCGCTGCATCAAACTTAATTGCATATAAATTCACTAACTCTCCCTGAAAGAGAGAACCAATTCTCGTATTAACATCGGTACTCATACTATTGTACATATAAACCATAAGTTGTTGTTACCTGTACTTTCTCTACTGCTTTAACCTCACTCTTCATCGTCACAATTCCTGTAGCCATAATAGCCATTGCTAGTACAACTGCTAAAATCTTCTTCATCTTCTTCATTTGTCTCTCTCCAATCTTGTTTATTTACATACTACTATATTTCGGCTAATCAATACAATATATTACGACAAAAATATTAACTAATATTACAATTTTGTATAGGGTATGTTACTTGACTTGTCGGGTGATGGTGATGGTGATGAAGTAGACCTGTGGCAGCGGGGAGAGCACAAAATCTGCCGGCGACCGAATATCGAAATTGCGAAGCTTCGCTTCGCAAGACAAGTTTCTCG
>CAZUGH010000096.1:0-5455 GCA_964619785.1 uncultured Lachnospiraceae bacterium | reverse complement strand
TTCATTTTTTTGAATTTTCAGGGTTGTTTCACTGTTCAATTATCAAGGTTCCAATCGTTAAAATCGCTTGTCCTTTCGGAGCTAATCGCTTCTAACTTGTGTGTTGCTCTCTTGTGAGGCAACGAAGACTATCTTACCAAAGTTCTATCTGTTTGTCAACACTTTTTTTCACTTTTTTGAATTTTATTTTTTCAGATTCCGTAACCGGCTAGGTTCAGATTTTACACTGGTTAAAATTCATGTTCTAAATTAAGAAAAAATGACAATTACGAATGACCCATTTTTGTCTTCATTGCAAAGATAAAACTTCGCCACGGCAAGCAGCAAAGTTTTATGACGGAGAAGGAGGGATTTGAACCCTCGCGCCGCTATTAACGACCTACTCCCTTTCCAGGGGAGCCCCTTCAGCCGCTTGGGTACTTCTCCAAAACAGATGATACTTTTACATATAAAAAGCGAATATTCACATATTCGCTTAACGAATATTGCATAATACTCGCTTAACGGAGAAGGTGGGATTCGAACCCACGGCCCCTTTCGGAGTCACCGGTTTTCAAGACCGGCTCCTTAAACCACTCGGACACCTCTCCAAATGCTGCTTGAACAGTATATCATCCTAGAACTATCTGTGTCAAGACATATTTTCAATTTTTTCACCCAGTTTCAAATTCGGAATTGCATTCAAATCCATACCGTGTCGAACGCCCTTTTTAAACTCATAATAACCAGCAGAACCAATCATCGCTGCATTGTCTGTGCAGAGAATTGGTGAAGGATAATAGAGTTGCACACCATTTTTCTTGCAAGCTTCTTCCATGCCTGCACGCAGTCCCTGATTGCACGCCACGCCACCAGCTAATGCGAGTTTGGTAACATGATATTCCTTTGCCGCCTTCATCGAGTGGTCCACCAACACATCCACCACTGCTTTCTGAAAAGAAGCTGCAATATCCGCTTCCGAATAGGACTCATTCTTCATCTTACATCCATTAATATAATTTAACACAGCAGACTTCACACCACTAAAACTAAAATCAAACGGTGCTCCATCTATCGATGCTCTTGGAAATGCAATTGCATCAGGGTTGCCTTCTTTGGCAAGTTTATCAATCTTTGGACCACCTGGATAACCCAAACCAATAGAACGAGCAACCTTATCAAAGGCCTCGCCTGCCGCATCATCTCTTGTCTTGCCAAGAATCTCATATTCGCCGTAGTCCTTCACCATAACAAGATGAGTATGTCCACCCGATACCACGGTACACATAAATGGTGGTTCCAATTCAGGATGTTCAATAAAGTTAGCCGAAATATGCCCCTCTATATGATGTACACCAACCAAAGGCTTACCCGAAGCGAACGCCATCGCTTTTGCTGCACCTACACCAACCAAAAGAGCACCTACCAATCCTGGTCCGTAAGTGACACAGATGGCATCCATCTGATCCAATGTAGTATCTGCCTCTTTTAAGGCTTCTTCGACAACCTGGTTGATTTTTTCAATATGCTTTCTTGACGCAATCTCTGGTACAACTCCACCATATAGTTTATGCAAATCAATCTGTGAAGCGATGATATTAGACTTAACCTCACGTCCATTTACCACAACTGCCGCTGCTGTCTCATCGCATGAGCTCTCAATTGCCAGTACCGTTATATCTTTATCACTCATTACTTCTGTCCTTCCTGATTCTCCGTTGTGACCTCACTCTTCATCTGCTGGAAACCGAGAATTTTCCACTTATCCTCTTCTTTCGCCAGCATAAATTCCTCATAAGATTTCATGTAATCGCCACTTTTTCGTAGGAAAAATGCAATATTGATAACTGCACATTCTTTTCCTTTAACCGTCTTATATTTCACACTCGATGTATCAATGGTATAACTTAGAATCACTTTCTTATCACTTTTGAACTTTGCCACCTCATCTATGATCTGCTGAGTCTGTTGTTCAAGTGAATTATTCGACAATAACTCCTTCGTATACATTTTCCTCAATTGTCCGATTAAACTGGCACGATTCTCATCTGTCGCACCCTTATATAGGCATTGGTTAATTCTACAATAAATATCCAGAACCTCCTTGGGAGTCTCTGGGTATCCCTGATCCATATCCTTGGCTATAAGCTTCTCCACTTCAGTGCTGGGAATCTTGGTTGAATCCGCTGCCTTCTGTCGATTCATATACTGATAATAAATCAACATGCCCGCAATCACAACCAAACACATGAGAAAGGAAAATGCTCCGATACTTTTTGCTCGCTTATTCATCTAATCCCTCCTTCGGGAAATTCAAATCAACGCTTTTACGATCTTTGCCTGCTAGTGCACGTGGAAAAATTGCTTTAACATCCTTCATATAATCATCTGGGCGAATGAGCGACGGACTATAATGAGTCAACCACATCTCCGCTACATTTGCATCGTTCGCCATCTGTGCCGCTTCATAAAACGTCATATGCTTATGTTCTTTTGCCTTCTTTTCCTTATCTTTCTCACCATACATCCCTTCACATACAAAGAGATCTGCTTCCTTTGCATGTTCTACAATCCCGGGAGTCGGGCGAGAATCTGTACAATAAGTCACCTTAATTCCTTTTCTTGGTTCACCAAGAACCATATCGGGTGTAAATGTCCGATTCTCAAAATCAACAACTTCGCCCTTTTGCAACGGGTTCCACAGTTTCATCGGAACTGCATTCTCTTTTGCCTTTTCAGGACTGAACTTGCCAGCACGGTTGATAATCAAACTGTACCCATAACAAGTGATGTTATGATTGACACGAAATGTCTCAATCTGATAACCATTTCTCTCAATCACCTGTGAATCTTGATCCAATTCAATAAACTCTAATGGAAATGGAAGCCCCGGCGCAATCACAAGTAGCGCTTTCACAACTCGTTCTAAGCCCTTAGGTCCAATCAATGTCAACGGTTCCTGCCGATCCGCATTGCCCATTGAAAGCAACAGTCCTGGCAATCCACTGATGTGGTCTCCATGAAAATGAGTAAAGCAAATCGTATCAATCGGATGAAAACTCCACCCCTTCTCGCGAATACTCACCTGCGTTCCCTCGCCACAATCAATCAACAGACTGCTTCCATTATATCGTGTCATCAATGCCGTAAGCGCTCTGCGCGGTAGTGGCATCATCCCACTTGTACCTAATAAACATACTTCCAGCATGATAGACCTCCATCCAACTAATCTATATTCATCATAGCATATTTTTCACTTCTTCTCAACAAAAAAACCAGCTCTCTCCGAGCTGGCATCTTTAGCTTAATACTTCCCTTTTATCTGAAATCGTAATTGGCATTGCAAACTTCTCAACCATCTGGTCATAGCATTGCTCACATAATGCAAATTCATGTACCTGTAAATCCTTTTTTGAAAAATAGCCCCATTCTTTCTTCACAACAAGAGCATCTTCTTCAATTGGCAACAATGGTCGTCCGCATTGGTTGCAACATACCTGTTTCTTCTGTGTCATAACGAATCCCCCCGTCGTCTTCACTGACATCATTATAACCCATGCGATTCTCATTTTCCAGTTGTAATCTTTTCCATACGTTCTCGTTCTGCCTGCGACAAGCGAAGATATGTTGGCGCAAATTCTCTGGCTGGTATCCCTTTGCCTTCCGCTAGATACTGTACACCAAGCCCTGCAATGATACCCGCACGCTGACAATTATCCTGTGGCATAGCATAGGAAAATGGTACGCTCACCTTCTGTTCTAGCAATTCGCGAAATACTGGTACACCATCTCCAAGGAAAATGACCCGCTCACCAATCTGGTTCACTTTATCAATAATCTCCTCCACTGGTGCCACACTCTGTTCGCACTTAGCAACAATATGATTGTCGCTGCAAGAATATATTCCATAATAAGCCTGGCTTCTCCTCGCGTCCATCAATGGACAAACTAAATTATCCTGATTCATAAAGTTCGCTGCAAGTCCCTCTAGCGTTGGCACTGGAACAATCGGAATATCCAACGCTCCAGCTAACCCCTTCGCTGTCGCTGCTCCAATTCGCAGTCCCGTAAACGAACCTGGTCCGGCTGCCACGGCAATCGCATCGACTTCACCAATCTTCACATCCGCCATAGCAAGCATCGCCTCTAGCATCGGTAACAATGTCTGTGAGTGCGTCTTCTTATTATTAATAGTATATTCACCAGTCATCACGCCATCTGTCACGAGGGCCACACTAGCTACTAATCCTGAACTATCAATTCCTAATATTTTCATATTTATCTCCATTTCTAAGCGACTGTGATGGAACGATAATCAAATCCGCGTTCCAAATCTTTATCTATCTGAATCTGGATGCACTCTTCTGGCAAAATTTCTTGAATCAGGCATGCCCACTCAATCAAGCAGACTCCTTCTCCATAGAAATATCCCTCATAACCGAGTTCGTCCATCTCCTCAACATCACCAATGCGATACACATCAAAATGATAAAGTGGCAGGCGCCCCTCCGTATATTCTTGTAATATCGTGAACGTAGGGCTGGTAATACTCTCCTCAATACCAAGTCCCATCGCAAAGCCCTTGGTAAATACAGTCTTACCCACTCCCAAATCACCATTTAATAGGTAAATCTGTCCAGCCTTAGCATTCTGGCCTAACTCATATCCAATCTGAAAGGTATCATTTTCCTGAAAACTATCATACCGCATCGTCTTCATCCTCTCTTTGCGTGATCACGAATCCAACTTGCCAATTCCAAAAATTCATCCTGACACTGAGCTGCCGGCAGGATAAATGCAGACATAGCTGTCATATAAACATAAATTGCATCTTTCGCACACACGACTTTCCGAATCTGATTCCAGTCAAAATCCTGCTTGTATTCTCCCTGTGTCACAACAATCTTATCTTCTCCAAACTCATAATGAAATGGTGTCTGAAAACACTCCTGCTTCAACTGCTTACGACCCTTCGACCAGAGTGAAAACGGTTGAAACACAGTAAACATAAGTGATAATACTGCTAATGCGCAACGCTGAACCAAAACCAGCTTGCCCCAAAATACAATTAAAATGACGATGGCCGCCAAACTAAGGATAACACCAAAAACACCACCAAAACGTGAATAATTATGGCGAATCAAAAATTTGGACATATCATTATTTTCTAATAAAACATCAAGACTTTGATTCTTCTTCATGAAAATTCCTTTCTATATAAAAGCAATTAAAAAAATAAGAGCGTATGCCCAAACAGCATACCCTCTTATTATATCAGATTCTCTTGAAATATCAACTCACATCAAAACTTTGCAAGAATTCCTTTTACACTCTTATACACCAGAATTCCCACGATGGAGATAATGATACCCTTAACCAGATTAAATGGTGTGATGCCGAGAATAACAACTGTGCCAATTCCCTGAATCGCAGGAATTGTTCCCGCACACGCACCTACCACCGCTTCCATGCCACC
>CAZUGH010000095.1:0-5494 GCA_964619785.1 uncultured Lachnospiraceae bacterium | reverse complement strand
CCTAAATTATTCAAGCATTTCCTTGCATCTGAAGTTGTGCATTGACTAATCCATAATAGATTCCTTTTTGTCGAATCAATTCTTCATGAGAACCAATCTCTGCAACATTGTGACCGTCAATAACGATAAGTCGATCAGCATTTTGCAATGTTGACAATCGATGTGCAATCGCAAATGTTGTCCGGCCTTCCGTCAATCGTTCCAATGCCTTCTGAATCATATACTCGCTCTCAGTATCTAGACTCGCTGTTGCCTCATCTAAAATAAGAAGTTTTGGCTCATTCAGTATCGCACGAGCAATCGCAATTCGCTGTCTCTCACCACCCGACAAGCTGTGTCCCTTCTCACCAACATAGGTATTGTAACCATCTGGCGTTTTCGATATGAAATCATGTGCATTCGCCATCTTGGCTGCACGAATCACTTCTTCATAAGTCGCATCCGGTCTCGAAAAACGAATATTGTTCAAAATCGTATCTGAGAACAAGAAAGTCTCTTGCAACACAACGCCAATCTGTGAATGGAATCGCTGTGATTGAATTTCCTTAATATCGTGACCATCAATCAATAACGCTCCATCATCCACTTCATATAGACGCATAATCAAGTTAATCAGAGTGGATTTACCCGTACCAGAAGCACCTACAATACCTATCATCTCACCTTTATTTACCTTGAGATTCAGATTTTCCAAAACAGGCTGATACGACTTATAACCAAAGGTCGCATTTTTAAATTCAATATCTCCCTTTAGCTCCAAATCAACAGGTGTCTCCACATCTGAAATAAATGGGTCCTGTGACATAACATCATTGATACGTTCAATACTACTAATCAGATTCATCAAGTCACGAGGCATCGATGTCATCCAGTTCAGATACTGATACAATAGCTGTGTATACGTAATAAACTGAATCAATTCTCCTGTTGTCATCGTACCATGAAAGACATCCATGCCTCCAAAGTATATAACAAGGAATACGCCCGCGCCCATGATAAAACTAATCATTGGCGTAAAGACAGCCCAGAACATCTCATTTTTCTTCTGAACACGACAAAATGATTCTGCCAAATCATTAAACTTCGTCTCTTCATCTGCTTCCTTACCGTAGGACTTCACAACTCTCATACCCGAGATAACATCCTGAAGATTACTGTTGACATCAT
The DNA here is from genome assembly GCA_964619785.1 of uncultured Lachnospiraceae bacterium. Taxonomy (GTDB): domain Bacteria; phylum Bacillota; class Clostridia; order Lachnospirales; family Lachnospiraceae; genus CAZUGH01. Next base: position 4,327 of record CAZUGH010000095.1, on the reverse strand, counting down.
CTCCCTTCTTCCACTGAAGATGAAATCGACGATGAATATTTTTACGCAAAGCATAGGTAATAAAGACAGCAACAGGTATGAAAATAAAACTCAGCAAGGCAAGTCTGACATTGATTGCCAGCATGAAGATGATGTCACAGATGAAGATGAAACACACCGTAAACATATTACAAAATGTTCGCTCCATAAACTCTCGTATCTTACCTGTATCAAATACAATACGATTCATCAGCTCGCCTGGTCTTCTACTATTAATAAAGTTCAACGACAAAATCTGAATTCTCGCAAAAAGCTGTTCACGCAAATCCTTTGAAATTGTTGCTCCAAGGACTGTACAATAATAGCTCTTCAAAATATTAATGATAACAATTCCAACACTAAGCAAAAACATAAGACCGAGACAGATAAATGCGACCGACATCTTACCCGAAGGATCCGTCAACACATCATCAACTAGGTGTTTCTGAATCTCCGGATTCAACAAGGTGACCACGGAAGCCAAAATCATAAGTACAATAATTCCAGCAAATCGTCCTTTATAAGGTGCTCCCATCTTCAAGAAGTTTCGCCAAAAGCCTCCCTCTTTCGAACAATGCGGACAATACTTTGTACCAGGCATCGCCCTTCCACAATTCGGACATATTTTCTCATACTCATCACTCGACACTTCCTCATCACGACCCGAGCTGAGAATATTGATACCTCTGGCAATATAAGCATATCTCGACAAATGTTTCGCCGAATAATGTGCGACAAATCGCAGCACACCATCATACTCGACGGTAAATAATCCGCAGCCAATCTGTGCTTCTGCTTTTGCATGACGACAGCGAGCAATGTCCAATTGTTCCTTCACTTCGCCATCTGATATCAGCCAGATTCTCTTCGTCGTAACTACGAAAAAGGAATCCTGTAGCCATGTACCATCTTCAGCAATATCATAGGGGACTGCGTAGTAGATTTTCTCATCTGCCTCTAGCTCCACACACTCCATAGCAGCTTTAGGCAAATCATATTTTAATATCATTCTAACCTCTCATTCCGACAACTATAAGAATAAATCCAGCTTGCGCTGTTCTTTCTGTGTCAATGCAAATACATCAGGTATTTCAAAACGGTTCTCATCCAAATCTGTAATTAATAATCTACTCTCTGTGAGACGAACCACATCATTCCCACCCATATTAATTGTAAAACGACATTCTCCGCGGTCTGTCAAAACATGAAAATACGCATATCCGTATTCATCCTTGATATCAATCACCTTTTCAATAATTGGAGTAAAGTAGCGAAGATTCAATTGGGACTCCACTAATTCTCTTGTCTTCTTAGGCAATTTCTTCATATCTTCAATCACGCCAATCTCCTGAGACCGTTCCTCGGGTGTACGCACGGAGATATATTTATCTGGATTGGTAAATGGAAACAATCGCACGATATGTACCCGTTCCCATACCTGACCACCAAACTTTAGGCTCACAAATCCACCCTCTGTTCGTGCAAACTCTGCGTTATCCTTGGTTATGTAATTAATCTCTATCATCTTCTCAGTGTCTTCTTGCATCTGAGACATATCTAACTTATTCTTCATAAATTCCCTCTTTTCCGAGCAATGTTTTTATGCGAGGAGTCGCTAAGAAATTCGCGAAGGCGATTTCTTAGCTGACATCAATGCTATTATGTTTATGCTCTTAAACATAATAGTGGTGTGAAAAATGAGCTATCGAGCTTATTTTTCGCACTGCCCTCTTTTCCGAGCAATGTTTTTAGCACTGTCCTCCGCTCAGATCTCTCATTCTAAGCCACGCAATGCCAACGCTTGTGTCTGTAATTCCATCAGTTTCGAATAGATACCACCAAGTGCTTCTAATTCTTTCTGCGTACCTTCTTCCACAATTCTACCATTATCAATTACGACCAAAGAATCCGCATCGCGCAGGGTTGACAAACGATGCGCAATCGACAATGTTGTACGACCCTTAACGAGATAATTGATTGACGTTTGAATTGCCTTTTCCGTCTCCGTATCGACGCTAGCCGTTGCTTCATCTAAAATTAAAATCTTAGGATTTGCAAGAATTGCACGCGCGATTGAGATACGCTGTTTCTCTCCACCAGATAAGTCCTTACCTGATGCACCAATCACGGTATCGTAACCGTCTGGCATATTTGATATAAACTGATGAGCACTAGCTAGAATCGCTGCTTGAATTATCTCTTCCCGACTCGCTTCTGGATTGGCATAAGCAATATTCTCAGCCACTGTACCCATGAAAATATATGTATCCTGGGAAACCATCGCAACATTTCTTCGCAAATCACGAAATGCTAAATCCTTCACGTTAATACCATCAATCGTAATCGTTCCTTCATCTGTATCATAGAGTCGTGAAATCAGATTGACCAGTGTCGTCTTGCCTGCACCCGAACGACCTACGATACCTAGCATCTGACCTTCCTTCACATGAAGGCTTATATCCTTTAGTACCGGATTATGTGAATCATACCCAAATGTCACATGTTCTAAACAAATCTCTCCACGAGGATTAGGAAGTTCTACCGGTTTCTCAATCTCCTGAATCTCTGGAATTGAATCCATAATTTCAAACATACGCTGTGCAGCATTAATACTGTCTGACCACATATGGAATACACGTGAGAAGAAATTCATCGGTCCATTCAACTGAGCCACATAACCGACAAAAGTAATCAAGATACCTAATTCCATACGTCCCGTATTCAATAATAAAATAACACCTAAAATCCAAACCCAGATACTCGAAATCTCCTGTACTAGATTATATAAAATTGTAAATCGGTTATTATACTTAACAATACGAATCTCTGCATCACGAAGTCTCTCATTCGGTGCTGCAAATCGGTCATTTTCTGCCACTTGTTGTCCAAATGCCTTAACAACACGAGCACCTGTTAGATTGTCATTTACTCGACTATTAACAGTTCGTTCCGCACGGTGTCTCCGTCCAAACAAACTCCAAAGTTTTGGTTTGAGCTTAACACTCATAATAACCAAAAGTGGTAACAGCACACACGCAACCAAAGCCATCTGCCAGTTCAATCGGAACATAACAACAAAGGAAGCAATAATGGTAAATGCATGTACGAATATGTATGGAAAACCATCAAGGAAAAACCCTGTTACTCGGTCTGCATCACTCAACACTCTTGTCATCAAACTACCCGTTTGCTTACTCGTAAAGAAATGAATGGACAAACGACCCATCGAGGAAAATACATCCTTCTTCATATCTCTTACTGTATTCGCTACAACCTGTGCCATCAATGTTCCCTGCAAGATAGCAACACCCTGTTGAACCAGTTTTGACAAAAGCATAACGAGCATGAGTAGCAAAAGTGCTACGCCCCATTTTCCTGCCAACCCAAAGCTTGCTAAAAAGGCAGCATTCTTCGATAGCACCTTGTCGTACAATATCGTACCTGTTAAGTATGGCCACACCAGATTCAATCCTGCAGCTGCAAAATAACATAAAAACAGTACAACAAATCTTCCTTTGTAATGGAAAAAGTATCTCATCGTTCTCATAAAAATAGAACGCTTATTCATACACTTTGGACAAATCTTTCTCTTCGGATCTGGATACATCGTTCCACAGATTGGGCAATACTCTGCCTCTGCCTCTTCCACTGCCGCATCTTGCTCCGAAGCCGCTTCACTTGCCAAGTCAACATCATGTTTCATCTCACGATAATTCTTAACAAATTGGTCCATTGGTTCTAAATATAGATTGGTTAATGCTGCGACTTGCAACGGCTTATCATGATATGTTACATAAACCAGATTGGTTGCAACTTGTCGCTCCAATCGCATATGTGATGTCTCATCTAGGGGCAGGAGTTTGCACGCATACTCTAGTGTATCCTCTCCATAATCAACATCTTTCGTACTAGTCCCTCTAAAATACCGAACTCTTGCACCAATCGGTTCACTTGTTACAATTCCAAGATAATCCTTTGTAATAAATACATATCCACTAATGTATTCACAGGAAAATGATAAATCCATCGGACATACATATAGGATATCTTCCTTCTTCACTCCCATTGGTTTAATCTGTTTCAAAACCCGGGATGGTAATGCATTCTCTTTCATTCTCTCCTCCTACAAAATGAGTGTGCCTCACAAAACAATAAAAAAGGCACCTCTGCCATAAGCTCAGAAGTGCCAGGTTCACTCATCCTAGACGACACAACGTGTCTATCTCTGCCGATGGCAAACGACATGACCCACTTCTGATTTAAACAAAATAATATAATCCACTCTTAAATTTGTCATGATGTCCACCAC
>CAZUGH010000094.1:0-5511 GCA_964619785.1 uncultured Lachnospiraceae bacterium | reverse complement strand
TTTCTACAATTTTCACTATTTATATGTTGACTTTTCGGACGGTTTTCGCTATACTTTATTATTAATATTCCAAAAAATAAATACAGAGAGGACGAATTATAATGGGAACAATTATAGGCGAAGGAATTACCTTTGATGATGTTTTACTTGTACCAGCATATTCAGAAGTTGTACCTAACTCAGTTGATCTATCAACGAACCTAACGAAGACGATTCGGTTACACATTCCGATGATGAGTGCGGGTATGGATACGGTTACAGAACACCGTATGGCAATTGCTATGGCAAGACAAGGTGGTATTGGAGTTATTCACAAGAACATGTCCATCGAGGCTCAAGCAGAAGAGGTTGACAAAGTAAAACGATCAGAGAATGGAGTTATTACGGACCCATTTTATCTGTCCCCTGAACATACATTAGAAGATGCCAACGATCTTATGGCAAAGTTCCGTATTTCAGGTGTGCCAATTACTGAAGGCAAGAAGTTAGTAGGTATTATTACAAATCGTGATCTTAAGTTTGAGACAGACTTTTCTAAGAAGATTAAAGAAAGCATGACATCAGAAGGACTGATTACAGCACAGGAAGGTATTACACTTGACGAAGCTAAGAAGATTCTAGCAAGTGTAAGAAAAGAAAAACTTCCTATTGTTGATAAAGATGGCAATCTCAAGGGATTGATTACAATCAAGGATATTGAGAAGCAGATTAAGTATCCGTTATCCGCTAAGGATTCACAGGGACGTTTATTATGTGCTGCAGCTGTTGGTATCACAGCGAATGTTTTGGATCGTTGCGAAGCATTAGTAAAAGCTAAAGTTGATGCCGTTGTTTTAGACTGTGCACATGGACATTCAGCGAATGTTCTTCGTTGTGTCAAGATGATTCGTGAGGCATATCCGGAACTTCAGATTATCGCAGGTAATGTTGCTACTGGAGAAGCTACGAAGGATTTGATTGAAGCAGGAGCAGATGCTGTTAAGGTTGGTATTGGACCTGGATCTATCTGTACAACACGTGTAGTTGCTGGTATTGGTGTTCCTCAGGTTACAGCAATTATGGATTGCTATCGAGTAGCTAAGGAATATGGCATTCCAATTATTGCAGATGGTGGTATCAAGTTCTCAGGAGACATGACAAAAGCTATCGCAGCAGGAGCTAACGTTTGTATGATGGGAAGTATGTTTGCTGGTTGTGATGAGAGCCCAGGAACATTTGAATTATATCAGGGAAGAAAGTATAAAGTATATCGTGGAATGGGATCTATTGCAGCGATGGAGAATGGTAGTAAGGATCGTTATTTCCAGGAGAATGCTAAGAAATTGGTACCAGAAGGTGTTGAAGGACGAGTTGCTTACAAGGGTACGGTAGAAGATACTGTATTCCAGTTGATGGGTGGCTTACGTTCAGGATTTGGATATTGTGGAGCAGCTGATGTTGAAACCTTGAAGACAACAGGTAGATTTGTTAAGATTTCTGCAGCTTCACTTAAGGAGAGTCATCCACATGACATCCATATTACAAAGGAAGCACCAAACTACAGTATTGATTCATAATAAAGGACTGAATATAATGGGCAGAAGTGTTTATCGACGAACACGTTATAGAAGACTAAGAATCGCAAGTATTCTTAGTCTTGTCCTAATTTTAGGGACAATTATATTTTTTGTTATAAGTGGTGGACTTAGACAGAAAGTGGATGTGGAACAGGCATCCGTCACATTAGATGAGCTAGGCAATGGGAGAATTGTAGATTCGCTTATTAAGCCAAATAAATACTCGCGACCGCAGACCCCTTTAGAGAAGGTGAATGGAGTTGTGATTCATTATACAGCAAATCCAGGAACAGATGCACAGGCAAATCGAAATTACTTTAATAACTTACCAAAGATTAATAAAGAAACAAATCAGAAAACCTATGCAAGCAGTAATTTTATTATAGGAATTGATGGAAAAGTACTTCGTGTTGTACCTGAGACAGAAGTTGCTTATGCTTCAAACGACAGGAACAATGACACCTTGTCAATTGAGTGCTGTTATATGAGCGAGAATGGGGCATTTACCAATGAGACACATGATTCTCTGGTGTGGCTAGTTTCGTCCATATGTAAGGCGTATAAGCTGTCAGAGGACGATGTGATTCGTCATTATGATATCACAGGTAAGATTTGCCCGAAGTATTATGTCGAACATAAAGATGAATGGAAGAAATTAAAACAGGAGATAGGAGTAGCAATTCATTCCTAGAACATAAAGAAGAAGCCGATTCATACGAATCGGCTTCTTCTTTATGAGTAATCATTAATTTGTTCTAAATTTAGAGATTGCTTCTCCAAGATGTTCTGCTCTTGTAACTAGATTTGATGATGCATCGTCTAAGGTTCCGAGTGCATCTGTCTGCATATCAACAATAGTTGTTACAGATGAGATAGCAGCTGAGGTCTCTTCCAAAATAGAGGAGATGCTTTCCATCGAGTTCAGTGTGGAAGAACCCGACTGTTCCATGTCTTTTGAACTTCTTGTTATATCATCTAAGTAGTTTGTTAATTTACCAACATGTTCGTTCATTGCTGCAAATGATTGTGCGGTAGATTGAACTGCTTGTACCTGAGCTTCTACAATCTCTTCAGCGTTCTGAGCTGTTAAAACAGCATCCTTTGTAGATAGTGTAATTTCATTGACTATACCACTAATCTTATTAGCAGATGTTAAACACTGGTCAGCCAACTTACGAATCTCACCAGCTACGACCGCAAAACCTCTACCAGCGGAACCTGCTCTAGCAGCTTCAATCGAAGCATTCAATGAGAGGAGGTTGGTTTCTTCTGCAATATCATTGATTGTATTTACAATCTGTCCAATGTTATTAGAACGAACTGACAGGTCTTCAATTGTCTTAATAATTGTATTTGTAATTGCTGTTGTTGATGTCGTCTTCTCATTCAGGTTATCCATGCTGTCAATACCATTGGTGATAGCTTCCTGAGTGGAAGAAGCTATGGAACCAATCTCTGCGGCATTTGAATTAACATTGTTAATCTTGCCAAATAGGTTATCCATCTGAGTTAAGCAATCGCTAGCATCATCTGACTGTTGTGTAATACCAATCTCAATCTCGTGGACAGAAGTCTGAATATCTTTTGTTGTCTGTGAGAATGTAGTGGAAGAATTGTCTACCTGATTCAAGGCAAGTCGTAATGCTTCATATACATCAGCTACTTCTTGAATTAGCCCACAGATATTTGCAATCATATCGTTGCTACTTCCATATAATCTGGCAAATTCATCACGACGATTGGTTCTAAACTCTACGGTAAGGTCTCCCTTAGATACTTCTTCAAGCTGACCAATTGTACGGTTGATTGTCTTACTGAAACCACGGGAAATCAAAGTGCCAACTAACATAGCAATGATTCCTGCGATAATAACCATGATGATGGTGAAGACCTTAATTGTATTGGCTTGTGAAATGATAACAGCCTTTGGAATTAAGCTACATAACATCATGTTGGAAGAACCAAGTTTCGCATAAACGAATAAGTAAGAAGTACCATTATATCGAACATAAGAACTTCCTGTTTCGTCCTTACTCTTAACAGCATCCTTGTAGAAATCCTGGTCTGCATAAATCGTTTCTTTTACGATATCCTTTTTATCAGAATCCTTATCCTTGTCATCTGCTGCATCTAAAGATTTTCCTTTGGTAACAAGCTCTTGTCCGTCTGGTGAGATAATACCGATGAAGCTTCCTTCGCCGAGGTTCAATCCCTGTAAGATATCTACAATGGTATCTTTACGAAGGTCGACAAACATGTAACCATCGGAGGTAGAAGTAAGAGCATGAGCTGCACGTAAGATATACTTATCGCTATCCGTGTCAAAAATCTTATCTAGTTTAGGCTGAGGACCACTCCAGTGATAGCTAGTGGTATCTTTCATTGCCTTCTTGCCGAGTTTCGATTCGGAAAATGACTTGTAAAGATTTAACTTGTTAACTTCTTCAAGTTCTTTCTTTTTCTCCTCTGTGTCGGAATCATTTGACTGGCGATAACGACGAGTCATCTGTGTTGTGATTGTTTTGGCACCATCTTTGAAAATAAAGATATTGCTGATGAAGTTATTCGCTGCAATCTTATTACTAATTGAAGTGTTCAAATTAGAGTATAACTCATCACTTTTTGATTCATTGTCCTTTACGATGGTTGAAGCATCGTTAAATTCGGTCTGAGCCTTGTCATTGGCGATATACGCTTTATAATATGCGGACGAACCTTCAGCTGTAGCATCTAATGCTGCTTGTGTCTTATCTGCTTTGGCTTTTAGGTCATCCACTTTCTTTTGCTGCTCATCCGTTACATTGTAGATTCCTATGAGATAATCAGCTAAATCCTGATCGGAAAGATACATGTTCATATCGGATTCGATATTTGTAAGTACGAAATCAAAATATTCTTTTGTCATCGAAATCGACTGCGTAACAGCACCTTCATAATTCGAAGTCAGTGCACTTGAAGCACGCGTAAATGAACTGATACCTAAAATAATAATCATAATAACTGGGATGACAAAGCATCCGATGAGTTTCGTCTGGATACAGAAGATTGGTTGAATCTTCACCGTGCCATCTAATAATGGTGCATCCTTCTCTGACTTCTGAGGTAAGAGAATACGAAGCTTGGCAATGTTGTGTGCTGCTTTTTTTATGTAATACCATATCTTGGTGAGAATGCCTAAGAATTTATTCTTATTAGTGGAAGCGTTTGGTTCCTTGATTTTCTTTGGCCTACGTAATTTAGAAACACGCTTCTCCTTCGGGACTTTCACCTTGGGAGTCTTCACTTTCTTCTCCCTGACCTTTTTCACTTTAATCTTTTTCTCTTTTGGAACACGAGGTTCTTTCATCTTCATGGAAAATACCTTCTTTCTGTTATTAGTATATTGCCTATAGTAGGAGCGTAATCTCCCTAGAAACTTTGTCGAACTTTCGGTAAGTGACAGATGCGGAATCCATCATGCGCTTAGATGCAATCACAGAATCAGTCCCTGCATACTTATCTTCCATGTATACAACTTCAGTGATCCCGGATTGAATTAATGCTTTGGTACATTCGTTGCAAGGAAATAGAGTTGTATAAACTCTGGCTCCTTTTAGATTCGCACCAGTGTAATTCAAGAGCGCGTTCAATTCTGCATGACAAACGTACAAATACTTGGTATCCAAGGGTTCCCCGTCACGCTCCCAAGGATATTCATCATCCGAGCATCCAAGTGGCATACCGTTATATCCAACAGAGAGAATCTTGTTATCTCCACTGACGATACAGGCACCAACACTCGTGCTTGGATCCTTACTTCGCATCGCTGATAGAAGAGCAATGCCCATGAAATACTGGTCCCAAGACAAATAATCTTCTTTTTTCATTTGAGTCCTCCATACCGTAAATATATGTGTTTATATTTTACCATTTCACAGTGGGAAAGTAAACAAGAAAATAGAAGGTGGGTGGTCAA
>CAZUGH010000093.1:0-5654 GCA_964619785.1 uncultured Lachnospiraceae bacterium | reverse complement strand
GGTTGGCGAGTTAGCTGACCAAAGCTCTTGACTTTTCCATGGTTTCCCTTTAAAATAGGAAGATACTAGACTAGATACAGAGAGGAATGGATATCATGGATAAGAAACCTTATTATTTAACCACAGCCATTGCCTATACTTCTGGTAAGCCACACATCGGTAACACATATGAAGTTGTGTTGGCAGATGCGATTTGCCGTTACAAGAGATTCCAGGGATTTGACGTAAGATTCCAGACAGGAACAGACGAGCATGGACAGAAGATTGAGCAGAAGGCAGAGGAAAAAGGAGTAATCCCAAAGGAATTCGTTGATGAGACAGCAGGAGAGATCAAGAGAATTTGGGATATGATGAATACCTCTTATGATAAATTTATTCGAACGACTGATGATTATCACGAGAAACAGGTTCAGAAGATTTTCAAGAAATTATATGATAAAGGTGACATTTACAAAGGTCATTATGAAGGAATGTATTGTACCCCTTGTGAGTCTTTCTTCACCGAGGGACAGCTAGTCGATGGCAAGTGCCCTGATTGTGGAAGAGAGGTTCAGCCAGCGAAGGAAGAGGCATACTTCTTCAAGATGAGTAAGTATGGCGACAAGTTGATTCAGTATATCAAGGATCACCCAGACTTCATTCAGCCGGAGTCACGTAAGAATGAGATGATGAATAATTTTCTTCTTCCAGGTCTTCAGGATTTGTGTGTATCCCGAACAAGCTTCAAGTGGGGAATACCAGTAAGCTTCGATGATAAACATGTCATCTATGTATGGATTGATGCATTAAGCAACTATATTACTGGACTTGGTTTTGATATGGATGGAGAGAATGACGAGCTGTACAACAAGTTTTGGCCAGCGGACCTTCATCTGATTGGTAAAGATATCTTGCGTTTCCATACGATATATTGGGCAATTATGCTTATGGCACTCGACCTTCCATTGCCAAAGCAGATTTTTGGTCATCCATGGCTTGTTATGAGTGATGGTAAGATGAGTAAGAGTAAGGGAAATGTAATCTATGCGGATGATTTGGTGGATGAATTTGGCGTTGATGCGGTACGTTATTTCTTGATTCATGAGATGCCATTTGAAAATGATGGTGTAGCTTCTTGGGAGTTGATGACAGAGCGCATGAACTCAGATTTGGCGAATACATTGGGTAATCTGGTGAATCGTACAATCTCGATGTCGAACAAGTACTTTGATGGTGTTGTGAAGAGTACCGGTGTGACAGAGCCAGTGGATGAAGAACTGAAGAGCTTGGCAGTTAGTACTTGTGCCAAAGTGACAGAGAAGATGGATAAACTTCGTGTGGCAGATGCAGTGACAGAGATATTCACGTTGTTCAAACGTTGTAATAAATATATTGATGAGACGATGCCTTGGGCACTTGCAAAAGATGCCGATAAGCAGGATCGTTTGGCAGAGGTTTTATACAACCTGGTAGAAGGAATCTGCATAGGAACAACTCTATTGGCTCCATTTATGCCAGAGACAGCAGAGCGTATTTTGAAACAGCTGAATGCGAAGACACGTGAGATGGAGAAAATGAATCAGTTTGGTCTCTATGAATCAGGAACCAAAGTGACTGAGACACCAGAGATATTATTTGCACGTAAGGACTTAGAAGAAGTGATGGAGAAGGCGGCAGAGGTTCAGGCAGCACAGGCAGCAGCCAATGGAGTGCCAGAAGAAGCTGGTATCGACATCGAGCTGAAGGAAGAGATTACCTTTGATGATTTTATGAAAATGCAATTCCAGGTCGGTGAGATTATCGCTTGTGAAGAAGTTAAGAAATCTAAGAAGTTATTGTGTTCTCAGGTGAAGATTGGTAGTCAGACCAAGCAGATTGTATCTGGTATCAAGGCACACTATAGTGCAGAAGAGATGGTTGGTAAGAAGGTTATGGTTCTTGTGAATCTGAAACCAGCAAAATTAGCAGGTGTACTCTCCGAGGGAATGCTTCTGTGTGCAGAGGATGCAGAAGGCAACTTGTCTCTGATGACACCGGAGAAGTCTATGCCATCTGGTGCAGAGATTATGTAAGGATAAAGAGGTAATTATGATAATAGATACACATGCTCATTATGATGATGAGCAGTATGATGTGGACCGAGATAAATTGTTAATGTCCATGGAATCCCATAATGTAGAACGAATGGTGACAGTTGGAGCCAACATAGAGTCGAGTAAGGCTGCATTGGCATTGACGAAGCAATACCCATTTATCTATGGAGCTGTGGGTGTTCATCCCAATGAGGTTGCCGAGTTAGATGCAGACAAGATGAAATGGCTGCGTCAGGCAGCAGCAGATGAGAAGATTGTTGCGATTGGTGAGATTGGACTGGATTATTATTATGACCAACCAGACCCAGCGGTACAGAAGAAGTGGTTTGAACGACAGCTTGATTTGGCAAGAGAGGTATCCTTGCCGGTGATTATACACAGTCGAGAAGCTGCGGAAGATACAATGACCATCATGAAAGCTAGGAAGGCGGAGGAAATCGGTGGAGTGATTCACTGTTATTCCTATTCGGTTGAAATGGCGAGAGAATATGTCAAGATGGGATTCTATATTGGCATTGGTGGTGTGGTTACATTTAAGAATGCAAAGAAGGTAAAGGAAGTTGTGAAATCAATTCCGATGGAGCATATCGTCCTTGAGACAGACTGTCCTTACCTAGCACCAGAGCCACATCGAGGTAGTAGAAATGATTCTTCGAATCTACGTTTCGTAGTTCAGGAGATTGCCGCATTACGCGGTTTAACAGAAGAGAAAGTAATTGAACAGACAAGAGAAAACGCTTGTAAATTATATCGCAAGATGTGATGCTGTGAGGCATCACATCTTGTGGTGCGTTATGGTATGGAGGTAGAGGATGGCATCATTAGGAAACCCACAAGAGACAATCGCTGTATTACAAAAACACGATTTTCATTTTCAGAAGAAATTTGGGCAGAATTTTCTGATTGACACTCATGTACTTGAGAAGATTATCGAGGCAGCAGGAATTACAGAGGATGATTTTGTTTTAGAGATTGGCCCAGGAATTGGAACGATGACGCAATATCTGTGCGAACATGCCAGAAAGGTATTGGCGGTTGAGATTGATGCACATTTAATTCCGATTTTGCAAGAGACATTAAAGGAATATGACAATGTGGAAATTCTTCACGGAGATATACTAAAGCAGGATATCCAAGCATTGGCGGACAGATATAACGACGGCAAGAAGGTCAAGGTCGTTGCCAATCTGCCCTACTATATTACAACACCGATTATCATGGGGCTATTTGAAAGTCATGTGCCCCTTGACAATATTACAATTATGGTGCAGAAAGAAGTGGCAGAGCGCATGCAGGCGACACCGGGAAGCAAGATTTATGGAGCCCTGTCGTTAGCAGTCCAATACTATTCCAAGCCATACATTGCAGCCAATGTACCACCAAACTGTTTTATGCCAAGGCCAAATGTGGGAAGTGCTGTCATTTGTCTTAGCTGTCTCGAACAGTCACCGGTTGAAGTGAACGATGAGAAGTTGATGTTTCGGCTGATACGTGCCTCCTTCAACCAGCGCCGCAAGACACTTGTGAATGGTTTAAACAACAGTAGCGAACTCGATTTTACAAAGGAACAGATTCAAGAAGCTCTCGAGGAGATGGGGGTATCTCCTTCCATTCGGGGTGAAACATTTTCATTGCAGGATTTTGCTAAACTTGCCAATCTGCTAGGATAGCAAACGTAACAGGGGAAAGGAAAACATATGGGATTACCAATATTTTATGATGAGGCAGATGAGTGGAGCCAGACTTTACTTTTATACGATGCCGCAATCAAAGAGGTTACAACGAAGTTAGAGATTTTAAAAAATGAGTATCAGTTGAGAAATCAATACAATCCAATTGAATACATCACATCGAGAATTAAGTCGTCGAAGAGCATTGCAAGGAAGCTACAAGACCACGATGTGGAGATTACTGTAGAGAATATCGTAGAACATGTCAATGACCTAGCTGGTGTGCGTGTCATTTGTCCATTTACATCGGACATTTATAGAATTGTTGAAGCGATTCAAAGACAGAAGGATATCAAGGTTCTGAAGGTAAAAGACTATATCGCGAAGCCAAAGGAAAATGGATACATGAGTTATCATATGATAATCAGTGTACCGGTTTACCTTGCTCACAAGGTAGAGGAAATCAAGGTGGAAATTCAGATTCGAACAATAGCGATGGATTTTTGGGCAAGTTTAGAGCACAAGATTTATTATAAATTTCAGGATGGAGCACCAGAAGGAATTCGTGCTGAGTTAAAAGAATGCGCTGACTTCATCGCATTTTTAGATAAGAAAATGTTGTCCCTTAACGAATATGCACACACATATATTGAGGAACAAAAAGATAATAAAGGAGTTGAGTAAACATGGAATCAATGAAAGATTATGAAGATGAAATCAATCAGTCCTTTCGCCAGTTCCGATATGGAGACATGGTCAAGGGAACCGTTATCGCAGTAGAAGAAGAGGAAGTCAATGTGGACTTGAATAGTTATTCACAGGGCGTAATCAAGCCAGACGAATATAGTGACGATCCTTCCTTTCATGCGATGGATGAGATTCGCGTTGGCGATGAAATCACCGCGATGGTTCTCGATACAGACGATGGAGCGGGCCGTGTATTGATGTCCTTGAAACAGGCAAGACAAAATGCGGCATGGGAGATTCTTGAAGATGCTATGACGAATCGAAAAATATATGACGTTAAGGTTCAAACCTCGGTAAATGCAGGTGTTGTTGCCTTTGTAGAAGGAATTCGGGGCTTTATCCCAGCATCTCAACTATCCCTCTCTTACGTGGAAAATGTGGATGATTTTGTAGGGGAAAACCTCAAAGTTATTGTCATCACTTGCGACCCAGAGAAGAATAAGTTAGTTCTCTCGGCAAAGGAAGTAGCCAAGGAAGAAGCAGCGAGACTTCACGAAGATAAACTCAATGCCCTGTCAAAAGGCTATGTAACAGAAGGTGTAATTGAGCGGATTGAGCCATATGGTTGTTTCGTTCGTTTTGGAGATGACCTGACTGGACTGGTACACATCTCACAAATCTGTGGAAAGTTTCTTCATTCACCCAATGAAGTAGTAAAGCTTGGACAGACCGTTAAAGTGAAGGTAATTGATATCTCCGAAGGCAAGATTAAGTTAAGCATGAAGGATGCCGAAGACATCTCACCTGAACTATCTGAAGTGGGAGAAGAACAAGGAATCGAGTATGAATCCGGGGAAGAGGCGACAACATCGCTTGGAAGTTTGTTAGCTGGAATTAAGCTGGATTAAAATAAAAATAAATATTATGCACAAAAACAAGGTTATTGCTCGGACGATAATCTTGTTTTTCTTTATTTATAGGCAAAATAGTACATACAAAATTTATAGATACTATACAATACAAGAAATATATGGTAATACATGATGAGGTTTATAAATGAAGAGGAGTGTATATGTTTATGAAGATAGGAAAATTAAGGTGGTTGCGGGTGATTAGCCTGCTAGTATTGATGTGTTTTATGATGTGGATTCCTGTTAGGGCGGATGCAGATACCGTAGGAAGTGGTGCCCGAATTATCACTCCAGATGATGAAGGTCAGGCAAGA
>CAZUGH010000092.1:0-5724 GCA_964619785.1 uncultured Lachnospiraceae bacterium | reverse complement strand
TATATGGTTGACGCAACATCGTCGAAAATATATATCATTCGTGCAGATACACTAGAAAGTGTTGAAACAGTAGAGCTATCTTCCTTGGTAGATGGAGGGAATGTTGCGTCGATTGCGTATAATGAAAAGGCAAACCAATATGTCTTAGTTGGTGGCATCTATTATACGGAAGAGAATAATACAGTGGGTTGGACCTATCCATATATCTATCTTGTTGATGAGAATTTTCAATTGATAAAGAAGTTTCATTTGGAGAATGATTATAATGCATATCAAGGAATCGACTGCGATGGGGATTATATCTATCTTGCGAAAGTAGACCTGACGACAAATGTGCGAGGGGAGTATGTCTTTATATATGACATGGGAGGAAATTATATCGATAAGATTGAATGCAATTACTTCAAAGAGATTGAAGGGATTCAATGAGTAGGAGATGTGTTCTATCTTGCCTATGCAAATAAATACTATGGAGGCTATATTTTAGAAACAATTCCAATTAAAACAAAAGGGCTCATGTGAGTCCTTTTGTTATTTGATACAAATAAAAAATATTCATAATAACATGAATATTTTTGAAAAAAACATATTGACAACCTACTACACCTGTGGTAAGATGGAAAATGCACTATTGTGGTATGGTAGGCGCATTAGCTCTTACGGATAATAGTATATCACAGTTTTGTAGAAAAGACAAGGAGTGAAATCGTCAATGGAGAAAAACAGAATACGCCCAGTCAAAGTCGGCAACGGCGTGAGAATGAGTTACTCAAAACAAAAAGAAGTACTGGAGATGCCAAATCTTATTGAGGTACAGACGGATTCCTACAAGTGGTTCTTAGAAGAAGGACTAAATGAAGTTTTTCGTGATATTTCCCCAATCGAAGACTATGGCGGCAATCTGAGTCTTGAATTTGTCAGTTTTGAACTGTGCAAAGATGATGTGAAGTATTCAATCGAAGAATGTAAGGAACGTGATGCAACATATGCAGCACCTCTTAAAGTTACGGTTCGACTTCATAATAAAGAGAATGATGAAATCAATGAACATGAAATTTTCATGGGTGACTTGCCATTGATGACTCAAACAGGTACCTTTGTAATTAATGGTGCTGAGCGTGTCATTGTAAGTCAGCTTGTTCGTTCCCCTGGTATCTACTATGCCATCGGACATGATAAAATAGGTAAAGAACTCTACTCCGCGACTGTTATTCCTAACCGTGGTGCATGGTTAGAGTATGAGACGGACTCCAATGATATTTTCAACGTTCGTGTTGATCGTAATAGAAAGGTTCCTATCACAGTGCTGATTCGTGCACTCGGTGTCGGAACAAATCAGGAGATTCTTCAGTTATTCGGTGAAGAGCCTAAGATTTTAGCAAGTATCGAGAAAGATTCATCTGAGACATATCAGGATGGTCTTCTTGAGCTGTACAGAAAGCTTCGTCCGGGCGAACCACTTTCTGTTGATAGTGCAGAGAGTTTGATTAATAGCATGTTCTTTGATGTAAGAAGATATGATCTTGCTAAGGTTGGACGTTATAAATTTAATAAGAAACTCGCTTTCCGTAATCGTATCACTGGCTTCAAGCTTCATGAAGACGTTGTAGATATGGAGACAGGAGAAGTGGTTGCTGAGAAGGGAACTCTTGTTACTGAGGAATTGGCAACACAGATTCAGAATACAGCGACACCATTTGTATGGATTGAGACAGAAGAAAAGGTTGTTAAAGTCCTTTCCAATATGATGGTAGATTTACATTCATTTGTACCAAATGCAAATAAGGAAGAGCTTGGAATCACAGAAGAAGTTTACTATCCTCTGTTGAAGCAGCTTATGGAAGAAAATGAGTCCGAAGAAGATTTGTTTGAAGCAATTAAGAGAAATTCAAGTGAATTAATTCCTAAGAACATAACCAAAGAAGATATTTTCGCATCCATTAACTACAATATGCACTTAGAGTATGGCGTAGGCAAGGATGATGATATTGATCATTTGGGTAATCGTCGTATTCGTGCGGTTGGTGAATTGTTACAGAATCAGTATCGTATCGGTTTGTCCCGTATGGAACGTGTCGTACGCGAGAGAATGACAACACAGGATATCGAAGGTATCTCTGCACAGTCATTGATTAATATTAAGCCAGTAACTGCTGCAGTGAAGGAATTCTTCGGAAGTTCACAGTTGTCACAGTTCATGGATCAGAATAACCCACTGAGTGAGTTAACACATAAGAGACGTTTATCTGCATTGGGACCTGGTGGTTTGTCCAGAGACCGTGCTGGATTCGAAGTTCGAGATGTACATTATTCTCATTATGGAAGAATGTGTCCTATCGAGACTCCCGAAGGTCCTAACATCGGTCTGATTAACTCCTTGGCATCTTATGCGAGAATCAATGAGTATGGATTTGTTGAAGCCCCATACCGTAAGGTTGACAAGACTGATCTTGAGAACCCACGTGTTACTAATGAAGTTGTATACATGACAGCAGATGAAGAAGACCGCTATCACATAGCACAGGCGAATGAAAAATTAGATGACGAAGGTCATTTCCTTCATAATAATGTATCAGGTCGTTTCCGCGAGGAGACATCTGAGTTTGAGAAGAGCAAGATTGATTACATGGACGTATCACCTAAGATGGTATTTTCTGTGGCAACAGCCATGATTCCTTTCCTGGAAAATAATGATGCGAACCGTGCGCTGATGGGATCTAACATGCAGCGTCAGGCAGTTCCACTTCTTGTTACAGAAGCTCCAGCAGTTGGAACAGGAATGGAATTAAAGGCTGCGGTTGATTCAGGTAACTGTGTCGTAGCAAAAGAAGCAGGTGTTGTTGAACGTGCTGAATCCAATCGTATCGTAATCAAGAAGGCTGACGGCAATTATGATGAGTACAAATTGTCCAAGTTTGTTCGAAGTAATCAGGGTACATGTATGAACCAGCGCCCTATTTGTACAAAGGGTGATGTAGTAGAGAAGGGTCAGGTTATCGCAGACGGACCATCTACTGCCGGTGGTGAGATTGCTCTTGGTAAGAACTCATTGATTGGTTTCATGACATGGGAAGGTTACAACTACGAGGATGCTGTACTTCTGAGTGAACGATTAGTACAGGAAGATATATATACATCTGTTCATATCAACGAATATGAGACAGATGCTAGAGATACGAAATTAGGACCAGAAGAGATTACCCGTGATGTTCCAGGCGTTGGAGACGATGCACTGAAAGATTTGAATGAACAGGGTATCATCCGTATTGGCGCTGAGGTTCGTGCAGGGGATATCTTAGTCGGCAAGGTAACTCCTAAGGGAGAGACCGAGTTGACAGCAGAAGAGAGACTGTTGCGTGCCATTTTCGGAGAGAAAGCAAGAGAAGTTAGAGATACATCTCTACGTGTACCACATGGTGAATTTGGTATTGTCGTAGATGCTAAAGTATTTACAAGAGAGAATGGTGACGAGTTATCACCTGGTGTTAACCAAACTGTTCGTATCTATATTGCACAGAAGAGAAAGATTCAGGTTGGAGATAAGATGGCCGGTCGTCATGGTAACAAGGGTGTAGTTTCCCGTGTACTTCCAGTTGAGGATATGCCATTCTTGCCAAATGGTCGTCCACTCGATATCGTGTTGAACCCACTTGGTGTACCTTCTCGTATGAATATCGGTCAGGTCTTGGAGATTCACTTGAGTCTGGCTGCTAAAGCACTTGGATTTAATGTAGCAACACCTGTATTTGATGGTGCTAACGAGTATGATATTATGGATACTCTGGAATTAGCCAATGATTATGCTAATATGAGTACAATCGAAGAGTTCCAGAAGAAATATGAAGATGTTCTGGACCCAGAAGTTATGGAATACCTGGTTGCAAATCAGGATTATCGTAAGGAATGGGCTGGCGTTCCAATTCGCAGAGATGGTAAGGTTCGTCTTCGCGATGGACGTAGTGGTGAGTATTTTGATGGTGAGACTACCATCGGATTCATGCACTATCTGAAACTCCATCATTTGGTTGATGATAAGATTCATGCACGTTCCACAGGACCTTACTCACTGGTTACACAACAGCCTTTGGGTGGTAAAGCACAGTTCGGTGGACAGCGATTTGGAGAGATGGAGGTTTGGGCACTAGAAGCTTATGGTGCTGCCTATACTCTTCAAGAGATTCTGACTGTGAAGTCGGATGATGTTGTAGGACGTGTGAAGACATACGAAGCCATCATTAAGGGAGATAACATCTCTGATCCTGGAATCCCTGAGTCTTTCAAGGTACTCCTCAAAGAGCTACAGGCTCTGGCACTGGATGTTACAGTATTAGATGAAGATGGTAATGAGGTTCTGATGACAGAAGACGTGGATGATGGAATTGAAGATCCAAACACAGAAAGTCTGATGTCCGGTGAGAGTTTTGATCTTGAAAATGAGTCTTTCGAGAACGCAGGATACCGTGAAGCTGACATTGAGAGTATTGATGATGACAGCAGTATTAGCGTTGCAGAAGATGATACCGTTGAAGTAGATGAACAGTAGAACCATATACTAAGAAAGGACAGGTACGTACATGCAACCAACTAGCAATGTTACTGAAGAAACAAAAGCATTAACATATGACAAGATACAGATTCGTCTGGCTTCTCCAGAGAAGATTCGTGAATGGTCACGAGGCGAAGTGAAGAAACCAGAGACAATCAATTATCGTACACTGAAACCAGAGAAAGATGGTCTATTTTGTGAAAAAATATTTGGACCAAGCAAAGACTGGGAATGTCATTGTGGAAAATATAAAAAAGTAAGATATAAAGGTGTTGTCTGTGATCGATGTGGCGTTGAGGTTACAAAATCCAGCGTCCGTCGTGAACGTATGGGACATATTGAATTAGCTGCACCCGTTTCTCATATTTGGTATTTTAAGGGTATCCCTAGTCGTATGGGTCTGATTCTTGATATTTCACCTAGAGTACTTGAGAAGGTTCTTTATTTTGCATCTTATATTGTATTGGATTCAGAAGTTAAGGACATTCAGGTTAAGCAGGTTCTCACAGAGAAAGAGTATCAGGATGCCAGAGAATTGTACGGCGATCAGTTCCGTGTAGGTATGGGAGCTGAGTCTGTTCAGGAACTTCTTCAGAGTATCGACTTAGAGAAAGAGTCTAAGGAATTGAAGTCTGAACTAAAGAGTTCAACGGGACAGAAGAGAGCGCGTATTATCAAACGATTGGAAGTAGTAGAAGCATTCCGTGAGTCAGGCAATCTTCCTGAGTGGATGGTTCTTACAGTTATTCCAGTTATTCCACCAGACTTACGTCCTATGGTACAGTTAGATGGTGGTCGTTTTGCAACATCTGATATGAATGATTTATATCGTCGTATCATTAATCGTAATAATCGTCTGAAGAGACTTCTTGAATTAGGAGCTCCAGATATTATCGTTCGTAATGAGAAAAGAATGCTTCAGGAAGCAGTAGATGCTCTGATTGACAACGGTCGTCGTGGACGTCCAGTTACAGGTCCTGGTAATCGTGCATTGAAGTCTCTTTCCGATATGCTGAAAGGTAAGCAGGGTCGTTTCCGTCAGAACTTGCTTGGTAAGCGTGTTGACTATTCCGGACGTTCCGTTATCGTTGTAGGTCCAGAATTGAAGATTTATCAGTGCGGTCTTCCAAAAGAGATGGCGATTGAGTTATTCAAGCCATTTGTTATGAAAGAATTAG
>CAZUGH010000091.1:0-5977 GCA_964619785.1 uncultured Lachnospiraceae bacterium | reverse complement strand
TTCAAACGCCTAGAACTTTGTAGTGTTTTAAAGGAAGATGTGTTTAAAACGATGAAATGGAGTTGACATATGAGTTCGGGTAGGTTAAGTGTTCAGATTGTCTCCGGCCGGAATCGGAGACCAATTGAGGGAGCTAGGGTACGTGTTTATCAGACAGGGGCCCCCGACAATATAGTGGAAGAAACAGTCACAGATGCCCAAGGGCAGATTGAGCCAATCGAGTTACCGGCACCACCCATTGAGTATTCAATGGAACCTTCAGCGAATCAGCCCTATTCAGAATATAATCTTTTGATTGAGGCAGAGGGGTTTGAGGGGATAGAGATTAATAGTGCAGAGATTTTGCCAGAGGAGACTGCGATTCAAAATGCAGAGTTGCTTCCAGAGGTGGAAGCCTCTACGGCGGAGCTATATGTGATACCTCCTCATACGTTGTTTGCAGAATATCCACCAAAAATTGCAGAGGATGAAGTGAAGGATGTTACAGAGGGGGGAGAGGTAGTATTAAGTCGTGTGGTTATTCCGGAAACAGTTGTTGTACATGATGGACCACCGCGGGATAATAGTGCGACAGACTACTATGTAAGGTATCGAGACTATATTAAAAATGTTGCCTCAAGTGAAATCTATGCAACTTGGCCAGAGGCTACGATTATGGCCAATGTATTAGCTATCATGTCATTTACATTGAATCGTGTCTACACAGAATGGTATCGGAATCAAGGGTATGATTTCACGATTACAACATCGACTGCTTATGATCATAAGTGGATTCCAAACCGAAATATTTTTGAGAGTATTTCATCTGTTGTGGATCAGATTTTTTCAAATTATCTCTCCAGACCGAATATCATTCAACCTATTTTGACACAGTATTGTGATGGCAGACAGGTTTCATGTCCGAATTGGATGAGTCAATGGGGAAGTAAAGCATTAGGTGATAGGGGATACTCAGCAATTGAGATAATTCGTAACTACTATGGAGACAATATGTTCATTAATACCTCGGAGGAGATTGCGGGGATTCCAAGCTCCTGGCCGGGGACGAATTTGCAAGAGGGGTCAACAGGAGCTAAAGTTAGACAGATGCAAAACCAGCTCAATGTCATAGCGGGTGCGTACCCTCTTATTCCACGAATTGCTGAGGATGGAGTCTATGGTCCGCGAACAGCAGAAGCGGTTAGAGTTTTCCAAGGAATCTTCGGATTGCCCGCTAATGGAATTACAGATTTTGCAACATGGTATCGTATTTCTGATATCTATGTTGGTGTGAGCCGAATTGCCGAATTAGTATAATTTATCTCTTGACAGAGTAAAAAAATAGGCCTATTATTTCGTTAGATAGTTAATGATTAGCGTTCTAATTATTAACTATCTAATTTTGCGCAAGGAGGTTATGACTTGGATGAACATGAGTTGATTGGTAAATTAATATGTTTGAACCAGTTCCATCGTCGAGTTGTTGAAAAGAGTGTTGGTACGACGGGATTACAT
Source organism: uncultured Lachnospiraceae bacterium (assembly GCA_964619785.1). Classification (GTDB taxonomy): domain Bacteria; phylum Bacillota; class Clostridia; order Lachnospirales; family Lachnospiraceae; genus CAZUGH01. Next base: position 4,483 of record CAZUGH010000091.1, on the reverse strand, counting down.
CAAGCACAACATCGATTATTGATGTGTCTTGCTAGAGATGAATTTGGTTCTCAGGTTGAATTGGCGAAGAAAATGCGTGTGACACCAGCTACGATTACCGTATCTTTGAAGAATCTTGAGCGAGATGGCTATATTGTTCGTCAGGCAAAAGAGAGTGATAATCGATTCAATAATATTGAATTGAGTGAGAAAGGCAAAAGAATTGTAGATGATAGTAGAGATATTTTTCACCAGATTGATGAGAAGATGTTTGGCTCATTGACAGATGACGAGAAAGAGACATTAGCCAATTTACTAGACAAGCTATATAAGAATTTATCAGAATTATAGAAAGGGAAAGATAATGAAACAGTATTTAAAATATGTAAAACCATATCTGAGTGCATTTATTCTTGGACCAGTGTTCATGATTGTGGAAGTTATCGGCGAGGTCGTTATGCCAAAACTTATGTCACTGATTATAAACTATGGTTGTGGCACGGCAGGTATGCAAGGAAAAGGTATTCCTTATATTATCATAGTAGGTTTGTTGATGGTAGGTATGGCAATCCTTATGATGGTAGGAGGAACATTAGGAGCTTATTTTGCAGTAAAAGCATCGGTTAATTTTTCTGCTGATTTACGTAAGGATGTATTTAAGAAGGTACAGAAATTCTCATTCGCAAATATTGAGAAATTCTCAACCGGTTCATTGGTTACGAGATTAACGAATGATATCACAAATATTCAAAATGTTATCAGCATGGGACTTCGTATGTTGCTTCGAGCACCAGGTATGTTAATCGGTGGATTGATTATGGCATTTATTATGAATCCACGACTTGCGATTGTATTCTGTGTTGTTATTCCATTGTTGGTAATAGCACTTATCTTCGTTATGAAGACAGCATTTCCTCGTTTCGATGCGATGCAAAAGAAGATTGATAAGTTGAATTCTCGTATTCAGGAAAATATAACAAATGTACGTGTTGTTAAGTCTTTTGTAAGAGATGACTTCGAGAAGGATACCTTTAATGAAGCTAATAATGATTTGAAAGATACAACACTTCGTGCTTTGAAGGTTGTTATATTGACCATGCCAATTATGACATTAGCGATGAATATAACAGTTATGGCTGTTGTTTGGTTTGGAGGACAGCAGATTTTAGTAGGTGATATGATGGTTGGTGATTTGACAGCATTTACTACTTATGTTGTACAGATTCTGATGTCACTTATGATGGTTTCTATGATTATGATTCAGGGTTCCCGTGCGATTGCATCGGCTCATCGTATTTCAGAAGTGTTAGATACCGATATTGATTTAAATGATGACTTTGCAAAACAGAAGACACTTGAAGTAAAAGCTGGTAAAATCGAGTTTAAGAATGTGGGATTCCGTTATTATAAAAAGCACTCAACCAATGTGTTACAGAACATTAATTTCGTTGCCAATCCAGGTGAAGTAATTGGTATTATTGGTTCTACAGGTTCTGGTAAAACCTCGCTCGTACAATTGATTCCGCGTCTCTATGATTGTGACGAGGGACAGGTTCTTGTTGATGGTGTTGATGTACGTGATTATTCTTTAAATAATCTTCGTAATAATGTTGCAATGGTATTGCAAAAGAATACATTATTTTCTGGAACGATTATGGATAATCTTCGTTGGGGAGATGCCAGTGCCAGTGATGAAGAGGTTTGTACAATGGCGGAAGCTGCCCAGGCAGACGCCTTTATTAAGGGCTTTACTGATGGCTATGAGACAGAATTGGGTCAAGGTGGAGTTAATGTATCTGGTGGACAGAAACAGCGACTATGTATCGCTAGAGCATTATTAAAGAAACCTAAGATTTTAATTCTTGATGATAGCACAAGTGCCGTAGATACAGCAACAGAAGCTGAGATTCGAAAGAGTTTCACAACCTCTCTGAAGCATACAACTAAGATTATTATTGCACAGAGGATTTCATCAGTTCAGGATGCAGACCGTATTCTGGTTATGGATGAAGGCGAAATTGTTGGTCAAGGCACACATGATGAACTGATTAAGAATAATGAAACTTATCAGGAAATCTACTATTCACAGAAGGATAAAGAGGAGGTGAAAGCAGTATGAGTAAACCTCAAGGAAGAATGGGCGGTCCAGGACATGGTAATCGCGCAGCCATGATGGGTGGCGGTAAACCTAAAAATGCAGGACAGACCATAAGACGACTTTTATCTTACATGAGAAAAGATATTGTGTATTTCGTGATTGCAATCGTATTTGTATTGATATTTAGTGCAGCCACGTTAGCGGGCTCGTACTTGTTGTCACCAATTATTGATAATTTAACGAAGTATGCAGCATTAGCTGTGAAGGCAATGAAGGCAAATGCAGATGCATCTGTAATTATACAACAAGGCACAGTAGCATTAATGAATGGAATTCTTGTCATGCTCGTTGTATATGGTGTTGGCGTTGTGGCGAACTATTTACAACAGAGGATTATGATTGGAGTATCCCAGCGTGCGTTAATTCGAATTCGTAAGGAATTATTTGATCGCATTCAGGAATTGCCAGTACGTTATTTTGATACGAATAGTACAGGTGATGTAATGAGTCGTTTCACCAATGATGTAGATACCATCGGAGAACTACTCAATAATACAGTGATTCAGTTGATATCAGGAACCATTAGTATTGTAGGTACAGTGGGCTTAATGCTTTATATGAATGTATGGCTAGCTCTATTGACTATCATTATGGTACCAATTATGTTGAAAGCTGGTGGTGGTATTGCGAAGAGAAGTTCGAAGTACTATCGTATGCAGCAGAGTGCACTTGGTACTTTAAATGGTTATATTGAAGAGACTGTTACAGGCCAGAAGGTAGTCAAGGTGTTTTGTCATGAGGATAAGGCAGTAAATGAATTTGTGGATTTGAATGATGACCTTCGTCATAAGCAGGTTAAGGCACAGTTCTTTGGTGGAATTATGGGACCTGTCATGGGTAATATTGGTCAGATTTGTTATGGTATTACAGCGACGGTAGGTGGTATTTTCTGTTTTCTCGGTTCCCTTACCGTTGGTCGTTTGACCGTATTTGTCAACTATTCGAGACAGTTCAGTCGTCCAATTAACGAGTTGTCCATGCAGGTTAATACCATTTTCTCAGCACTTGCTGGTGCAGAACGTGTATTTAATGTAATGGATGCTGAGCCGGAAGAAGAAGATAAAGAAGATGCCATCGAGATGGAAAATGTCAAGGGTGATGTGATTCTTGATCATGTTACATTTGGATATAATGCTGATAAGGTTATTTTGAAAGATATTAACCTTTATGCACATGCTGGTCAAAGGGTGGCATTTGTTGGCTCAACAGGAGCTGGTAAAACAACAATTACCAATCTGTTGAATCGTTTCTATGATATTCAAGAGGGTGAGATTACGATTGACGGTATTCCATTGAAGCATTTTAAACGTAAGAGTTTACGCCATAATATTGCGATGGTACTTCAGGATACGCATTTGTTTAGTGGAACGGTTCGTGAGAACATTCGGTATGGACGTCCGGATGCAACAGATGAAGAGGTGGAACAGGCAGCCAAGACAGCTAGTGCACACTCCTTTATCATGCGACTTGAAGATGGCTATGATACGGTTCTTGAAGGTGACGGAACAAACCTGAGTCAGGGTCAACGTCAGCTATTAAACATCGCAAGAGCAGCGATTTCCACAGCACCGATTCTGGTGTTAGATGAAGCAACGAGTTCAGTTGATACACGAACGGAGATGCACATTGATCATGGTATGGAACGTCTGATGAAGAATCGAACTACATTTGTTATTGCTCATCGTCTTTCAACCGTTCGTAATGCAGATTGTATTATGGTTCTTGAGCAGGGTGAAATCATCGAGAGAGGTACACATGATGAACTCCTTAAGCAAAAGGGAAGATATTATCAATTATATACTGGAGCAGTTGAATTAGACTAACTGATATTTATAAGTGGGCATTCCCAGAAAGTATTCTGGGGATGCTTTTTCTTTTCTCGTTTTTGTGATATAATACACAATCGTTAGAATATAGGATACAAGGGAGACACATATGATGAAGAAAAGAGTAATTGTTGGAGCATTGATGCTAAGTATATTGGTTTGCACTCCAACAATAAGTTATGGAGAAACAACGCTTGCTACACAGAGTCCATCACCATCACCATCGCCATCACCATTTCCAGTGATTGAGGCGACTCCGACACCTAAGCCTGTTGTGGAAGTGAAGAAGGGAAAATCTTATCTGGTTAATGGATTGTGGTATCGAGTTACGGGCAAGACGACAGTTTGTGTGACGAAACCACAAAAAAGAAACATTCTTGCAGTAACAATACCAGCGACAGTTAAGATTTTGAGAAAAACATTTAAGGTGACAACCATTGGTGCAAAAGCTTTTTATCGGTGTAGTAAATTAAAACGAATTACGATTAAAAGTAAGAGTATTAAGAAGATTGGTAGTAAA
>CAZUGH010000090.1:0-6104 GCA_964619785.1 uncultured Lachnospiraceae bacterium | reverse complement strand
CTCTACACCTGTGCAGATTCCGATACCAACCTCTACACCTGCCACTTTAGGTGAATATGATAATCCAACAGGATTCGACAAAGCGAAGACGGGGGTTACGTATGGAACAATGAGCACGGTTGAATACAGCTCGACAACAACTAGCAAGACACGTAAAGCGAAAGTTATTCTTCCACCAAACTACACGACATCCAAAAAGTATCCTGTACTCTATCTATTGCATGGTATTGGGGGAGACGAAAATGAATGGTTGGGAGGTAATCCGAATTATGTTGTGAACAATTTAGTGGCTCAGAATGAAGCCAAAGAAATGATTATCGTTTTACCAAATGTACGCGCGCGCGCAAATGATACCGCTAACCCTTCCGACATTTACTCACTTGGACATTATCAGGCATTTGACAACTTCATCAATGACCTAAGAGATGATTTGATGCCATTCATTGCTAGTAAGTATTCAATTGCAACTGGCCGTGAGAATACAGCAATTGCTGGTTTGTCCATGGGGGGACGCGAATCCCTATATATCGGATTTACAATGCCTGAGACATTTGGTTATATCGGTGCATTTTGCCCAGCCCCTGGTATCTTGCCATACACACTAAATCATGTTACCGAGCCGGGATTATTTAATGAAGATAGTTTCAAGTTGTCTGATACCTATAATCGCAATACTCTTGTTATGATTACGATTGGTGCATCGGATAACGTAGTTAGCAATAACCCAACTCGTTATCATAATACATTAACAAAAAACGGGACGGAGCATATCTGCTTTACCCGTCCCGGTGGTCACGACTTTACTGTATGGAAAAGTGGCTTATATAATTTTGCTAAACGAATCTTTCAGTAATTCTTTGTATTCACGTACCGCTTTGGAAACATAAGAACCTTTCTTGGTAGCGACCACAACACGTTGGTTGCTACTAGGGAGGTTTAATTTATAATAGCATGCATTCTGAATATAGCCTCCAAACCAACGAATGAGTGTGTCGGGAAGTAGGGCTAACACCATATTGGAATTGGCCCAATGAAATGCTGTCTCAATCTGTTCTGTCTCAAGCACCATCTTCGGTACGACACCCGCTTCTAAACACATATGTAAGTATGGCTTGTAAAAACTACTGTCTGTACTCATATATACAAAGTCTTCATTGACGACTTCTGCCAAGTCAACAGTCTCTACAGAATCAAGTTTGTCATTGCAACGAATCATATCGTCTGTTGTTAAGCACTTGTCCTTCCATTTGTCATTGATGGGATGTTCTTTGGGTATGGCAAGATAATTGAATTCCTTACCAAGTTCCTCTATATCACAAGTTTCCGGATCAAAACTATCTAGCTCAATACAGACATCGATCTGTCTCTCCTTCAGCTTAGTACGAAGAGCTTCAATCTTATCTGTACAAATCTCAATCTGCACACCGGGATATCGCTCAGCAAAAGTACGAATACTATTTGGCAACATGCAAGATGCACGAAATGCGGAAGTACCAATTCTCAATTTTCCAATCACCATTTTATCTAGATCCGCGATTTTCTTATCGAGATCCGTTTGCTTCTCTCTTGCATTCCTTGCTGCTTCAATATACAACTCGCCCGCAGGCGTCAAAGTAAAAGGAGAAGTTGACCGGTCAAATAATGACATACCGATTTGCTTTTCCCATTTTTGAATTCGCTGACTCAGTGCTGGCTGTGAGATATACAGTCGCTCTGCAGCCTTCGAGAATTTTCTCTCTTCTTCAAGAACTAGTAAATACTCTATCTGTTGTGGTGTCAATATGATTTCCTCATTTCTCTATCCGAACAAATCCATAGCTCTCTAATGTACGAAAATATTGAACGAGCCGGTTATATAAGGGCTCTGCCTTCTCACCAAACTCTTCTTTCACAAAAAGAGATATGTCATAGATTGAATTTTCCCCATTGATATGCGGCCATATGAAATTTCCCATCGAATCAAGATGAACCTTGGTAAACCTTGGTCGTCGAAAGATTTTCTGAGCAATTACGTTAAAAAAACCTTTATTCTCTATTTCAATGATAATCTGTCCATCCTTCTCCATAAAGAATGAACATTCCTCATTGACAACTGGTACAAAGTCCAGATAATTCTTATCATCCATTTTTCTTTTCCTTACTCCATAAGGAGAACTTGAGAATGGCAAGTACCATAAGAACGAGTAATACAATTCCACCTATCATTCCGGTATTGACTGTTCCGGAAAAATCAATTGCTTTATCAATGCCGACAACTGCCAAGATAGCGAGGACAATACCAATCAGGCCTTCTCCTGCAATCATACCAGAACTAAATAAAATTCCTCGATTTACAACTTTCTTGCGCTTGTCATCATCCATTTTCTTCTTATCTACATAGAGACGAACCAATCCACCAATCATAATACATGAACTTAGCTCTAATGGAAGATATAGACCAATGGCTACAGGTAGAATCGATATGCCAAGAATCTCGATGAAGATAGCGATAAAGACACCGATAAAGACTAATGCCCAAGGAAGAGTTCCTCCCATAACACCTTCAACAATCATTTTCATCAAAGTTGCTTGTGGTGCTGCCAATTCCTTGCTTCCAAAGCCCCATGCCTGGTTTAATAAAATCAATACACCACCAATTGCTAATGCTGCAACAACAGTTCCAAGAATCTCACCAAGCTGCTGTTTCTTCGGTGTTGCCCCAAGAATGTATCCTGTCTTCAAATCCTGTGAAGTATCACCTGACATACAGGCAATAATACAAATAATAGAACCAATTGCTATCGCACCTTGCATACCATGAATTCCGGTATCGCCTGTCACTTTCAAACACAGCGTAGCAAAAAGAAGTGTTGCAATCGCCATTCCTGAAACTGGGTTATTGCTACTTCCTACCAATCCTACCATACGTGAGGACACGGTAGCGAAGAAGAATCCAAAAATAACAATTAATAAAGCTCCTAAAATTGTAACTGGCACTGCTGGGAATAACCATAATACAACAACCATTGCAATGATTCCACCGAGTACTAGTTTCATGCTAATATCTTGTGAAGTACGATTAATCGTTGAACCCGAACCGCCTTTCATTCCTTTGATTGCATCTTTAAATGTCGAAACAATCAATGGGAATGACTTAATCAAACTAATGATACCACCTGCAGCGACGGCACCAGCACCAATATAACGTATATAGCTAGACCAGATACCAGATGCGCCTTCTTTTGCATAGATTGTCAGGATTGATTCTGTACCTGGATAAAGAATCGTATCTCCACCAAAAACAACAATCGCTGGAATCAGGACGAGCCATCCAAGCAAACCACCCGCAAACATATAAGAAGCAATCTTTGGTCCACAGATATAACCAACACCCATAAGAGCTGGATATACTTCTGTAGCCACCTCAGTCTTCAATGCATCAACACGCGCAACGATAGCTCCTGGTACAACCTTTACACCATCCACAAGTAACTTGAGTACAGCAGCAATTCCCATACCAGTGAAAACAGTAGCTGCACTTGAGCCACCTTCTTCTCCAGCTAAAAGCACCTCTGCACAAGCAGTTCCCTCTGGATAAGGAAGAACACCATGCTCTTTTACAATCAATGCATTACGAAGTGGAACCATAAACAATACACCTAAGATACCACCACATAATGAAATCACAGAAATCTCAATCAGACTTGGCTGATCCATTTTCCCTTCAGATGCCCATAAGAACAATACAGGTAATGTGAAAATAGCACCTGCTGCTAAGGATTCACCCGCAGAACCAATCGTCTGAACCATATTACTCTCTAAGATAGAGTTCTTACGCATAATAACGCGAATAACGCCCATGGAAATAACGGCAGCCGGAATCGATGCTGACACTGTCATTCCTACTCGCAGACCCAAGTATGCATTTGCTGCTCCAAATACTACTGCTAACAATACACCCATAATAATCGAAGTAATTGTCAGCTCTGGGGTAACCTTCTCCGCCGGTACATACGGCTTAAGTTCATCTTGTTTCATCGTAGTTTCTCCTATTCTCTATTTTAAAAATCCGTTGACAATCTGTTCTTCTGCCTCTTCCTCTGTCAGACCCAACGTCATAAGTTTTGTAATCTGTTCTCCCGCTATCTTGCCAATCGCTGCTTCATGAATTAACGCAGCATCAATATCATTGGCTTCAAGTTGTGGAATTGCCAATATCTTAGCATGATCCATAATGATAGCGTCACATTCAGTATGCCCATTACATGCAGCATTACCAATAATTCTTGAATCAAACTTTTGATAAGAATTGTCCTTAGCCACGGAACGAGAGACAACATCTGCACTAGCTCCCTCACCATCTAGAACAACCTCATAATCACTAACTGCACTCTGGTCGCCATGAGTCATCAATCTCTCACGAACAACAAGCTTCGCTCCTGCTGCCAATTTTGCCTTGGTATCACGAATCGTAGAATCAACGCCCTTAATCTGGACCATCTCCATCTCCATCGAGCTTCCCTCAGCCATTGTCACTTCTGTGCCAGGATTCAGAATTCTCTTGCCCTGTCCCGAACCTGAGCCATAATGCTTCTCAACATACTTCACTTTCGCATTCTTCTCAATGAAAAAACGATGAATACCATCATGCTCGGAATCCTGGTTACCACAGTTGTCAATACCACAACCAGCGACAATCACAACGTCCGCATCTTCACCAATATAAAAATCATTGTACACCATCTCCTTGAGTCCGCTCTGACTTAGAACAACGGGAATGTGTACACTCTCCTTCTTTGTTCCCGGCTTGATGTGAATATCGATTCCACTACCATCCTCTTTGGAAATGATATCAATGTTAGCGGTCGTATTACGTGCTGCCATCTGACCATTCGCACGAATGTTATATGCCCCTTCTGGAACGGTATGAAGGTCGGCAACTTCTTCTAATAATTGCTTTTGAATCTGATCCATCACTGCTTCCCTCCCTGCTTGTATTTATCACATCTATCAACGGCTGAGGTTGTACCAAGTAGCTGTGGCAAAATCTCATCCTTCGAACCCTGCTGTGTAATCTTACCGTCTGCGATCACAATAATCTCCTCTGCAATATTGAGAATTCTCTCTTGATGTGAAATAATGAAAATAGAACGATCCTGGTTCTTCTTCTGCATCTGTTCAAATATCTCAATCAGATTTTGAAAACTCCACAGATCAATTCCCGCTTCCGGCTCATCAAAAATCGAAAGTTTGGTTCCCCTTGCTAAGACTGTTGCAATCTCAATACGCTTCAACTCACCACCAGATAAGCTCGCATTAACCTCACGTTTAATATAATCTCTCGCGCACAAACCAACTTCAGACAGGTATTCACAGGCATCTGCCACTGTCAGTTCCTTCCCTGCTGCCAATCGAATCAGATCAAACACTTCGATTCCCTTAAAACGTACCGGTTGTTGGAAGGCAAAGCTAATGCCCATCTTGGCACGTTCGGTAATACTTAGATCCGTAATATCTACACCATCAAAATAAATCTTGCCTGATGTTGGCTTCTCAATTCCCTCAATCAACTTCGCAAGGGTAGACTTACCACCACCATTTGGTCCAGTAATAACAACAAATTTACCATCTTCCACGGTCAGATTCATGTCCTGAATAATCTCTTTTTCATCTGAACTATCTGATACCTTAAAAGAAACATTTTTCAATTCTAGCATCATATCAACTCTTTCTCTGTATTTTTTGATTCCATGACAGGAACCCTATTTATCAAATCAGCCCCACAAAGGCAACATATAGTATAACATATATTGACTTTATGAGGCTATAGTATTTCTATAAAATATTGTTTACGAAATCTTATGAATGCATCACAGCTTCTAACTGCTTCGACATCTCATTAATCTTAATAACAAGTTGCTCTAAACGCTCAATGTCAGCAAGTCCTGTCTCACTTGCTTCCGATACCTCATTTAATTCTTCAAGACTATCTACACTGATACTCTTCACTCGCTCTACGATTTCAACGATATGTTCAGAATATTCTGCAACATTCTTCGTCAAACTATCAATCTCGAAGCTGCTGAAAAATCAACCGTTTATTTGATTGGAATTTTGATTTTAGC
>CAZUGH010000089.1:3771-6237 GCA_964619785.1 uncultured Lachnospiraceae bacterium | reverse complement strand
GTGACGGCAAGTATCCACATTATGGTAGTTATACGGAGGATATAGGTGGTAAAGAGGTGATACATCAGTTTATTGCTTATGGTCCAGGTACGGGTGGAGCCGATGCAGATACTTTAATTTGGTATGAGCTTGGTAGATATAACAGTGGTGATACATATGCAACGGAGTATTCAAGCCATACAGCTGTTACAGATGGCAATATTGGGGTGAGTCTTGTCAGTGTCAAGTCAGGTCTGAAGGATCACTTGCGTAACAGCCAGTATATTCAAGCACAGACCACAGGATTTTCTGATAATGCACAGTTAGAATATACATGGGAAAATTATATTGATAAGGATATGAAGACGGCTGGTACATTTCTTTTGGTTGATTACTTAGGTTGTGCAATTGGAGGTGCTGGCGCTTTTGGTAGTTCAAAAGGAGCAAGGAAGATCGTTCATGATGGAGTTACCTATTACAGCAATACCATTCAAAATGGGTATCAAAATAATGCAGGATTGTTTCAAGACTATAAAGAATGTTCTTATATTACCAATGAACATGATACATATTCAGTCAAAGTTACTGTTTGTGATGTAAATACGGATAGTGATACCTATGGCAAAGAAGTATCTGACCAGGTTAATGCATTAGAAAATGCAAGTATGCAGCTGTCCATGGAAGAAGCAAATCGAGGTGATGATGGTATTTCTGTATATGTCGGTGAGACCAACAGTTTTGCTGAATTATACGAGATGGCAGGTATTCCTCATGTTAATAAGTATAACACATCAACAGATTATAGCTTGGTTTCTCCACTTCATATATCCATTGATAATCGCTGGAGAATTGCAGATACTGAATATGCAGACCGAGTTGATGGAGATACTACGAATACGAAGATTATTGGTAAAAAGCTTGGCGTTACGACTGTGATTGCGTTATCTGCAAAAGGATATACAGGATGCGGACATAATCAGAATAGCTATGGCCCAGTCGATGGGAACGCGCACAATTGTAGCTCTGTTAACACTACATTAAAACAGCATACGTCAGCAACTATGTCGATGCCTGTTCGTGTCATACGCAGACCAATTCATGTTTCGTATCATTTAACCAATGTCGCATCTCAGAATAAAGAGGTATCTCTTGCAACGGGAGATGATTACACAACCAAGCTTACGCCAAATGCAGGATATGTATTAGGTAAATTTGAGGTGGCAGTAAAATGCGATTCTAATGATACAGCAAGTTACAACAAAGTGCTTGAAAATGGAACCGACTATACATATGATGCGGCGACAGGAGAATTGCATGTGGATTCCGACGTTATTCTTGCCCTTCGTGAAGCGGCGGCTGCAGAAGGAATCGAATGGAAAGATGATATGCTGTCGATTTCGGCAGAGGCAAAAGCGGGAGCAACGATTTATCTAAATAATGATAATGATGGAACATCTACAGGTTCGCAGGCTGCAACGAGTAACTTATATGAGAATAATTCATTTGAAGCACAACCGGACTCCGGCAATAAGGTTGTCCATATTGGTGGTACCTTACAAAGAGATAACGTGGTTTTGCAGCTGGTTGCAAAAGAAGGTTATGTGCTTCCTCAGAGTATAGAGATACAAGCAGGGTCCGATATTGCCAAAACAGCATTATCAACAGATGATTATACCTATGAACCAGTGACAGGATGTATTTATATTCCAAAAGAGAGTCAAAAAGGTAATTACTATATCAATGCAGCCGCCATTAAAAACGATACACTCGAACAGGCGATTTATTATGATGTCACATTGAATGGCGTTACGATTGCCAATCAGAGTCAAACAAATGGAGTTGTTGTAACAGAACGTACCATAGGAGAAGACAAAGCAAATAGTAATGCATTGTATAATACAACGATATTACAGACATCGAATATGGTAGGATATGATTTCTCGATTGACAAGATTTTTGTTGGCGGGGCTGAATTAACTTCGAACCAATACTCATATCGTGAAAATGATGGTTACCTTGTTATTCCAAAAGAAAAGGTAACAGGAAATATTGATATTATTACAAAAAATGTATTTCCAATTGTTCTTGATAAGAACTGTGAAGATTCTTCGGTTCATGACGGAGCAGCCTCTGTGCAATATAAAGCAGGAGAAACTTTTGGTCAGACAAATGTTGGTGAGAGAGCAGGTTATGCTTTTGATGGTTATTATACGGAAGCAAGTGGAGGCATGATGGTCCTGTCAAAGGATGGTCAATTTGCTTCGAGTGTGGCTGAGTATACAACAAATGAAGGAAAATGGATTGGTACGAAGAGTACGATTTCAGGAACTTTATATGCACATTGGTTTAAACTGTGTGATACGACATTGAATGGTAAGAGTCAATCGACCGGTACTGCTGAGGATCATCTCAAGGCAATCGATGGAACTATAGGTAGCGAAAAGGCGGTAAGTGGGCAGGCATTTACAACAACTTTGACAGCTGATT
>CAZUGH010000089.1:0-3671 GCA_964619785.1 uncultured Lachnospiraceae bacterium | reverse complement strand
CAGCTGATTATACATATAATTCTAGAACTGGTGAGATTGTTATTTTTAAAGAGAATGTTACTGGGGATATCAATATTGTCGCAGTGGCAATGAAAGAATTGCAAGGTTCCCAAACAGGTGCAACACCAACACCAGCCCCAACCCAAGCACCAACATCAGTGCCAACCCAAGCACCAACCACACCTCAGACGGAACAAAAGAAATCGATAGAAGAAAATATCCCAACGATTATTTTGTCAAAATGTATGGGATACAATATGAAATTCAAGGTGATGTTTAAGAATACCTCGAAGGCGAAAATTGTTTGTGAATCAAGCAATAAATCCATTGCAAAAGTTAGTAAAAATGGATTGGTTACAACAAAGAGAAAATCAGGTAAAACCAAGATTATAGTGAATGCAAGAAAAGGCAAGCATATTGTACAGTACATAATTAATCTGAGAGTAACAAAGGGTCAGGATCAGAACTATTCTCTTACAAAGTACACTGTTAAATATAAGTATCCAACGGCTGTGTTATATCGAAGGGTCTATAAAGGTGCCAAATACAAGATTAAGTTAAAAAATGTATCAAAAGATGCCAAGGTGACCTATAAAACGAGTAATAAAAAAGTGGCAACTGTTTCTTCTAAGGGATTAGTAAAAGGAAAGAAAGCAGGAAGAACAAACGTGACTGTTACAATCAAACAAAATGGAATTACATATCGTTATTATGTGGTTGTTCGTGTGGATGCTGGTAAAGTATCAATGAAGAACATTAAGTACCTTAAAATAATTAAATAATCATACATGTCAAAAGCCATTGTCTGTGATAGATGATGGCTTTTACATTTTACTGAAAACTGCTATAGGAAAAATCAATATCAGATAATAAAAGATTCCTAATTTACAATACCCGACCATTATGCTAGTATATACATATCCTATTAAAACGGTAGGAAATAAAAAGAGCAAAGAATGCATCGGAAAAGAGGCAGATTATGAGTAAAAAAACATATGCACAGAGAGATTTAAGATTTGAAACACTTCAATTACACGTTGGACAGGAAAGCCCAGACCCAGTTACGGATGCTAGAGCAGTTCCAATCTATCAGACATCATCTTATGTTTTCCGCAATAGTGAACATGCAGCAGCGAGATTTGGCTTGAGCGATGCTGGTAATATTTATGGTCGCTTGACCAATCCGACAGAGGATGTTTTTGAACAACGAATTGCAGCCCTTGAGGGCGGCGTAGCAGCACTGGCTGTAGCAAGTGGGGCAGCAGCGGTTACGTATACCATTGAAAATTTAGCACACAATGGAGACCACATCGTGGCAGCAAATAATATCTATGGTGGCAGCTATAATTTGTTGGCACACACCCTACCAAGCTATGGAATTCAAGCAAGCTTTGTTGATCCGGAGAATGATTCTGAAATTGAGGAAGCAATTCAAGACAACACAAAAGCAATTTTTATTGAGACTTTGGGTAATCCAAACTCAGATGTTGTGGATATCGAGAAGATTGCTAATATTGCACATGCACATAAGATTCCGCTTGTTGTTGATAATACATTTGCAACACCTTATCTCGTTCGTCCAATTGAATATGGTGCTGATATTGTCATCCATTCGGCAACTAAGTTTATCGGTGGCCATGGTACCACGATTGGTGGTGTGATTATCGATGGAGGAAAATTTGATTGGGAAGCAAGTGGCAAGTTTGCATCACTTGTGGAACCAAATCCAAGTTATCATGGAGTCAGCTATACCAAAGCAGTAGGACCAGCAGCATTTGTTACCAAGATTCGTGCGATTTTATTACGTGATACAGGAGCAACATTGTCACCATTTCATGCGTTTTTCTTCCTTCAAGGTTTAGAGACTTTGTCACTTCGAGTAGAAAGACATGTGGAAAATGCATTGAAGATTGTTCAGTACCTTAACAACCATCCGCAAGTTGAAAAAGTAAATCATCCATCCGTATCGACGGATCCAAAACAGAAGGAACTCTATGCAAAATATTTTCCTCAAGGCGGTGGCTCTATCTTCACTTTTGAGATTAAGGGTGATGACAAGAAGGCAAAAGACTTTATCGACAATTTGGAATTATTTTCTTTACTTGCCAATGTCGCTGATGTAAAATCATTAGTAATACATCCAGCATCAACAACCCATGCACAGCTTACCGAGGAAGAACTTCTCTCACAGGGAATTCGTCCGAACACGATTCGACTGTCAATTGGAACAGAGAATGTGGATGATATTATTGAGGATTTGGATGAAGCATTCAAGGCCATCAGCTAGCATTCTGGCTTGGCAGTGTAGATAAAGGAGACGGGACAAATGACGTTACAACAGATTCGATATGTGTTGACAGTGGCTAAGTATAATTCGATGAACGAAGCAGCGAAGCAGTTATTTGTCTCGCAACCTAGTTTGTCTTCTGCGATTAAGGAGTTAGAGACAGAGGTGGGAATACAGATATTCCAGAGGACGAACAAGGGTGTGTTGATTACAAATGAAGGGGAGGAGTTCCTTGGCTATGCCAGGCAGGTGGCTAGTCAGATGGAGCTGATGGAGGAGCACTATTTCGGCGACAAAGATATCAAGAAAAAGTTTGGGGTTTCGACGCAGCATTATTCCTTTGCTGTGAAAGCTTTCGTGGAGATGGTGAAGGGATTTGACATGAATGAATACGAGTTTGCAATTCGTGAGACGCGAACAGCAGATGTGATTAAGGATGTGTATTCGGGTAAAAGTGAAGTTGGAATTCTGTATGAAAATGAGTTCAATGAGAGAGTCATCGCGAAACTTTTGAGAGAACACCGATTGGAGTTTTCTCCGTTGTTTCAGTGTAAAGGTTACGTATATCTGTGGAAGGGACATCCCCTGGCGAAGGAAGCTGTGATTTCCCTCGAACAGTTAGAAGCGTATCCCTGTCTGTCTTTTGAACAGGGCGATAATAATTCCTTTTATTTGGCAGAGGAGATATTAAGTACCTATGACTACAAGAAAACGATAAAAGCATGTGATCGTTCGACAATGCTAAATTTGATGATTGGGTTGGAAGCTTACACATTATGTTCAGGAATCATCTGTGAAGAGTTAAATGGCAGTGATTTTATGGCAATACCCCTAAAAGAACAGGTGACTATGACAATTGGATATATCAAACGGAGTCATGCAGCACTTAGTTCGATTGGTGAAATTTACATTCAAAATTTGCAGGAATATATCGAGTTAAATCAATAAATAGATGGTGGTGAAAAGCGTTGTGACATAGCAACGCTTTTTTTGTCGTTTTATGCGATGAGTTTTACTTGATTCCTTGTAAAAAAAAGGATATAATGCAAATTATGACACGGATGGTAAAAATAACCATTGAAACGTGTGGAATTTTGTTTTAGGAGGAAACTATAATGTCAAAACTCGGTGTTGTTATCATTGATGATAATCAGAGAGTTGTGAATCTTCTAGCAGAGATTCTAGAAACTGATGATGAAATTCAGGTTCTTGGACGTGCGAATGATGGAGTTGAAGGGGTTCAACTTATTAAGGAATTGGAACCAGATGTAGTCTTGTTGGACATGATTATGCCAAAACTAGATGGGCTAGGTGTCCTAGAGAAGGTAAAGAAAGGAATTGGGTTAAAGAAAAATCCAGTGTTCATCGTTGTTTCAGCTGTAGG
>CAZUGH010000088.1:1486-6427 GCA_964619785.1 uncultured Lachnospiraceae bacterium | reverse complement strand
CGTTGGCGTGGTTATCGAGGTTTAATTGGGCTAGACTATTCATGATGTCATCTCTTGCTATTGCAGCATCAAGATTAAGATCAGTGGGTTTTGTGACAAGAAAACTCCTTCATTCTTGATAATCTAAATAGGTTTTACAGTAACTTACGATAACGGGAACACTACACAATATTAAGAGAAATAGATTATATTTTGATTTCAGTAATTTTTTGTATTGAAATAGTATCATTGTGCCTCCATTCTGGGTGCTTTGTTGATTCACGCTACTTTAGATTTGTTAGTTTTTTACATTATACCACACATTTTTGTAAAAAAAAAGAAGCTGTTCCTGCGAACAGCCTCTGTCTTCATTTGTATTAATTTTATCATTCGTAATAGTTATCTTTGGTATCTATGTTCAATGTGAGAACATACTTAAAAGGAAAGGGAGGAGTCTAGGGGGACTCCTCCCACACTAAAGGGATATATGATTAAATTAAACCAGCAAGCTTAGCTAATTCTTTGATTGATTCTTTCGACACTTGTTTGTCGTGATAGTCAATCAAATCTTCGGTAGAGCCAGTGAAAACATCACCAGTGTTCTTCTTCTTGAGAATAATCTTATCATCTTCTGTATAAATCTCAAGGGAGTCTCTGTCCGCAATATCAAGGGAACGTCTCAGTTCAATCGGTAAAGTGATTCTTCCTAAATCATCAAGTCTTCTATCAATACCAGTATTTTTCATAGGTTCTCTCCTTTTCTCTGAATGTAGGTTAATCATAGCACTACGACCAAATATAGTCAATTTACACAGTCTAATAAAATAATAAAATGTTACGAAATAAAAGTATTTATTGGGTAAAAATGTTAAAATATGAGAGGATACTCTAAATTACGTCGTTTGTGAAAGCTTGCGATATTGGGTCGGAGTCATCCCTACCTGCTTTTTAAATTGCCGACAGAAATGTTCCTGATTATTGTATCCGCATTGCTCGCAAACTTCTGCAATACTGTCATTTGTCTGTAATAAAAGGACTTTGGCATGGTTCGTTCGACTGACGATTACTTCATTGATACAGGAGATATGAAAAAAATCTTTATAAAGCTTTTGTAAAGAACGTACACTTAGGTGAACGGTGGAGGCCATATGCTCTAAAGACCAATCGTTGGCAGGAAACTGATAGATTTTTCCTCTAAGAGACATAAAAGAATCGCGATATTTGTTCGCATCTGAGTGATAAGCATAGTCATGCAGGTGATGGAAAATAATATGCATCAGCTGTTCGCAGACATACTTTGAGCTTCCATAGACCCAGTAATTCTCATTGGCAACCGCTTGCCAGTATACGATGTAACCATTATAATTCGTACATTGAACGGGCTGGCCAAAGGGGAGAAAGTCATTGGTATATAGAGGCTCGTCACAATCGAAACGTATCCAATCATAGAGGAGTTCACCTGAGACGGCACGATAGTGAACCTTTTGACCTGGCTTGTATAGGATACAAGTGTGCTCCGGGTACTCGGACATGACACCATCGACCTCAATTAATACTGGAGTTTGGAAAATCATGATCTCATATTCACCAGGATTAAAGATTAGATTATCTTCAAATCCTTCTTCTTTTCGATGATTCATCATCGCATAAATAATTTTAATCATACGCAGCCTCCTTGTATCCGTATCGTAGCATATTATGCCAGATATATCAATTAAAGAAAGAGGCTTACGATTGGAAATGTAATGGCGCATACAATCGTAGATAAGACAACGCCTTTTGTCGCGCAGTAAGATTTTACACCACATTCCTCTGCGATTAGTACAACCATACTGCCTGCTGGCATGGAACACATAATAATAAACAATTTTAATATATGTGCGTCGAAGGGAAGAATGGGAATGAGAAATGTACAAACAATCGGGAAAATCAACATCTTAAATACAACAAATCCATAGATACGAATATCAGTTAAAAGTTCCTTGAAGTTCACAAAGGAAAGAGAGCATCCAATTAAAAACATGGATAAAGGAATCGAAGGATTACCCATATAGTTAAGAAAGGACTTTACAGGAATGGGAACTTGTATTTCGCCAAAGAAGATAATAAGAGCGATGACGGAAGCGATAATACCGGGGTTGGTCAGGATTGGCTTTAGCTTATCCCACAAGGATGAAGTTGGCGACTGGGTATTGCCTTCTGCGAGAGAGGCTTTATGACATAATGCTATGCCATATGTGTAGATTAGAATTCCATATAGCAACATGTAAATAGCAACATAGATGATGTATTGGGTGCCGAGGAGAGCGGCGACAATGGGAATGCCCATAAAGCCGATGTTGGGAAGAAGTGTCATCATACGATAGATGGGACGCTCTTCGGGACACGGACGAAGAATTCCAACAACTAGAAATCCGGCTAAAAATAGTAATGCATAAAAGATAAAAACCAAAGCCATGTTTTGCCAGAATACAGGACCTGTTGTTTTAAGTGAAGTGCCGAGTACACTGTAGATTGTCAAGATCGGATTGAACACATTTACCACGAGCTTCGATAAACGTGAGTATACATGGTCATCAATCCAGCCGATATGGCAAGTTAGATATCCGGTAGCCATCATGGCGAGAAGTACAATCATTTGTTGTAAAACAAGTAAAGTATTCATAAATTCCTCCTACGGTAACATTATCAACAAAAACACGCTCATTATACTTCTTAAGGTAATTATTTTCAAGATTGATTCTCTATATTGTGAATGATACAATAGATGTATATGCAAAATTAGATTTCATACAGAAATGAGGCTTAATATGAAGAAAATACAAATGATAATTTTAGTTATGGCATTACTTGTAGGCAGTGTGGCAGGTTACCAAGCACCTGATATCAAGGCGGCAGGTGAGTATTGGGGTAACACGGAGAGTTTGCAAGTTGTCGTTGGCGCAACAGGAAGTCTTAAGCCAACGGATGAGATGATTGCGCAATATGAGATCGCAAGAACCGAGTAGATGAACTACGGAATGAGTACCGTGAGTGTCGATGCACAAGGAAACTACACAGCATTAGCCACAGGTTTTGCAAGCATTAACGTGTATGGATATGATTCTTATGGTAGTATGGTTTATAGTAAGACCTATGAATTGACAGTTAAGCTAGATATGTCGGGTGTTACACTTGACAAGACCTCGCTCGAGAGTTTTGTGGTAAATGGTACTTATGATGAGATAATCATTAATGTGTTGGGTGGATATGTGTTCAATAGCTCAAACTATGATGTGAATTTTTCGGTGACGAGTTCAAATACAGCAATCGAGGTATATTCGACCTTAACAGATAATGTGATTCGCATTCATCCTTATGGATATGGAAGCACCGTGCTTCAGATTAATATTAACGATAAGATTTTCTCTGTGCCACTAACAATACATAATATTTCTATTTCAGCGGACTCTGTTATTCTTGCAAAAGGGAAGAAAAAGACCGTGAAGGTGAAGGGAATAACGCAGAATGTTCGCTGGAGTTCAAGCAACAAAAAGGTGGCATCTGTGAGTTCAAAGGGTGTTATCAAAGGCAAGAAAAGTGGCAATGCTATTATTACAGCCAATATCGGAGATAAGAAAATTGGATGTGTTGTATCTGTTGTCTCTGCTAAGATGGTAAAGGTAATTAAGCGTGCGCAAAAAATTGCTAAGACTTGCAAGTATAGCCAGGCAAAACGTATGCAGAGCGGTTACTATGATTGCAGCTCACTTGTGTGGAAATCTTATTCAAAGTATGGAATTTATCCAGGCTCACGTAGTTATGCTCCAACGGCAGCAGACCTAGCGAAGTGGTGTGCATCGAAGAAAAAGATTGTTAGTAAGAACTGTAGTTACAATAATATTCAAAAGATGAAGTACCGACCAGGAGATGTGATGTTTAAGACGGTTCGAATAATGGAAGATATAAAGGTGTATATCATGTAGAAATGATGACAGGATATTATGTTGCTTATTATGATGGCAAGGGTAAGCCGGTTCTTGGGTTGACCTGGGCAAATAGAGCGAATTATTATGGAGCAGCATCCTGTCTTATGGGTAGACCATACTAATGTATAGGTTCTAGAAAAGAGGTAGAAATGGTAGTTGTTCGGCAAGTAGTCTTGTGGATGATGGCATTATCTATTATGAATGCGACACAAGCAAACGTGGCTACAAATTATCGTACAGAGATGATGACGCCACATATTATTTTCAATGGAGACTCTCGTACTGTTGGGATGCAGCATACTGTGACGGAAGATGAAGATAGTGTCTATGTGGCAGAGTCGAACCAGGGATATGCATGGTTTGTGCAGAATCTTGACAGGGTAAAGGCATCGGTTACTTCGAACTGTGTGATTATTATTAATTTTGGAGTAAATGATTTGGTAGATGCTCCTCATTATGTAGAGAAGATTAATGAATTGCAAAAGGAAGTTTCCTGTGAGGTCTATTTTATGTCCGTGAATCCAGTGGATGATGATATCCTAGCAGGCAAAGGAAATGGATTGCGAAACTCTATGATTGAGGAATTTAATGAAACGATGAAAAGCGAACTTGGCGAGGATGTTGGTTACATTGATAGTTATGCCTATCTAATGCAAGAAGGTTATGAGACAGTGGATGGACTTCATTATAGTGCGGACACATATCGTAAAATCCATAATTACTGTACCCAACAAGTAAGTCAAACAAAGGTTGTCAAGGTAAAATAAGGAGGCGTCGATGAACCATATACTTGGGAATAAAGTGTATCTTTATCTAACAGAATTTTTTGCAGGTATGGCGGTAATGGCAGTCGAGTTAGGAGCAAGCAGATTATTAGCACCATACTTTAGTTCATCACAGATTGTGTGGACCATTATCATAGGAACAATTATGATTGCGATGGCACTCGGCAATATGTGGGGTGGCAGACAAGCGGATAAAGACCCCAATCCGG
>CAZUGH010000088.1:0-1386 GCA_964619785.1 uncultured Lachnospiraceae bacterium | reverse complement strand
ATGGCACTCGGCAATATGTGGGGTGGCAGACAAGCGGATAAAGACCCCAATCCGGACAAGCTGTATCGCAGAATTTTGATTGCGGCAGTATGGATTGCGGCAATTCCAGTGGTGGGCAAATATATTATTTTGGGTGTTTCTGCTCTGCTTGTGTTAGCAGTTAATAATAATTTTCTTATTATAGCTGCCTTTGTCTCGTGCATGCTTGTATTTGTCTTTCCGTTGTTCTTATTAGGAACTGTGACTCCATCACTTGTAAAATACACGGTAGGAAGTCTTGATGATAGCGGTAAGATTGTCGGTAACCTGGGAGCATGTAACACAGTTGGTAGTATCATTGGAACTTTTTTGCCAACATTTATCACGATACCGACGGTGGGAACAGCCGTGACTTTTTTGATTTTCTCGGGAATTTTGTTGCTGCTTGGGTTGATTTACTTTATATCAGAAAAAAGAGGACGTAAAATCTGTGCGGTGGCAATTGTTATCTTTATATTATGTAGTATCTTTGGTAACACAAGTAGTTTTGCATTTTGGCAAAATGATTTAACATATGAAGGGGAGTCTGTCTACAATTACCTTCAGGTGGCAGAGGACGAACGAAGTGTTACTCTTTCAACAAATGTGTTATTTGGCGTTCAGTCGATTCATATGAAAGAAGATACCCTGACAGGAATGTATTATGATTATGCATTGGCGGCCCCTATTCTGGCTGGATATGATAAGATGGAAAGCATGGATGTATTAGTGCTTGGAATGGGAAGTGGTACGTATGCGACACAGTGCCGAACTTATTTTCCTCGGGCAAAAGTCGAAGGGGTAGAGATTGATGAGAAGATTACCGACTTGGCAAGAAAGTATTTTGAACTTCCAGGGGATGTTCCTGTTGCCACTTATGATGGACGGGCTTACTTACAGGGAGTCGATAAGAAATATGATGTCATTATGGTGGATGCCTATCAGGATATCACGATACCATTTCAGATGTCTTCCCAGGAATTCTTCCGTGAAGTGTCGAATCACCTTACACCGAATGGCGTTATGGTGGTAAATATGAACATGCACACACAAGAAAAGGGTGATATCAACGAATATTTAACGGATACGATTTGCTCCATTTTCCCACATGCGTATACCGTAGATGTGATGGGAAGTACCAATCGTGAATTGTTTGCTTTTGCGAATTCGCAAGCGCTTGATTATTTACAGAGTACGCAGGTTAATCGTGAACTTGGCAATCAGATGGAACGTGTTGCGAACAATCTGAAACAATGTCAAGGCGGCGAGCAGATTCTAACGGATGATAAGGCACCGGTAGAAGTGTTAGGAATGAATGTGATTGATAGTTTGATTCAGGATGAGATGAAGTATTATAAGGGCGTGTTG
>CAZUGH010000087.1:0-6597 GCA_964619785.1 uncultured Lachnospiraceae bacterium | reverse complement strand
GCATTTCACTCAAGAGTTTGAGTAAAGCGTTCAAACTCTATGGATCACAGTCCGAAATTTGACATTTCGGACGTGGATTCTCCGCTAACGCTACGAATCAGGAGGTAGTTATGAATCATCGGGAATTATGGAAATCATCTTTTTTAGATACAGATCAATATATCGATTTTTATTTTCAGAGAAAGGCTTCTATCAGCCAAGTGTTTTCCCAATATGATGGGGAACGACTTGCGAGTATGGCTTTTTACACGCCATATAATATCTCTTTCTTTGGCAAGGAGCAGGTGCTTCATTATATCGTTGGCGTGGCTACAGACCCTGAGTACCGACGTCAGGGCAGAATGCGCGAGTTAATGCTAGAAGGTATGACAGAAGCTTACGAAGCTGGTCGGATTATGACTTATCTTTCGCCGATGAAAGAGGAGTATTATCGCAGTTTTGGTTTTGCTGACTTGTATCATCGGAGCATTTCAGAGGTGAGAGATTTTGCGTCATCCGAATTATCGGTTATTAATTACAGCCGTCTTTCGGAAGAGAAGAAGTTAGAGTTTGTGGAGTTTGTCAATCAGAAACTGAGTTCTTCGACAAGTGATATGTTTGTGAAGAGAGATTTGGATTATTATCGGATACACCGCAGAGAGATGCGTGCACTAGATGGTGGAGTGCTGGCATTTTATACAAAGGATGGTGACCTGGTGGGCTCGGTATCGTTTGGAGCCGAAGGTGGAAAATGCGAGGCTTACGAGGTTATCTGCCATAAGGTATCTGCTAGGGATGTGATGAATGCTCTTTATGCATATGTTATTAGCAAAGTACACTTGATTGAGCCGAAGATTGTATTTTTTGATACAGAGTTTTTGCCAGATGGCATGGTTCGGAATGCGGAGAGAAAACCGTATATTATGGGACGTGTGATCCATGTTAAGAATTTCTTAGAACAGATGCCAAAACATCTTTTGCTTGAGGTATTTGATCATGAGCAAGGATTCTATCTTGATATCACTGATAGCACATTACCTATGAACAACGGAAGATATTCGATTGGTGAGCCACCGCAGGCGGCAGATGTTATTTCTTGCAAAGTGGAGGACTTAGAGGAACGAGTATTTCCGCTGATTCACACATATATTAATGATATTACTTGATTAGATGATATCCTTAACACCGAAGAAATCAGGGAAAATCAAAAATCCAGCACAGAAGAGAATGGTGACAATGAGGCACAACAGGAAGCGCTTTCGATTCATCGGATGGCATACAAAGATGACTACGGCGAGGCTGATGCCTCCTCCAATAAGCAAATTGAGAGATGACACCATGATGGCGGATAAGGAGAGGATTGGTCGCAGTATCTGAACAAATACCAATCCACCCACGATAGCCAACGCACATGGCAGCGAAATACGCAGTACATGTCGTAGAAATCCGTTCGCGGTAACCATTTCATGCTTTTCTAATGTGAGGAAGAAGCTTGGAATGCCGATTGCAGTAGCACTGATGAGGCTGAGTTGAATCGGGATAAATGGATAGGCTCTTCGCAAAACAATAAAAATAATGCAAAGTAAAACTGAATATATCGTCTTAGTAAGATAGAGGGCACTGACTCGTTCAATATTGGCAATGATCGTTCGGCCCTCTTTTACTATGTCTTTCATACTGGCAAAATCCGAATCCATCAAGACGATGTGCGCACTTTGCTTCGCTGCATCGCTTCCGGCAGCCATCGCAATACCGCAGTCCGCGTCCTTAATTGCGAGTACATCATTGACGCCGTCACCCACCATACCAGTTACGAGCCCACACGCCTGAAATGCCTTGACAAGGAGCTCTTTTTGCTCTGGCGAAACGCGTCCAAATACAGTATAATCGCATACGATTTTGCTTAATTCTTCTATACTATCAGGGAGTGTGCGGGCATCAATGTAGTGCTCTCCACCTTGTAACCCTGCACGAATTGCAATTTGTGAGACAGTTGCTGGATTGTCGCCCGAGATGACCTTGATTGCGACACCACGTTCATGGAAAAAGGAAAATGTCTTGCTCGCATCGGGGCGTATGCAGTCGCTCAATATAATAAATCCAATTGGTTGTGCATTTTCAACCTGCGTCAAATTAGGAATCTGTGCGAGAAGTAAAACGCGATAGCCCTGAGAACCGAGTTCATTTGCTTGTGACAAAATCTCATCATTGGACATCAAAAACTCAGGTGCTCCTAGCAAGAAGGACCCTTTTTCTTGAATTGTGATACCCATGTATTTACGTGATGAACTAAAAGGAATCGTATCGATGACAGAATCTAGCTTTGTTTTCTCGAAATACTGTTGCAAGGCTTCGCCTGTTGCATTGACAGAAGAAAAGGCATGGGAAAATGGGCGCATAATCTGGCTGATTTCATTTTCCTCATAATGGCCAAATGGGATGATGCGCTCAACTTCAAGCTGCCCTGTTGTGATAGTTCCCGTTTTGTCGAGGCAGAGTACATTCACGCGCGCAAGAGCTTCGATTGCTTCCATCTCCTGTACCAGTGCTTGCTTCTTCGCGAGACGTCCGACACCGAGGATGAAGGATACACTTGTGAGAAGAACCAACCCTTCAGGAATCATGCCAATGACACCAGCGACAGTCTTCACAAGGGAGTCAGAAACGGACATGCCGCTGACAACGCGCTGCGTGATAAAGAGACCGATGCCGACAGGAATGATGGCGATGCTGACAACGCGAATGATGCGACCAATCGCATTTTGCATCTCTGAGGTGGCGCGTTTCTTGGTGCGAGCCTTCTCAACAAGCTGAGAGGCATAGCTGTCTTCTCCAATTTTCTGAATCGTGGCATCTGCACTTCCGGCAACAATGAAGCTTCCAGAATAGAGCAAATCACCTTTTTTCTTGAAAACAGGAATGGCTTCACCAGTCAACAGAGATTCATTGACTTCGAGTCCCTGCGAATCCTCGACAAAACCGTCGGCAACAAGCTGGTCACCACACTCGATTCGGACCAGGTCACCCACTTGTAAATCCTCAATCGGACATTCTGTAATCTCGCCATTTATAATTCTACGAGCTTTGGTAGCAGTGATGACCGATAGCGCATCTATAATTTTTTTGACTTTAAGTTCTTGTATGATTCCAATCAAAGCGTTCGATATAACAACGCCCATAAATAACATGTTTTTTTGCTGCCCACTAATAAGGATTAGAACAAACAAAAAGAGATTAATAAAGTTGAAATAAGTAAATGTGTGTGCAAACACAATTTGCTTTCTAGTACGAAGTGCGTTCTTCATGCCAATTCCTCCTCAGACTACTATATTATTTTATCACATGATGTAGGAAAATAAAACCTGCATATGTTGTTTCGAGGTAGTACGTTTATTAGAGAAAATGAATTAAGTGATGAAGAGTCTGGACTTCAACAAGTTAAGAGAAGTCAGAAAGGAGGTTTTCTAGCTCAATATCGTCAATGAGATATTGTCAAAAGACTGAAAAAAGGAACAAAACTGGTTATACTAGCGAATGAGAGTCAAGTTTATATTGATTACCGAATGCCTGTGCGTGTGATGGAGTATGAAGCAATGGAGTATAGAAGCCAGCTTGATGAAATTGCTAGGAAACATGAGGAATGGAAAAATCTTCAGGGTAATGACGAGTATTTATCTAGAATGAAGAAAGGCGAGATTGCTAGCAAGCGAGAAGATCTATTAGAGATTCTTATGGTGCATGGTTATGTGCCCGAAGCACTTTTGAAACGAATTGATACAGAAAACAATCTAGCTGTTTTGAAAAGGTGGTTTAAGATATCGATTCACACAGATAGCATAGAAGATTTTGAAGCACAGATGGATGAAGAGAATGTAATGGATTAATAGAAAATGATAGAACTTATAAAAAAGGCACCTACAAGAAACTCTTGCAAGTGCCGAAAATCCGTCAAAGCTACTAACGGGAGTTGAACCCGTGACCTCATCCTTACCAAGGATGCGCTCTACCTCCTGAGCCATAGTAGCAATGTTTATGATACAGATACGATGGTAAGTAACTTGGTTCGTATCCGCTGGAGAGCATTATCAATCGACTTAGGTGTGCGGTCTATCGACTGCGCAATCTGCTGATAATCCATACCTCCTAGATAGAGCGCGAGCACCTGATTTTCAAAAGGACTCAATCTCTTTCCAAGTTCGTATTCTATCATACCCACATTCTCTTTGTCAATAAGAATTTCTTCGGGCTCCGAAGACGCAGAAGAAGAGAGTGTATCAGCCAATGTAGGCGCTTGCTCATCTCCTGTGTTTTCGCTACTTAATGGCGCATATAGCGAGACATAGGTATTGAGTGGGGAATTTTTCTGACGACGTGATGCCTTGATGGCATTATAGAGCTGGCTTGAGATACACAAGCTGGCAAAATGATAGAAGCTTGCTTCTCGCTCAGGATTGAATTCACGGATTGCCTTGAAGAGCCCAATCATTCCTTCTTGGATCAAATCGTCGTTGTCTCCACCGATGAGATAGAGAGTTCTAGCTTTTTTTCGAACTAGATTCTTGTATCGTTCAAGCAGATACGTGGTTGCATTTGAGTGCCCTTCGTGACTGAAAGCGACGACTTCTTCATCGGTATAGTCTTCGTAGTTCATGCATTAACCTTTCTTAAGCAAAATCTCTCTGGCGAACTACTTCATACGCCAGAACACCAGCTGCTACGGAAGCATTCAGAGAATCGATATCTCCCTTCATCGGAATCGATACCACATAATCACAATGCTCCTTCACAAGACGTCCTACGCCGGCGCCTTCGTTGCCGATTACGAGACCGATAGGACCTGTGAGGTTATTCTTGTACATAACCTGTCCATCCATATCAGCACAAGCAAACCAGATGCCGCGCTTTTTCAATTCTTCCATAGTTGATACCAAATTTGTGACTTTGGCAACCGGTGTATAGTGAAGCGCACCAGCAGAAGCCTTCGCAACGATACCCGTCAATCCGACCGCGCGACGCTTTGGAATGATGACACCATGAGCACCTGCCTGATTGGCAGTACGGATGATGGCACCGAGATTGTGTGGGTCCTCAATGCTATCTAATAGGAAAATGAAGGGCTGCTCGCCCTTTTTCTCAGCCAAGGCAAATATGTCATCAATGGTGCTGTATTCATAGGCAGCAGCCATTGCGATGACACCCTGGTGCTTGCCGGTATCACTAATCTGCGACAGACGTTCTTTTGTGACAAAGTTTATAATAGTAGAAGTCTTGCGTGCTTCTCTCAAAATGTTCAATATTGGACCATCATTACAGCCCTCAAGAACAAAGAGTTTGTCGATTGTCTTGCCGGCACGAAAAGCCTCAAGGACAGCATTCTTGCCTTCTAGTTTGTATTCATTCACTTCAGGGGTTACATTTTCCTCTTGATTCATAGGGGTCTCCATTCTTATTTCAATATGTTTAGTTTCTCAAATCCTAGGTTTATCAATTCCATGGCTCGGTCTAACTGTTTTGACAGATAGAGATAACCACAGAGGGTTTCAAAACCGGTGGCATTGCGGTAATCATGAATATCAGCATTCTTCGCTACGGAGGATGCTTTGGCATTGCGACCACGTTTAAACACAGCGTATTCCTCCTCGGTTAGCTGATCTTCAATAGCTAAAATGAGTTCTGCTTGAGCGGCAGCTTTCACAAGTTGAATCGTCTGCTGATGCAATTTACGTGCGGGCATGTTTCGTTTCTCTACAAATAATGTGCGGATAATCAAATCATAGACGGCATCCCCCATATATGCTAGTGCAAGTGGGGAATACGTAGATGGATCCACGGGCTCTGTATGAAATGCATCGTGAAGTATATCCAAAATGGGTTGTTGTTCCATACTAATCGTTCCTTTCTGTAAGTGCCGAAACGGCTTCGGTCAAATCTGCTACCTGTTGCTGCAATGCTTGTATCTCATTGCGAACAGGGTCAGGTAGATGAACTTGGTCGAGATCGTCAGAAGGAATTCTTATGTTATCACGCTTGACAACGTGTCCTGGAACACCAACAACAGTGGAGTTCGGCGGAACTTCATCTAGCACGACGGAACCAGCACCAATCTTGGAGTTCGCACCGACAGTGAAAGAACCAAGGACCTTAGCACCAGCACTAATCATAACATTATCACCAATCGTAGGGTGACGTTTGCCCTTTTCCTTACCAGTACCACCAAGAGTAACTCCTTGATAAAGCGTAACATTGTTGCCAATAATGGCAGTTTCGCCAATGATTACCCCATGTCCATGATCAATGAAAAATCTTTCACCAATCTGAGCACCAGGATGAATCTCAATACCGGTCTTGCGTGCACATCGTTGTGAGATAAGACGTGCAAGAAAATAGTGTTTCTTCATATATAAACGGTGTGCCTTGCGATACTTAAGTATGGCGCGGAAGCTCGGGTATAGAAAAACCTCCAGTGTAGACTTCATCGCAGGGTCGCGTTCTTGAATTAATTTCGCCTCTTCGCGAAAGGTTTTGAAAAAGCTCACGATAACCTCCAATCATACTTCATAAAGATATACCTTATTCTATGCATTTTGTACCTTATTGTCAAGAAAAGCAAGTGAATAC
>CAZUGH010000086.1:0-6680 GCA_964619785.1 uncultured Lachnospiraceae bacterium | reverse complement strand
CTAGATAGCAAGATAATCGTTTATACAAACGAAAGTCTGGGGTGTAAATTGCTATGTCGATATCACTTCTGTCATTCTCATATTGATTGGTAATGTAACTGCCAAATACAAAAATATTATAATTGTCTGAGCCAAATTCAGCTTCCATATGGCTCTGTAAAGTTATCAATTCGTGAAGTCTTGAAATTGTTTCTTGTCTCGTACACATGCAAACCCCTCCCTTCTTAATCATTATATCTCATTATCTTAACCAGTATTCAGAAAGAAATATCACTTACCCTATTCATCACCATAAGTACCATAATACTTCCCGTAGTATTTGCCATAGTACTTACCATAATACTTGCCATAGTAACCTTTTTTCTCCATCGCAACCTTATTGAGTACGGCGCCTAGGATTCTGCAGTTACTCTTCGTCAGCTGTTCTTTCACACCCTGTGCAAAACGATAGCTGATGGCATTATTCTCGACTACTAATATTGCTCCATCTACAACACGTGCTACGATAGCACTGTCGATAACACTTCCAAGTGGCGGTGTGTCGATTAGGATATAATCATAATCCTTACGCAACTTTTCAATGAGTTTAGCGAATTTATCTGTTCCAAGTAGCTCGGCTGGATTCGGTGCGTACTGCCCAGATAATAGGATATCCATGTTCTCGATATCTGTCTGGCTGAGTACTTCATCAAGCTTGCACTGACCTGCCAGATAATGTGTCAATCCCGCTTCCACTGCACCGACCTTGTAACGTCCAGCCATAACTGACTTGCGAAGATCGGCATCGACTAAGACAACCTTCTTGCCTGTCTCTGCAATCGATACTGCCAGGTTAAATGCCACGCTGGACTTACCTTCGTTCGGTGTGCAGCTGGTGAATAGAATCACCTGGATGTCATCTCCGCAGAACTGTACGTTCGTACGTAATGACTTATATGCTTCATTCGAGCGGTAACTGAGCTTCTCTCTCTTACCAAATGTAATCTTATTCATGGCTGTTACCTCCCTCATGGGGTTTTCTCTTGCTTTCTTTCTTAGAACGCTTCATCTTCTCTTCCGCTAGCCTCTCTCGTTCTTCTTCCTTGAGTCCTGCTTCATCAATTGGCAGGATTCCAAGTGTATTCAGTCCTAGATAATGCTCGATATCCTCCGAAGATTTAATCGTGTCATCCATCAGATGACGAATAATGATGATGGCACATGCGATAAATGCTAATAATACACCAGCAATCAATGCATTCTTCGTTGTCGTAGGGCTTGTCTTGTTCTCAGCCACATAACCTTCTTCGACGATTCCTGGTTCTGCGATATCCATCAGCGTTGCAATACGCTTCTTTGAAATGTCTGCATAGGCGTCTACAATCTGCTTTGCCAGATATGGTTCTTCATTCTGAACTGTGATAGCTAGTATTCGTGTATCCGCAGGATTCTCTACGGTTGTTGCACCTAACAGCTCCTCATACTTCATATCTAAATCAAGTCGCTCAATGACGCCTTCGACAACAGGACGGCTCTGAACAACAACGATGTAATCTTGTGTTAACTGTGTTCCTACTTGCAAATCTGCTAGTGAAGTGATACCTGCTGTATTACTTAGAATCGCTAGCTGTGTTGTAGAAGAATAAATCGGGGTCATAACGAACTTACAGAACAAGCCCACACTGACAACTCCAATAATACCTGCTAGTAAAATAATCCATGCCTTCGATAATAACACTTGGAATAGCTCTAGTAAGTCAATTTCTACTTCATCTTGTTTTATATTTGAATCGTTCACTCTATTTCCTCCAGTACTCCACTATATGTATTCACCTTGTAACATCTTCTGCGGATTCTCCCGCAATAGTTTGTCCACCAAGTAGTCTCCACCAAGCTTGCGTAATACTTTCTCTGTCTCACGCATACTTGGTGCTCGCCTCGTTGCACTATGGCTGTCACTTCCTAGGAAATGTACATAGCCACTCGTCACCATTTTACGACAGATACGACTTCGCTTATCCATCAGTCCGCCAAGCAAGCTGCGACTATTCATCTGCATGGTCGCTCCCATCTTGATCAACTCCGGAATGCGCTTCGTCGTCCGTATCAGGCACTCATAACGTTCTAAATGAGCGATGATTGGAGTGTATCCTGCATTAATCACACCATGCACAGACGCGCAAAGTATATTATATCGAATATCAGGGTAAAATTCAAGTAGTATATAATTCCCTGCTCCGATACACGGTATGAGACCTGCTTTGATATCTTCAAGGATTCCTACATCATAGAGCACCTCGGCTCCACTGTAAATCTTCATTCCTGGTTGTATCTTCTCGGCAAGTTCTTGTACCTGCGCAGTAAGTTCAAGAATCTGGTCTTTGTCCTGATGATTGCGATCCATATCATAATGCGGT
Organism: uncultured Lachnospiraceae bacterium; assembly: GCA_964619785.1. GTDB lineage: Bacteria > Bacillota > Clostridia > Lachnospirales > Lachnospiraceae > CAZUGH01. Next base: position 4,284 of record CAZUGH010000086.1, on the reverse strand, counting down.
GTCGCGACCATCACGCCAATTCCCTCGTTTGCTGCCACACGAAGCATCTGCTCTGTCTCTTCTATATTCGGAGAGCCATCATCAATGCCTGGCAATATGTGATTGTGAATGTCAATAAATCCATTGATATTCTCCATTATTCAGAACCCTTTCCTGTCAATACAACCCAAATTGTCTTTAGTATAATCTTGATGTCAAGTCCGATATTGGACTCTTCTATGTACTTCGCATCTAGTTCAACAACCTGTTCAAAGTCAGTCACTGCACTACGTCCACTAACCTGCCATAGACCTGTCAGACCCGGCTTGGATGCGAGTCGTTTCATATGTCTTGCTTCATATTGTTGATATTCCTCAACTGTTGGAGGTCTTGTCCCAACAAGACTCATATCGCCCTTTAGCACATTGATAAACTGTGGTAGTTCATCGATGCTAGTCTTACGCATGAATTTACCAAAACCAAATACACGCGGGTCCTCCTTCATCTTAAACATGAACCCTTCCATCTCATTCTGTGCAAGCAGTGACTTCTTCTGTAACTCTGCATCCACACACATAGAACGAAACTTATATAACTTGAATCGGCGTCCATTTTTCCCAACTCGTTCTTGAACGAAGAAGATCGGACCTGGACTCTGAATCATAATTCCTGGCACAACAAGAATCATCGAGATTGCCATAATCAGCACTCCCACGATACCTCCTGCGATATCCATAAAGCGTTTCGCCAGTACATTCTTCATTGAAGCAACCTTAATCGAATTCGTGACAACCGTACAGCTTCCCATACGCTCAACCACTTTCATGCCACCGACATGACCCATCGGATGAATGTAGATATGAGTCGTAATTCCTCGATCATAGCATTGTTCCACGATTCTCTTCGTCTCTTCATCTGCAGAAGCCGGCAAATCAATAAGTACCTCATCTACTACCATCGAACGAATCTTGTCCATCGCGATTCCCAGACAGCCTAAGACGGGCACGCCATTGATACTCTTTTCCTTCACACCCTCACCATCTAGAATCAGTCCCACAACCATATAGTTGCATACTTCATCAAGCTGCAATTTCTGAAGCGTCTCCTTCACAGTCTTGCGTCTCGACACGAGAACTACCTGTCTCGCCTTACGATTGCATCTCATATAGAAGCGAATGTATCGCTTCCAGAGAAGATGTGCTCCATACATGAGCAGATTAGCAAGCGCCCATGTCAGGAAAAAGGTAATCCTCGAAAATATATTACCTGAGTGTAGTATAAATGCATAACCAAAGAAAATCAGAAGCATGACTGTATTATTCTTCAGCACTTCACGAAATTCTCGAAAATATCCACGTTTTAATATATCCTTGTGGCTTTCTAAAAAGATACAACATAGTATCTCAAGCAGAATCAGAAACAGACCTACATTACGATATGAACTATTGGTAAATGGATTGGTTCCATGACGAATCACAAAAGCTAGTATATATGCCAGCTCCACACATATAGCATCTAATATCATAAAGTCAAAATGTTTACTAATTCCTGATTTATAAGTCTTGTACATGGGGCTCCCTCCCTATCTACGTAAAGAGTTTTTCATACCCTTTACGGTGAAACCGAGGAACAGCCACACAACCATACCGCCGAGACCGACGTATATCGTATTATTGATGTTCTCCTGCGTGTACGAAACGAAAAACTCTTGATAAAACCGTGGTTCAATATTGTGTATCAACTGTGTACTACCTTGCAAGCGCATAAGCAATGCGGCTAGTACGACTCCCATCGCTGCAACGAGGATACTGTATGCTAACACACGTATCGCTCTATGTTTATACTTCTCTGTGTATAGAATCAATGCTGTCCCACCGACAACAAAGATCATTCCTAAAACAATCGTTATAATAAATGTGCTCTGGCGAGCTTGTTTTTCCTCATTCATTCTCTCGACATAAGGGAAATCAATCATCTCATTGTATTCTTGGTCAACTAACTCAGACACCTGCGTCAGCGCGTCGCTTTGCTGTTCAACATTGATGTAACCCTGTGCCTTGAGACTCTCATTCAGACCATTACGGACTGTATCAGCGATTGGTTGTGCATCGGATTCTCCCTTTGCCAGCTTCTCTTCAAGACATCTCTTGCCATCACGGTAGACTTTCTCTTCCGTCAGTACATCACGCAAGCTATCAGCTGGTATTCCAGCTGTTGTCAGAAGCTTCTGTACGCCACCTTCAACTTGTTGATAGATTGACTTATAATAGCCGGTAGCAACCATCTTATCTCTCAAGCGGTCACCACTAAACGTATTATAATTCGTTATGCCCGCTTGTATCGTCATAAATGCTCCTGCCGTAATCACGACCATCCCAATCAATGGAATCAATAGTCCCTTCTTCTTCCTGCGCTTCTTTCTCCACAGTAGGATAATCAACACAACGAGGAGGATTGAAGTAAAGAAAATTGACAACATTAACATTCGACGATTCACACTCTTAATCTGTGAGAAAATATCATCGTTTCCTGTCATCTTAATCGCAGTCATTCCACCCTGTATATCTGTTGTGTCAATCAGTATACTCTTTTTCTTCTGAATCGCACTACCTGTCGTAGCCGTAGTTCCGGTTCCCGATTGGCTTGAATCCACCTGGGAATCATTTTCCTCGGAATCGCCTTGAGCCTGGTTGCCCTCTGACTTGTCTTTGGTATCTGATTTATCCTTCGACTCGGTCGTCTTGTCCGATTCACTAACTGGTGTCAGATATCCGCTCTTCACACCAGTTGCTACGTTGTTATATATCTGGCTAATCGCCTTCTGTGCCTGCGATGCAGATAGGTCTACACTATCCTTACTTAAACGAGCGACTAACTGCGACACATAACTCTGCTTCGCCACGTAAGTCGTTCCTTTATACTCAAAGGTTCCACTAGCAACACCAATAACACTAGACTCATTGCCATTAATGCTTCCCGCTAGGACGGTTCCTCCGCTTAGCAGTACTCCCATGCTGCATAACAGACCACACATAATAATTCGAATTTTCCTCAATGTATGCTCCTCCCATCCCATTCATAAAATTCATAAGTAAAATATTTGCCATACCCTATTATATACACCTTTTGATGTATTTGCAATCTTTATTTATACGATGTTTACATTTTCCTAAGAAAATGTAATGATACCAGATGTGTCACCCTGTGAAACGACCAATCCATACGGTGTTTTGTATTTCTTATCATTCTGATATCCATTAAATACCACCTGTAAATTAGGTGTTACCGTCAAGTCTTTGACAACCCAGGCTGGATCTGTTACTGTCTCTGTTGCCTTCGGGCGATCCACACGAATCGTTTTCGCTGTATTATAACCGCCAAATCGTTTCGTCGTCTCAAGTATATTCAATAAACTTGTCACGTTGTCTTCGCTCTTCACAGTTTTGCCATTGAATGTAAGCTGAATCGCTCCGGTGTAATTCTTATTTAGAAAATATAACGTGTTCACCTGTGTCACGCCATTTGTCACATAGCTTACAACCAGACGCGCTGCTACTAACTGATTCGCTGCAGGTGGTGTGATACCGGCGATAACTTCTTCTATCGTCTGTGGTGTTGGCTGCACAATCTCAACAACTGCTGTCTGTGGGTCAGGCTCTGTGGATTCCGTAACACATACCATCAAAGTCTTGCTAAGCTTCTTTTTCTTCTTGTTAACACCCTTCGTTTTCATGCGAATCTTCGTTATTCCGGCACTTCGCCCTGTAATCTTACCACTACTGCTAACGGTGGCTATGCTCTTATTCAGGGATGTATAGGTAACACCTGTATCATAAGCTTTCGATGGTTTCACCTGATAGCGAATCTGGCTTGTCTCTCCCGCTTCAACAATGACATTGGTTCCACTCTTCATCGTGACACTCGTTACATACTTACCTACTTTCACCTTGCAACTAGCCTTTTTCTTGTATCGGTTGGTCACATAGACTTTTGCCATTCCCAGCTTTCGTCCCTTCACAATGCCACTCGCACTGACCGTTGCGATTTTCTTATTCGATGAGCGCCATTTCAAACCTTTTTTATTACCCGATATCGCAATCTTCTTCTTGCCCCCTACATAAACCTTAACGGTAGAGGATTTCATGCCAATCTTTTTACTAACAGCCTGCGCCTGCCGTCCCGTACCACATACGCAAATGGCACATAACAAGATTGCAAATGCAACGTATACCTTTTTATTCACAGCCTTCCTCCTTCAAGTAAAAAGGAGCCATTGCTCCATGACTAATCTTAGTCATCTTGCAA
>CAZUGH010000085.1:0-6751 GCA_964619785.1 uncultured Lachnospiraceae bacterium | reverse complement strand
ATTAATATCCTTCTTTTTTAACAAGCCAAGCAAAATTTTCACACTCCTAACTTATAATTTCTCCATTTGTGGAAATAGTAACAATCTGCCATGGAATCATTTTGCCGCTATTCTGTAATGCATTTATTGTGGCATTTGATATACCACCGCAACAAGGAACTTCCATTCGAACGACTGTAACAGACTTGACATCATTTTCCTTTAGAATTGCTGTCAATTTCTCTGAATAATCACCTTCATCTAATTTAGGACAACCGATTAATGTTATATGATCCTTAATAAAATGTTCGTGAAAATTGCCATAGGCGAATGCCGTACAGTCAGCTGCAATCAATAATTTTGCACCATTAAAATAGGGAGCATTAATTGGCACGAGCTTGATTTGTACTGGCCATTGACTTAAATGACTTGCCTGCTCATAAATAGGTTGCAATGGAGTAGTGGGTTTTCGCTCAATGGTTTTAGAATTGCTTCCCGGACATCCATAAGGCAATGGAGTATCGTTGTGCTTGATTGGATGAGCTTTACTGCTAGGGCAACCACCAATCGGAGGGGTTTGTTCTGTTTTTAAGATATTTGCTTTGACCGCCGCCTCGTCATAGGCAGCAGCTTCTCTTTCTTCAAATGAAATTGCATTTGTCGGGCAAACTGGTAGGCAGTCACCAAGACCATCACAATAATCATCACGTAACAATTTTGCCTTACCGTCTACCATTCCAATTGCACCCTCATGACAAGCCACGGCACACTGTCCACAACCATTACATTTTTCTTCATCAATTTTTATAATTTTACGTTTCATATTTTGCCCTCCTTCTTGACTTTATGTGATCATTATACTATAATCAAATCAACAAGTCTGTTGTTAAAACAACAGAAATGAGGAAAAATGAAAAATATTTATAGCATCCTTAAGAAATGTCCCTTATTTATAGGGATTTCGGAAAAGGATATAGAGTCGTTACTTAAATGTCTAGATGCAAGGGAAAATATTATTAAAAAAGGCAATATTATATTCTCTGTTGGAGATCGTCCAGAGTTCGTTGGTCTTGTGCTTGAAGGAAGTGTTCATGTAGTACAAGAAGATTATTGGGGAAATCGTTCAATTCTAACTGCAGTACAAGCTGGAGGTCTTTTTGCAGAAGCTTTTTCTGCAGCTGAGATTTCTGTATTGCCTGTATCAGTATTAGCGCATAGTGATTGCAAAATACTTTTGATTGATTGCAGACATATTCTGACTACTTGCTCTAACTCGTGTATGTTCCACTCTAGGTTAATTCTCAACTTAATAAAGATAGTTTCGAACAAGAACATTATGTTAACTCAAAAAATACAGCATATCACAAAGAAAACTGTGCGTGAAAAGGTTATGTCCTACTTGTCGGAAAACGCATTGTCTGAAGGAAGCAACCATTTTGCTATTCCGTTTAATCGACAAGAACTCGCAGACTATCTCTCAGTAGAGCGTAGTGCCTTATCAAACACGCTTAGTAAAATGCGAGATGAGGGAATTATTGACTTTGAAAAAAACAGATTTACGCTTCTAGCTTAAAGAATATAGTTGTATATGAAAAGAACTCTATGAAAAAAGTAGGGTTGATTTTTCAGCAGCTTCGCAATTAAATAATGGTTGAAGATAAGGGGGCGGACTATGGCAAAGTACAGATGTAATGTATGTGGTTATATTTTTGATGAGGAAAAAGAGGGCAAGAAATTAGAAGAGTTAGAGGAGTGCCCGATGTGCAAGGTCTCACCAGATCATTTTGAATTGGTGGAGGAAGAGGTGGCGCGGCCAATCGAAGAGGAACAGACGGATTTGAGTTATGATTCAGCTTTTGTCAGACATGATGCTTCGTGTCGTTATATGGAAGAGATTCATCAGATGGCAGTGTCGGGCAAATCAATTAGTGGTGCAATGGGAACACAGATGCCGATGCCAAGCTGGGATGATATTCTTCTATTGGGAGCACAGCTAAATCCTGCTCCGCTTGACGATGGTGAGTTTGTCAATACCATGACGGTGATTGGTAAGAATGCCAAGAAGCCAATGATTTTGAGTGGCCCTGTGTATATTTCCCATATGTCGTTTGGCGCATTGTCGAAAGAAATCAAGACAGCATTATCTATGGGAGCTGCGATGGCGCAGACCGCAATGTGCAGTGGAGAGGGTGGCATTCTTCCCGAGGAACGGGAGGCGGCATATCGATACATATTTGAGTACATACCAAACAAATATAGCGTGACAGATGAGAATTTACGGAATGCGGATGCCATCGAGATTAAGATTGGTCAAGGAACCAAACCGGGAATGGGTGGACATCTGCCTGGAAGCAAGGTTACGCCAGAGATTGCAGCCTTGCGTGGCAAGGAGCCGGGTGAGGATGTTCAGAGTCCGAGTAAGTTTCCGGAGATAAAGACCAAAGAAGATTTGAAGGAAATGGTTGCTATGTTGCGAGATCGTTCAGATGGTAGACCAATCGGAATCAAGATAGCGGCAGGTCGCATTGAACGTGACTTAGAATATTGTGTTTATGCACAACCTGACTTTATAACAGTAGACGGACGAGGTGGAGCAACTGGTTCAAGTCCATATTTTCTGCGAGAAGCTACATCGGTACCAACGATATATGCCCTCTACCGAGCTAGAAAATACCTAGATTCAATACATTCGGATATATCGCTTATTATTACCGGTGGACTTCGGGTATCCTCCGACTTCGCGAAAGCAATTGCGATGGGAGCAGATGCGATTGCAGTAGCAAGTGCACCATTGATTGCGGCTGCGTGCCAACAATACCGAATCTGTGGAACAGGCAATTGTCCAGTCGGAATCGCGACCCAGGATCCAAAACTACGTTCACGGATGAAAATCGAGACATCTGCACAGCGAGTGGCGAATTATTTGAATGTAACGCTAGCGGAACTCAAGACCTTTGCTAGAATTACAGGGCACACGAATCTGCATGACTTATCAGTAGATGACCTTGTTACAATCAGTAGGGAAATATCAGAGTATACGAATATACATCATGCATGAAGAAGTACTGCTTACAAGATGGAGTCGATTGGACATTGAGGCATGTCCAATCGAGAATCCAATTCCACCAGTATCATCCACCGTCCCTCAAAAAAATCATCAACAGTTCTTGACATCTCACAAATGTTAGTGTATACTAACGAGTGTAAGAAGTGAAAAACCTTATCAATAAGTTTACAGAAAGAGGATGAGATGATGCCACTATCAATGGTGAATACTGGTGAAAAGAACATTATTAAGAAGGTTGGCGGCAAGGAAGAGACGAGACGGTTCTTAAACAATCTGGGTTTTGTAACAGGTGGGACAGTAACGGTTGTGTCGGAGATGAATGGCAACATGATTGTGAATGTCAAGGAGTCCCGTGTGGCGATTGGCAAGGATATGGCTAACAAGATTATGGTTTAGCATAAGATAAATTTCGAAAGGAGATTATATAAGGATGAAGACATTACGAGACATTGCGATTGGACAGACAGCGAAGGTCGCTAAACTCACAGGAGAAGGCCCGGTCAAGAGACGTATTATGGACATGGGGATTACGAAGGGTGTCGATGTTTATGTTCGCAAGGTTGCGCCATTAGGTGATCCAGTAGAAGTTACGGTGCGCGGATATGAATTATCACTTCGCAAAGCAGATGCACAGATGATTGTAGTAGAGTAATATTTTTTTTACATAACGGTTAGACAATACTAACACATGTAAGAATGATCAAACAAGAAAAGGAGTATGAAAATGGCAGTTAAAATTGCATTAGCAGGTAATCCAAACTGTGGTAAAACAACATTATTTAATGCGCTTACAGGGTCCAATCAATTTGTTGGTAACTGGCCCGGCGTAACTGTTGAGAAAAAAGAAGGACGATTGAAGGGGCAGAAAGATGTTACAATCATGGATTTGCCAGGAATCTATTCGCTTTCCCCATACACACTCGAGGAAGTAGTTGCGAGAAACTATCTAATCACAGAACGTCCCGACGCGATTATCAATATCGTCGATGGAACGAATATTGAGAGAAATTTATACTTATCAACTCAGATTATGGAATTAGGAATTCCTGTGATTATGGCGGTTAATATGATAGATGTATTGGCCAAGACAGGTGATAAAATCAATACTGCTAAACTCAGCGAAAAGCTGGGATGCCCAGTGGTTGAGATATCAGCTTTGAAGGGAACCGGAATTAAGGAGGCTGCCAATCAGGCAGTTGCAATTGCTAGAAAAAACAATGCAGATGTTGTAGTACACGAATTTGCATCCGATGTTGAAACGATGATTAAGAGTGTGGAAGACCGTCTTGATAGCAGTATTCCTGACATTCAAAAGAGATTCTTTGCAATCAAACTTCTTGAAAAAGATGACAAAATTGTTGACCAGATGAAGCAGGTGCCAGATGTGTCTGCTGAGATTAAAGAATTAGAAGAAGAATTTGATGATGATACCGAGAGCATTATCACCAATGAAAGATACGTATACATATCTTCGATTATAGGTGAATGCATTACGAAGAGCAAAACAAAGAAGTTGACCGTGTCAGACAAGATTGACCGAATCGTGACAAATCGCTGGCTGGCGCTTCCTATTTTCGCAGCAGTCATGTTCCTTGTATATTATGTCTCAGTAACGACAGTGGGAACCTGGGCAACAGACTGGGCGAACGACGGCGTGTTCGGCGAAGGCTGGAGCTTCTTTGGAATGGATGTACCGTCCATACCGACACTTGTTGAAAATGGATTGGTAGCGATTGGCTGTGCGGGTTGGTTACAGAGCTTGATATTAGATGGTATCGTGGCAGGTGTGGGTGCCGTTCTTGGGTTCGTCCCACAGATGCTAGTGCTGTTCATTTTCCTTGCATTCTTAGAAGCGTGCGGATATATGGCACGTGTTGCATTTATTATGGATCGAATTTTTAGAAAATTTGGATTGTCTGGTAAATCCTTCATTCCGATGTTGATTGGAAGTGGTTGTGGTGTTCCGGGAATTATGGCATCGCGAACAATTGAAAACGATCGTGATCGTAAGATGACGATTATGACAACGACCTTTGTTCCATGCGGAGCTAAATTGCCAATTATTGCGCTGATTGCTGGTGCATTATTTGGAGGCGCGTGGTGGGTGGCTCCAAGCGCTTACTTTGTGGGGATTGCTGCGATTATTTGTTCCGGTATCATATTGAAAAAGACGAAAATGTTTGCAGGAGACCCAGCACCATTTGTTATGGAGCTTCCATCCTACCATTTGCCAACAGTAAGCAATGTGTTGCGAAGTATGTGGGAACGTGGTTGGTCCTTCATCAAAAAGGCAGGTACAATTATTCTCTTATCAACCATCGCACTCTGGTTCCTCATGAGCTTTGGCTGGGTTGATGGTTCCTTTGGAATGCTAGAGGCAGAGCAGCTTAACGATAGTATTTTGGCAGGAATCGGCCATGTGATTTCACCAATCTTTGCACCACTTGGTTGGGGCAACTGGAAGATGGCAGTCGCTGCAGTGACGGGACTCATTGCCAAGGAAAATGTAGTCGGTACCTTTGGTATTTTATTCGGTTTTGCTGAAGTGGCAGAAGATGGAACGGAAATCTGGGGCCAGCTTGCGGGAAGTATGACCGCAATTGCTGCGTACTCATTCCTTGTGTTCAACCTTTTGTGTGCACCATGCTTTGCTGCGATGGGTGCGATTAAGCGAGAGATGAACAACATCAAATGGTTCTGGTTTGCCATTGGCTATCAGACTGTGCTAGCTTATATTGTATCGATGTGCGTATTCCAGATTGGCACTTTGATTTTGACAGGAAGTTTTGGAATTGGAACAGTAGTCGCTTTCTTATTTGTCATCGGATTTATCTATATGCTGTGTCGTCCTTATCATGAGAGCAAGACATTGAAAGTTGATTTGAAAAAGAAAGCATTTGTTAGATAAAGGAGCGTGAATTCTATGGGTACAATTATCGTTGGAGTTATCGTGCTTGGCGTTGTCGCAGCCATCATTCGTAATATGATACATGACAAGAAAAATGGCAAATCCATTCAATGTGGCGGTGAGTGTAAGCATTGTGGAGGACATTGCCACTAATGAACAGGAGGGATTGAACATGCCAGAACAGATGCAAAAAGATACGATTATCAATGAATTGCGTAAGCGAGGATGTCGAGTTACAAAGCAACGGCTGATGTTGCTAGACATTATCCTTTCAGGTGACTGCTCTTGTTGCAAAGAGATTTATTATAAGGCGACCGAGCAAGATGGGAAAATCGGAGTGGCAACGGTCTATCGCATGATTAATACATTAGAAGAAATCGGTGCCATCAATCGCCGCAATATGTACAAGATTGATACCGATACGTTAGCGTGTTACAAGAAAATCTCATGATTTAACAATAAAAAGGGCGGGTCGTGATGATTCGCCCTTTTTATTAATGAATTTATCAAATAAGAGGATAATTTGGCACCAAATGTAAGGAAATTAGTATAATATTTTAACGAAAGAATACAAAAAAGGAAGAGTGAAAACGATGGATATTAAAAAATTAGATTTGAAGAAAACAGGACTTTTTACAGCGGGAGTACTTTTTGGTACAGCAGGCATCAAGATTTTGTCGAGTAAGGATGCTAAGAAAGTGTATACAAGTTGTACAGCCGCCGCACTACGTGCGAAAAAGTGTATGATGAAGACGGCTGTGACAATTCAGGAAAATGCAGAAGATATCTATGCGGAG
>CAZUGH010000084.1:0-6953 GCA_964619785.1 uncultured Lachnospiraceae bacterium | reverse complement strand
TCTTTTGCCCTTTGCGCAATAATGTTCTTGCAGCATTTGGCTCAATCGTTCTTTTTGATAAACACCACTTACACCTGCAATCTCATCGCCATCCCAATCATTATCTATATCGCTTTTTCCAATCTCTAAAACCAAACGCAGCATTTTCATATGCTTCTCCATAAGTTTGCCTTCGCCCATCGTCAGATATTCTTCAATTTGTTCCTCTTGTAACCCATACCCAACCCCCAACAACAATAAAGTCTTATCCAAACTCTCTGCCAAAATTCCATACTTCTCCGAGAGTCTTTTTACCATTGCAAGCTGTTTATCTGTCATAGCGTTCATCCCTCCTATGTGTCTTCTGTAGTTCTAAATGTCTATGAAACGGTTGATTGCTCCTAATCTTATGATAACAACCCTCTCCCTTGACTTCCTGCATCATACTTCTTATTGCTCTGTGGCTCTGTTCATGCATTTGTAAAGAAGTTCCCACTCTACGATATAAGTGTTTGGCATCCAACGTTTTTCTCACCATTGCCTTTTGATATTCGGATAGATCTTGGTATGGTACAAAGGAGTAATTACGACTCATCATCCAATCCAATCTACCTTTCTTACCAATCGGATGTAAATTTTGCATCTCCATATCTCGTTCTCGCTCAAACCTTTTTGCGATATCCACGGGCGTATATCCTGCATCCAATTGATAAGTGCGAACTGCCTTTGCTCGATCCGGTGGTGTCAGTGCCAAGTATACTCCGTATTCTCTCGAAACACCTTCTCTTAATTGGTAATGAAAATCTTTTACCATTCTCTGCTTAAAATCTTGATAGGACTTACTTAGTAAAATGCACTGTTCCATATCATCCTGCACTCGCTCTTTTCCGGTTCGACCTTTTTTCCTTTTTTCATAGTCGCCTGAGTAATCCAATCGCCAGTCTTTCTCCCGTAAATATCCAGTATGATATTTTTCTGCTAATTGATTGGTAAGCGGTTTGATGATTCGCTCCCAATCTCCCCTGTTATGCCGAAACTTGCCACCCTCTCGGCAAACAGAGTTGAACACAAGATGCATATGCATATGTTCACGATCCTGATGAACTGAACAAACAAAATCATATTTCTCATTCAAATATTGCGCTACCCATTCCTGAATAAAAGCAAACGCATTTTCTGGCGATATTGTCTCATTCTTTGAAAAAGAAAATTTGAAATGATAGCCCTCCCGATTTCCTCTACAGGGATGCATTTTCTTTGTCATCATAAAAGTATCTATCATCTGCTCTGGTGTAATCCCACTATTGCTACAACTCAATCCCTTCGTTTTTTTCTCATTCACAATATAGGGAATTGCCTTCTTCAAATGTTCTTCTGTCTTTATCTCATCGATTTTAATAATAAGTGACACAGCCTTACCTCCTGCTTTTGATAAATTCTGTGAGTTCATATAGCAATTCATACACTCGGTTCAGATATCGAATCAACTCGTCCCTTGGCTGCACATAAACATTTTCATTATATTTCTTTGCCACCTGATTGACATTCACTCCAATTTTATGAATCTCATAGATACTTTTTTGTACTGCGGTTTCAAACTCACCTCTTGTTACATTGGGCGGTCTGGCAGATATTTTTCGAATATAATCACTTACATTCATTCCTTTTGCTTTTGCCTGTTGTGTCAATGTCGCCTTTTCTTCTGCTGTCATACGAACTTTCACCATTTCGGTTCTTGCTTCTTTCATCTTTTATCCTTTCCGTTTGGACATTTTGTCCAAACTCAAATTGATGTACCTTTTTACATGTACCTTCCATGTACCTAAAATCTAAGTTTTCAAGCCCTGCAAGATTCGCAAACTGTGTCCACAGATTTGCACAGGTAACAGGTACCTGTTCTTGTTAGGGTATCTCCGCTCCGCTTCGGTCCACGCAATACAGATGTCCACTGGACATCTTGCGCCCCTAATACCCTGCAATAGGATAATGGATATGTTTTACCTTTTTTTCCTGCCCTTTGACTTCTTGACAGACTTTTTCGAAGATTTCTTAGTAGATTTTTTCTTTTTCTTCTTACTTTTCTTTTTCTTAGCTGCCTTCTGTTTCTTTCGGTCTGCCTCCTGCTGTTTTCTTATGTTCTCCTGTTCTTCCTTGATTTCAGTTTCATGAAGTGTCTGGATATCAGCCTCTGTATAATCCGTTGGTACTACAGAAACCACATCACTTTTTAAATTATAGTTACACTGAAAAACAGAGCCATCTGACAATAGAAGAAAACTTGCCACATCAAATGTTTCTTCTTTCGTCTGCTGATAATCCAGCTTCTTAACGGCATTGCAATTTCGCGCCTTGCATTCCTGAACAACCAAGCTTTCCATCCTTTCATATGTCGCCTCTGACATAAAACCATGAAATGGATCTAGTCCAGAGGTATCTACCTCACTTTTCAAAGGTACATTCTGGTCTGTTACCTCTTGTACCTCCTCATCTACTGGTTCTTCCTCAGATACTGCACCTTCTGTTACAATTGATGTACCTGAAATAGCACTTCCTGATACACCTATTTCACTAGGTACCTCCTCTGTGGATTTATTTCCAACAACACCTTTTATAACAGACGATAATAACAAAGCAACGGTGAATAATAAGACGACACCCGCTGCGATTGCCTGTTTTCCTTTTCCTCGGTCTCTCATACTCCAATAAATACAACGTATCTTTTTTAACATAATTACCTCCATATTCTGTCTAGACATAATGTCCAAACGCTATTTGTTCCATTTTTTTAATCTTCTAAAATAGGTAAAATTGGTATAGGCTCCAAACATAGCACCACTATCATTTCCTGTCAGACTACTTCCCGAACTAGATGTACAATGCATCCATATTTTTGTACCATTTTTCAATGTTCCACAATAAATCCCCACATGATTTGCTCCACCAGTTCCTGCTATTTTACTTTTTAATCCAATATCACCCGGTTGTAAATCCTTCGCTTCAATATCTACAAACTTGCTAGATGAAATAAAGGTGCTCGTATTAGAACTATAGGGTATTCCTGTATTGCCAGCCTTATGAAAGGCCCATGCTGTAAACGCAGAACAATCTAAATATACAGGATTATCTCTACCATCTGATTCTCGTTTCTCCATGCTATACTGCACTGCACCAATGAGAGAAGCTCCCTTTTCAATTACTTTCCACACCAAATCGGAAGCATCATTATTATCCTTCAGTTCAACTAAGATGGTCTTTGCTGACTCATTGCTTACCGATGTTTCAGGATTGGCAACATAATACCGTAAAACATGCGGGACATACTCACTATCGCCATAGCTTTCATATCCAAGTTCATCGCACATCTTAATTGAAAATAATTCGGCATTGTCCTTTGAATATCCTTTATAATTTTCAAGTGCCCAATCTATGTAACCGTTTCCAAAATTATATCCTTGTAAAGCAAGTGAAATAGCTGGAATATCCGTTGAATCTTTACACTCAGCCTTAGTCAAGCAATCCGATAATTCATGAGTACCGCAATCAATGCTTTCTTCTGCATTATCAATAGGTGGATTTGTATTATAGTAACTTTGTGCTGTCTGCATAACATCTGGGGGATTACCACCACTTTCTTGTTCGATAACAGCCAAACACAAATCCACATAATCATCTATTCCATACTTTTCACAATATTGCTCTACTAGCTCCCGGTACCCTTCTGTCTGCTCGGATACCTGTGCCTGATAGGTGGAATTATCTGTGCTATTCGCAGCACCTCCTGAACCTATAATCATTGCAATGACACCAACGATTATCCCAATCACTAATACGATTAGGAGTGCAATCCATACCACTGGGTTGCTTGCAATCGAACGAATCACCGACGAAAGAACCTTTGACATAGCTTCTGCTGATTTCTTTATTCCCTGGGCAGTCGCTTTTGCACCTTGCTTTGTTGCTTTCTCTGCTGTCTTTCGCATCTGTCTTTTTGCCCTCTGACGTTGCAGATTCATTCTGGCATATCTGCTGAACCGACTGGCAGTACTTCTTGCCAAGTGTGAAGAATAATGAGAATAGGACTGTAAGCTTTCCGATGTGTCATCTGCTTCTGAAGTATGCTTTGTGCCATAAGAATTTTCGCTCTTCCCTTGCCCTAGAAGTAAAACCTGTAGTGTCCCAATCATAAGTGTTTGTGTTCTATCTGACACATTAGAAATAGAAGAGGCAGTATCTCGTTTTGCTGAAATACTGCCTCTCTTACTATCCTTCTTCTTATTCTCCTGTTTTCCTACGGACAGCCTCTTTTCTCGCCCTTTTTGTCTATCCTTTCTTAGTCTTTGTCTAGTCAACACTTTCGCTTGATTTAATACACGCCGTTTCACATTTTTATCCAACAGCCAAAACATTCGTTTTGCGGGTTCGCTCAAAGCATCGATTATCTTTTTCTCCTGACTATCCACGCTTATCCCCTTCCTTCCGCTTTTGCTGCACCATTTCATGGAAGTTTGTATTAAATAAACGATACAACTCACTCTCTTTTTTCATGGAATTATCAAAGGGTACAATTTTATCACCAAAACGAATTAATCCCGTTCCCGGATTTGCACCATTGACGCAGGCTAGTTGTTCGGCCGAAATGGAAAACAAATCTTCCACCGAATCCTGATCCATTTTTCCTTGATCAAGTAAAATCATAAACTCTGAGTTAGAAACCATCGTTTTGGTAGAACGATTCCGTTGTGCATCAATTAGATTTTGGCTCATTCCAGTACAAATACCACCTCGTTTTCTGACCTCACGCCACATCCTCTCTAACGCATGCAAGGAATACTCTTCCCCCCACAACTCGTGCATTTCGTCTACATATACCCATGTAGCCACACCATCGGACTGATTATACTTAATTTTAGCTGTAATACTTTCAATCATAACAAGCATTGCCATGGCTCGCATTCGCTTTCCTAACTCAGAAAAGCCATACACCGTAAAACGATTCTCTTCGGAAGTTGACTGCTCTCTAGCAAAAATATCAAGGGTTCCATCTGCAAATACCTCTAACTGCTCTACTAATTCCAGCGCTGCTTCATTCCCTTCTGTATTTTCATTGATACCATCCCGCATCGTCCGAATGGTAGGAGATTCTAATCTTACTTTTCTTCTTCGCTTATCTCTGGTCTTTTT
The DNA here is from genome assembly GCA_964619785.1 of uncultured Lachnospiraceae bacterium. Classification (GTDB taxonomy): domain Bacteria; phylum Bacillota; class Clostridia; order Lachnospirales; family Lachnospiraceae; genus CAZUGH01. The sequence goes on along the minus strand of CAZUGH010000084.1, from coordinate 1,793 downwards.
GAAATAGTCATTGTACATCTCACGTACTGCCCGATCAATGACCGCAATGTGCCGACTGGTCAAAGGTGTAGGCTTTAGCGCCTGTTCGCAAATGGCGTAACCAAACTCCGCCTTTTCTGCAATAAACTTGTCCTGATCCAATACCACATCTGGTACATGAAAGGGATTAATGTAAAAAACGTTTTCTTCGGATTGTGACAGATTAATATACTGACCACCCCATTTCTTTGCAATTCCCTTGTACTCACCCATGGGGTCAACAATCACAATATCATCCTTAGAAAAGGCAAGTACCTGTCCCATCTCCGCTTTTTCGTTATAGGATTTCCCAGAACCAGGCACCCCAAACACCATCCCATTTCCATTCTTCAACAACTTCCGATTACCAATGATAAGATTTTTGGACACCTGGTTAAAGCCGTAGCAATAACCCATAGAGTCATGAATCTCTTGCACATTAAAAGGAATAAACACCGACAATTCTTCGGACGTGATTGTACGCATGGTATCAACAAATCTGGCTCCCGTCGGTAAGGTAGTATTCATGGCATCCAACTGTCGATAAGAATGAGGAACAATATCCATGTTGTGTGTTTGTCCAATAATATGAATCTTTTCTTTCCGTTCCTCTAATTCTGCCATATTATCTGCTCGCAAAAGAATTGTCATTCCCACATACAACATTCGCTCGTCAAAAGAGGAGATTCGATCTAACATTTCTTCCGTATCCCGTTGCTGCTTTCGTCTTTCATAATTGATGTTCGTAGAGTAATCTCCATTTTCGTTCTTTTGCTCTTGCTCTCGGTTAATACTACGCTCATTTGCCATATACTTTTTCATAATCATCTGATAGGCAAATGCATTGTCCATTGGTTCACAATCTATCGTATAAATGAGTGGAAAGTTTAGGTTTGTTAACTCATTTAAAAACTGGTCAGTTAAGCCATTGGCATATTTCCGAACAAAAAGAGTACAGGCACATTTATCGCCTTCCATCTCTAAATAATCTTTATGCTCTCGCAGAGATGTATTAATAATGTCATTACGCCAATCTCTCTTTAAGTTCAAATATTCATCCCAATCAAAAGAAAAATCTTCTTCCTCTCCCATACGATAGAAGCTATGCAATGCACGAAGACGCTCTTTTGCATCCAATGGTAACAATCCACTCCCCAAACGATGGAATAGTTGCTGTATGGAAAACTCAACTGTATTGAAATAAGTCTTTGCACTATCAAAGTCTGGTTTCCGGCAACTGATGATAAAATACTTCGATTGCAATAAACCATTGCGCCCCTCCACCAATCGGTCTTCCATCAGTTGATGATACTCTCTAGCTAACGGTTCCATCTCTTTGCTAATCGCCTTTCGTAAAATGGATTCCCGCAATCGGTTGTTATCCGCATAGTGATTGGATACAATGATTTTGTAACTAACATTCATAGACCGAAGTAATGTTTCAAACTTTGCTCCTGTCTGTTCCTTCTCCTCTTCATCCTGCGTAGAGAAGTTAATGTCCTCAAAGAGATACATCTTGTCAAACAGATGTACACCTCTTTTTCCTCCCAGCGATTTGCTAGAATTCTCTAATTCAAAAATACCACCCTCAGATATGCGATAAATGGGGATGGTATCCTGAATTGATAATGGTACTTTGTAAATCTTTTCGGTTAAAACTTTGTACGGTTTTTCTTTAAACATAATTATTATTGTCCTCCTGTGTTATTTTTCATTTTTTAAGGCTCAATCACAAATTTTGTGGGATAACGGATTTCTGACATAAGTCTTCCTGC
>CAZUGH010000083.1:3389-7263 GCA_964619785.1 uncultured Lachnospiraceae bacterium | reverse complement strand
ACCATATTTAAATATTCAAGAAAAGTCGTGCCCATATTTTGCTTAAAAAAACGCGAAAAATATATCTCATTTAGTCCAACCACGCTTGCAATCTGCGCTATACTGATATTCTCACGATAATGCGCCTTCACATAATCGATTATTGTCTGAATCCGATGTAAATTTTTCTGGTTTTTCCTAAGCTCCGTACTTGGAATCTTTTCTGAAAAGGAGTGTATCAATACATATATCAATTCAAACACCAAACTGTAGCAACGAAATATATAGCCCTCTGTTTGAAATTGATAAGCTATCCACAAATCTTCTAATGTACTTCTTATATTTGCAATCTTAGTCTGCACCACGGGATCCTTTGAATCCATATCAACAATAAATTCATAAGCTTGAATATCTGGCACAAAACGCTCTAAAAATCGCAGCGGAATCTGTAGTAAAATGGCCGTATTTCCATGAGTACACCTCGTCGAATGGATACTCATAGGATTGATCACGATAAACTCATTTTTATTCATTTCTCTTGTCTGATTATTAATCTGAACCTGCAAATCTCCATTTACAAGATAGATAATCTCAATCCAATCATGATAATGCTTGTTCACGACCGAGCCACTATCAATACTAAATTCCAGGTGAATGTCTAGCATCTCGTCTGGTGAAACGAACTCATAACGGTAATCTTCCATCAAATACCCCCTCAGTCATTTGTCTTTCACTATTATAACAAATAAAATTGAAATTGAATAGGAGGCTTCCGAAGAAGCCTCCCATCCACGATAAACTTACTATGTTATTCTATTTTAAGAAAATTATCCGCTTAACGCTAATCTGTGAATTCTCAGCAGTTGCCATAATTCCAATCTTGTCTGCCATACCAGTCGCTGGCAAATCAAATGTAACAGTCTCAGCAACATCATACTTAACCACCAAATCCGTTGGCTTATTATCCGCATCAAGTAGTTTGGAATTAATAACTCGAACAGCTCCTTTTCCAGAAAGGACCTCACATTCTACCTTTACACTCTTATACTGAGATACATCAATCGTCTCAGGTAATACAATATCGCCCTGATTCCACTGACTAGCCAAAGTGAATGTAACTCCTCCGGTAGAATTTTCTTTCACCTGAGAGTTCCAACTATCCATCGTATCTGTTGCTTTCGGTACAAATGCATATGCTCCCTCAGGAAGCTCCTCTTCTTCTGGCTTGTAATCAACATACTTAGAAGCTGTTGGTGTATAACCTAGGCCTAGAATTGTAAATGCTTTATTCTCGTTCCCTGCAGCCATACGAATCTCAACTTCATGAGTTTCTGCTTTCGAATTACGGAATACCAATTCTGTCGTTGCATTATTCCATCCATCACTATTGAAACTATCCATCGTCTTAACAACTTCACCATCGACGAGTAACTCAGCTTTACCAAAAGTAGTATCTTTACTAAGTTTATAAACTACCATCAAATTACTACAATTAACTTTTACCTTAAAGCTGTCACTACCAGAAGTAGTTGTATGCTTCCAGTTGTTACCGAGTTTCGCTCTCTTACTTCCATTCTTGTCTAGGTAATAATAATCGCCAGTCTCTGTATCCTTTGAATCAAATCCACCTACACTAAGTGATGTGATTGCTTCAGGAAGCGATGCCAGGTTCACGGTAGAATCTAATAACTTGATACCCATGTAAGCATCACCAAATACTGGTGTGATGTCATCAATAACAGCACTATCTGTCTTCGCTTCTTCTTTGTCAATTTTGTCAAAGAGATTCATAATACAATCACTCATCAACTGATATCCATCATTGTTCGGATGAAGATCATCATTAAAGTACCAACGTTTCATCCCCTTATCAAAGTAAGGAACAATCGAATCTTTCATACTAACCATAGGCAGACCATATTTCTCACCAATTGGCTTATATGTGTCTTGCATATTCCATCCGCTCTTGAATACTGCAAACTCGAGCACAACAGCTGCTCCTGATTTCAAAATATCACGAACCATACTCTCGTATGCCTGACCTCCGGTTGCTTCTCCACTATCATTAACAGAGAACTCAATAAATACGATATCTGGCTGTGAAGCTGCCTGCTCAGTAACATCTGTACCATAACGAATAATACCTAATGAGGATGGTGTACCACTCATACCTGCATTAACAAAATGAACATTGCTTCCATCACCCTTACCGTATTTTTTCTTGAATGCATTGTAAGATACTTCTGCATAACACTTAGAGTTTGGCTTTGCGCCCTCCCCTTCTGTAATAGAACCACCGATATATGCGATTGTTACGTCTTCACCTGCCTGAGCTTTTGCAATTGCTTTCTTCACTCTTGCATTGTTACCTGTACTCATCAGAGACTTTGCAACCATATCGTCATAAAATTCCGTAACATCTACTGGTGTATCATCTTCTAAATCCTCCTCTGTGTGTGGAGTCTCTTTTGGAAGATCATATCCTTCATATCCAGAGAAACGTACAGAACGTACAACTAACTTGCTAATGTTCTCATTATCCTTCATCTCAATCTTCGCTACACCAGTACCACCGCTGAAGTCTGCTGCCTGTGTAGCTGCTTTTAGCGATACAATACTAACACCATTGAGAATATAGTTCCACAGACCCTCTGTGATTTCAGAACCTGACTCAGATGGAACAAAGCCATCTCCCTCAGCGTTAATCAAGTTACATGTAATCGGACCCGACCATACACTTGTATACTTTAATTCCTTGCCTGATGCATTGTAGCAAGAGATATCAAATACAACAGCGGTAAATCCCTTCTCTAATGTAGCTGGGATTGGTAATGTGACAACGGGATCATACTGCTTACTCCATAAGCTTCCATCTGCATTATCAAATACAAGTCCGCCTTCCTTCTCACTATATGCTGCATTATCCTTTGTGACAAGCTCTGTGAACTTCTCATTAATTGGTGGATCGGTAGGCTTTGGTGTGCTCGTAGCCTTTGGTGCATCTGGTACTGGCGTTGGCGTTGCATTGTTCACCGTATCAGGAACCTTCGTAGGTACTGCTGTTGGAACAACAGGTGCGTTTGTCACATCTGGTGTATCAGCTACCTTCTTCTTCGCCTTAACCTTAACCCTAACCGTTGCAATCTTTGTTGCCTTCTTCGCTTTCTTTAACTTCTGCTTAACTGTAATCTTAGTTGTTCCAGCTTTCACGCCTTTCACAACACCTTTTTTGCTTACCTTAGCAATCTTTTTCTTCTGACTAGTGAATGAGTAAGTCGCCTTCTTAACCTTATTCTTCACGGTGATCTTGGCAGTCTTACCTACTGTTACCGTAATACTCTTCTTATTAACGGTTGCCTTCTTCTTCGCCTGTGATGCCGATGGTACCATCCCTACGGAAGTCATAACCATAGCGAGTGTTAGCAACGCACACAGTGCCTTTCTGATTTGCTTTTTCATTTACCTATCTCCTATTCTGAGACGCTTTCGGAAGAGCTCCCCATTACCTTGCTCTCATCTGCGACGCCTCCACGCAGATACAATAGTTTTCATACTATCTATCACCCATGCAAATCAAGTATAACACCGCCTTATCCGAACATCCAATACATAATATTTATATTATGTATAAGGTCAATATTATGCAATAAGCATTTTCTATTATTTCCGCAAAAAGCCCTATCGGCTCCTTTTACAAACAGGTTCCGATAGGACTTTATATAATCCATTCTTCTATCATTGTATTAATTCAGGCGAAACACAATCTCGCCTGCAATATTCTTTTTCTTCACTGGTCCGAAGTATCTGCTATCCTCGCTCACAGTTCGATTATCTCCCATGACAAAATACTCATCTTCTTTCCTCTTAGGCTTACCTATATTCTTCAAAAAATCCA
>CAZUGH010000083.1:0-3289 GCA_964619785.1 uncultured Lachnospiraceae bacterium | reverse complement strand
ATCGCACAAATGATTATCCGTAATCCCTTAGCTATCCTGCTATTCCACATTTTCCTCATCTTATCCCTCTTTTCCGAGCGACTTGTCGCGAGGAGGCGATGAGAAATTCGCGAAGGTGATTTCTCATCTGCCATATCATGTCAACTTACGTTACCAGCTTTTCGCCGTCTACACATCAACTTGCAAAATAGCACACCGACAATCGTACTTATCAGTGTTGCAATCAATGCTTGCATTACAATTGCTGCCGGATTTACGCTTCCATATTGGCTGCGATACGCGATGACACTCACAGGTATCACTTGTAGCGACGAGATATTGATTACCAAAAAGGTACACATTGCGTTTGAGGCACGATTTGTCTCTCCCTCCTGTTCTCTCTGAATCTCACGAAGTTCCTTCATTGCCTTAAGTCCCATCGGGGTCGCCGCCCAGCCAAGTCCTAATACATTTGCGATGATGTTTGCAGACATATATTCATTGGCAATATGGTCTCGTGGAATCTCGGGGAAAAGAAATGCCAGCACAGGTCGAAGCCCCCGTGTCAACGCATCAATGATACCCGCCCGTTTCGCAACATTCATAAGTCCTGTCCACAGAGACATGATTCCCAACATCGTAACACACAAAGAGACAGCCTCCTTAGCTGAATCTAAAGAGGCTGTCCCGATATCATTTAATTTACCTGTAAAAGCGGCATAAATCACTCCACATATTATCATCAATCCCCACAGCTTATTCAGCACTCCTGTCACCTCTGTGATAAATCATCTTATGGGTATTGTATGTATCAATGATAAAATTATGCCATTGGCTGATTCTTGATTTCGTGATAGAAATTAGCGATTGTAGCTTGCATATATGGTCCTACATAAATCATTGCTAAACCACATGTAACGGAACCAAGCAAAATCCATGGAATAAATGACAGATACAATACGAATAAATCTGCCTTACGTCCGTTTGTAATTCTCTGGCTCTCTTTTAATGCTTCCAACCCAGACATCTCTGGATGCTCAGCTAAGATAAATGTTGACATGGAATAGCTGATTGCTTTGATAATACCAGGAACAACAAGTAGTAATGACCATAAGAATGTGAAAATGATCTGTACGATATAAAGCACAACAGCATCTCCAAAACGGTTAAAGCCACTGAACAAAACGCCAAGATCAACTTTTTCCCCTTGTGTCATTCCTAATATATTGTAGGTAAGTCCCAATGTAAGTGGTGGAACCAATAAGATTGGTCCAACTACTAGAAAACTACTTAGTGATGAAACCGCTCCCATAATCAGTGTGCATACGAAAAACATTGCAATGTTGCCAGAAATCTGCTGTTTCGCAGCTTCCTTAAGATGAATTCTGTCCATAAATATATCTCCTTTTCATTCATTATATGTATGGTTCGATATCCCTGACACCTCGAACCACATTTATTATACCAAAAAAACGATTAAAAGAAAAGAATTTTATACCATTTGCATGACATTAATCAACAAAATCCATGCCAATCCATAGTACGTTACGACCGCTACTAGGTCATTAACTGTCGTAATCAGTGGACCCGAAGCTACCGCAGGATCAACCTTGATTTTGTGAAAGAACATCGGGATTGTCGTTCCAACAAAACTCGAGATTACCATCGCCAGCATTAATGCAGCCCCCACGCAACCTGAGATTGCAAAGGAATACACCATCGTTTTCGATTTTACAAAATAAATATATAGACCGATAACTAAGAACGAAAGAGCTCCTAATAACAATCCATTAGAAAATCCAACGCGAACTTCCTTAAAAATCAATTGAATTTTCTGACCTGCCAACAGATTCTCATCCATCAACACGCGAATCGTAACAGCCAGCGACTGTGTACCCACATTACCAGCCATATCAAGAATCAAGGACTGGAAGCAGACAAGCAATGCAATCTGAGACAAAACTCCTTCAAAAAGGCCAACCACTGTTGAGACACCAATTCCTAGAACCAGTAAGATAATCAGCCAGGGCATCCTCTTTCGCATACTTTGAACCAAGGTTTCTTTCAAATCCTCTTCCGCGGTCAAACCAGCCAGCTTGGCATAATCATCACCCATCTCATCATCAACAACCTCAACGATGTCTTGTGATGTAATGGCACCGATTAAGTGATTTTGATCATCAAGCACAGGAATCGAATCCTCTGCATAATCTTTCAATCGTTCCAAACAATCATCAATACGTTCGTGTGCGCGAACCGTAGGATAAGAAGTACTAATCAAGTCCTCTAACTCCACATACTCACGAGCAATAATCAAATCCTTCAAATCGATTGCTCCATAAAAATGCCCTTTATCATCTCTGACATAAAGAGTAGAAATATTATCATTGTCCTGCGCCTGGCTCACCAGTGCTTTCATCGCCTGCTTCACTGATAGATTTTTATTAATCTCAATATAATTGGTGGTCATCTGGCTACCAATCTCTTCATCGTCATAAGACTGAATCAGCGCAATATCTTCCTTCGTCTCCTGATTCACCTGTTGAATCAGTGCGGCACGCATATCGTGATTCATTTCATCGAGAATATCAAGTGCTTCATCCGCATCCATATTCTCGATAATATGTGCCGCCTGACGTATATTCAACTCTTCAATATACATCGCGACATCATCTATATATGTGAAAATGTCTGATGTCTTCTCCACTCCGAGAAGGCCATACAAACTCTTACGTTCCTCTGTCGTTAAATACTCTAATACTTTTGCAATATCATTTTCATGATAATCACTCAGTTGGTCACAGCGAATCTGATCTGATTGTCCACTCTGAATAATTTTAATAATCTCTGCCACTTTCGTCTTCATGCCTTACACCTCCGGCTAAACTCGTCTACTCTTAGTTTAGTCCAATTTACGAAAAATGACAAGTAAAAAATAAAAGACTTAGCGTAAAAACACTAAGCCTTTTATGTAAAATTCGTATTACTACTTCTTAATCTTTACTTTTAATACCTTGCTATACTTGCCATAAACTCTCTTACCATTTGCCACTTTGTAAGCACGCACTTTTACATAGTATCTCTTACCAGCCTTTAATTCCTTAATCTTAAGAGAAGTCGTCTTATATGACTTAACCGTCTTAATCTTGCTATTTTTAAAGGACTTCTTTAGAGAATACTTAACCTGATATCCGCTTACTTTACTAAGCTTCTTCCAAGTAACAGTAGCCGTCTTTGCCGTTTTTGATTTAGCAGTCTTAATTACTGCTTTCTTCACTGCAACTGCTGGTGTCGCTGTTGGTGCTGGTGC
>CAZUGH010000082.1:0-7367 GCA_964619785.1 uncultured Lachnospiraceae bacterium | reverse complement strand
GTTAGCTCTAATCTGAATCGACTGATACAGATGGGATGTGGCTTCTCCATGGATGATTATGGAACAGGTTACTCCAATCTGGTACAGATTGCCGATTTGACTTTTGATTTAGCAAAGATTGATAAAAGCTTAGTATGGGGATACTTTGCAGAAGATAGTAAGAAAGAAAAAGTAATACTCAGTTCTACAGTTAGTATGTTTAAGAATCTTGATATGGGAATTGTCGCAGAAGGTGTTGAGACAAAGGAACAGGCTGAGACACTTGAGAAGATGGGCGTAGAGTATCTACAGGGCTACTACTTCTCACGGCCTATTCCAGAAGAGCAATTGTTAGAGTTTCTAAGTAAGAACTAGAACTTACTGAAATTCAGGCATTGTATCGCGAAAGCGAAGCGGTAGCATCTGCTGTTGTAGTTTGAGATTCTTACGTGGCTCGATAGCAATCTTCTCAACATAGCGCTTCCACAGGGATTGAAACATCTCCTCACATCTAGATATATGTTCATCAATGTGAGAGAAATCCATATCGACAGAATCAAAATACTTTATCTGCTGATTTGCATATGCGATTACACAACCCCTTTGTGTGTCGGCAATTAGAAATGATTCATCAGGAAAGCGGTCAGCAAAATGTTCACCAAGATAGAGAATGATGTGATTCTTAGGATGAATCGTCGCATACAAGATACCATTATCTAATTCTTGAAAACGAAGAAATCCTTGGAGATGTAACAATTCATTCGACACGTTACGGCTGAGCTTATCAATGGTTGAAACGTTAAGGTCGGCAAAATGATTCATAACAGAAGAACCCATATGCAGTCCTAATATGATGACGCGGTAAATGGCATCCGCCTTGCGTGAATCATAGGAGAGGGCTGCATTTACTATATACTGATAGCATAGTGGAGAAATCTGACGCTGGATTGTTCGTGCAACTTTACTGGCTTTGTCATAGTCTTCGTCAACCGGTATATAGTCGCAGAATAATTCTGCGTTGTAGTCATAGCTTTGAATCTGAAGTTGGTTATTCGTATGTCCATACTGACTAGCCCATGCGTCGTATACACCAGTGAAAATTCCCTCGACAGAATCAGGACAAAGATATACGTGTTTATTCATGAATGGATACCTCCTTGATTAGTTAGACTCCAGGAAGCTGGTGTGCCTGCAAAGTCAAGCATGGAAAGCTGTTCGTAGAGATTCTCTCCCGAAATATGTGCGGGCAGACGTTCTCTTAATCCTAAAAGATTACTCAGGATAAAGGCTTGATTCATGCGAAGAGGAATCTGACTCTTGCCATTACAGGTAATAAAGTAAATGGCTCGCTTTAGCACAATGCCCATGCGTTTCAAGTCAGAAAACTGTAATTTCGCAGTGCGTCTAGCAGCAACAATCTTCCTGGCAGACTTTACACCGATACCAGGGATACGAAGAAGATCATGATAACTGGCGATCTGAATCTCAATAGGAAAATGTTCTAGGTGGTTCAACGCCCAATTGCATTTAGGGTCTACATGAACATTTAGATTCGGACTATCCGCAGTGATAATCTCGTCGGCATGAAACTGATAGAAACGTAGTAGGAAATCTGCTTGATATAAACGATGTTCACGAAGTAGTTCGGGTCCTTGCTCTGTAGAAGGAAGAAGTGGATCTCCTGTTGTGTTGACAAAGGCAGAATAGAAGACACGCTTCATATCGAAGTTCTGGTATAGGGCTTCTGCCACATGAACAATCTCATGATCGCTCTCTTCGGTTGCACCTACGATCATCTGTGTACTCTGACCAGCAGGGACAAATCGGTCTCTGGATGAGTGAGAAGATAAGGCAAAAGAAGATGTAGATGAAATCTCATTGGTCATCGATATATCGCTTAAGGTAGTCTGAGGAGAGGTGAGTAGATGTGTGTCCTTCTGGGGTATACGAGCTTCCATCTTAGGAGCAATCATCTGCATGTGTTGAGGAATACCATGATACTCCATATCCTGACGACGCCCTAACTGAATCTGCTTCATCGGAGTTAATATCTTCTTCCGAGACTTCTGTGGTGCAAGAAGCTTCAGACCTTGAGCGGTAGGCAACTCCAGATTCGTACTCATACGATCTGCAAGCCAGCCGACTTGCTCAATAAGAGCTGGGTCTGCACCTGGAATAGACTTCACGTGGATGTAACCGTTAAAGGCGTACTGATTCCGAAGAAGCCAGATGGCACGATAAATCTGCTCCATCGTATAATCGGGATTCTTCTGAATGCCGGAACTAAGGAAAAGCCCTTCAATATAGTTCCTACGATAAAAAGATATGGTTAACTCAGCTAACTCTTCTGGTGTAAAAGAAGCTCTAGGTACATCATTGGAACATCGATTCACACAATACTTGCAATCATAAACACACTCATTGGTATACAACACCTTGAGAAGAGAGATACATCTACCATCAGCACCAAAGCTGTGACAGATTCCGCCTGCAACAGAATTCCCCATGCTACCAGACCGGCCCTTCCGTTCCACCCCGCTAGAGGTGCAGGCTACGTCATACTTGGCTGCATCGGCAAGTATCTCAAGTTTGTCAAAAATTTTCATCGGAGCATTCATCTAATCACCTCACAAACAAACATACGTTCTGATTTAAGTATAACAAGAAAAATAAGCGTTGTCAATAAAAACAAGAACAAATGTTCTATAATATTAGACTTGAAAAAACAGCCAAATTGATTTATGATTAGAATAGTACAAAATAAATGATAAATATGGAGGGTTTTCAAATGCTAGTTTCAGCAAAAGAGATGCTTACGAAAGCAAAAGCAGGTCATTATGCAGTAGGTCAGTTCAATATCAACAACTTAGAGTGGACAAAGGCTATTTTACTTACTGCTCAGGAATTGAATTCACCAGTTATTCTCGGAGTTTCCGAAGGCGCTGGTAAATACATGTGTGGATACAAGACAGTTGTAGGAATGGTTAACGGAATGTTAGAAGAACTGAAGATTACAGTTCCTGTAGCACTTCACTTAGATCATGGTAGTTATGAAGGCGCGAAGGCTTGTATCGCTGCTGGATTTTCCTCAATTATGTTTGATGGTTCACATTATCCAATCGAAGAGAATGTAGAGAAGACAAAAGAATTGGTAGCTATCTGTAGAGAAAAAGGAATGTCAATCGAAGCAGAAGTTGGTTCCATTGGTGGAGAAGAAGATGGTGTAGTTGGTGCTGGTGAGTGCGCAGATCCACAGGAGTGTAAGCAGATTGCTGATCTTGGTGTAGACATGCTTGCAGCTGGTATCGGTAACATTCATGGTAAATATCCAGCTAACTGGGCAGGACTTAGTTTTGAGACTCTAGATGCTGTACAGCAGTTGACAGGCGAGATGCCATTAGTTCTTCATGGTGGTACAGGAATTCCAACCGATATGATTAAGAAAGCAATCACTCTTGGTGTATCTAAGATTAACGTTAATACTGAGTGTCAGTTATCTTTCCAGGAAGCTACACGTAAGTATATTGAAGCAGGTAAGGATTTAGAAGGCAAGGGATTTGACCCACGTAAGCTTCTTGCTCCTGGTACAGATGCTATTAAAGCAACTGTTAAAGAAAAAATGGAGATTTTTGGTTCTGTTGGAAAAGCTTGACAATAAGAAATTGAGTATATTTTTTCTGCAATGACACATACTACTGTTTGTAACGATAATCATTAAAACGGAGGTATGATCATGGCTAGAAATTTTATGGACGAATACGATGATATGGAGAATGAGTACAGTCGAAACAGTTCCAGCAGAAACAGCTCGAGAAACAATTCCAACAACAGTTCGAACAACAACTCGAACAATAGCTCGAACAGAAGCAATAATCGTTCATCCAACTCATCAAGCAAATACTAATTGGATTTGTGAGGGCCAGGCATATGCCTGGTCCTTTTTTCGTAGAAAATTGCTTATGTGGCGACTGAATGTCCGTTTCTTTTGCAAGGCATATAATAAGATAAAGAATGTTCAGGGGAAGAGACATGGCGCTGCTGTTTATCAATGCGGACGATATACCGAGATACCAGGAGAGAAAGGGCGTTGTCTTTGTGGATTTGAGAAAAAAAGAGGAATATGAGGCTGGCCATATTCGTGGTGCAATCCATATACCCTATGACATGCTAGAGGAACGGGTGGAAGAACTAAAAGAGTATTCGATGATTATCCTATATTGTCGGAGAGGAAATCAGAGCTTAAGAGGGGCAAGACAGTTGGGGGATTTGGGTTATCGTGTAGCAACCTTGGGCGGAGGCTATGAAGGTCAATTGACGAAGTGACCTAAAACTGATAGAATAAGAGCGAATGATAACGGAAAATGGAGGAACAGATGGATAGATTTGAATTGATTGCACCTTGTCATTTTGGCATGGAAGCAGTATTGAAACGTGAGATTAAAGATTTGGGCTATGAGATAACACAGGTGGATAATGGTAAGGTCACCTTTGTCACAGATGTGAGTGGAATCCCGAGAGCTAACATGTTCCTGCGTACGACAGAACGTATTATGATTAAGATAAAGACATTCCCAGCGCACACATTTGATGAACTATTTGAGGGAATTAAGGCAATTGCATGGGAAGAGTATCTGCCTAAGGATGCGAAATTCTGGGTAGCAAAGGCAAATTCAGTCAGCAGCAAACTATTTTCCCCATCGGATATACAAAAGATTGTGAAAAAGGCGATGGTTGAGCGACTGAAGTCGGTCTATAAAGTGGATTGGTTTCCAGAGACGGGTGCATCTTATCCACTGCGTATCAGTATTTTGAAGGACCAAGTGACGGTGGGGTTGGATACGACCGGAACCTCTCTTCATAAGCGTGGCTATCGTCAGTTTACAGCGCCAGCACCCGTGACAGAGACTTTGGCAGCAGCGTTGATTATGCTGACTCCTTGGAATAAAGATCGCATTCTTGTGGACCCATTTTGTGGAAGTGGAACGATACCCATTGAGGCAGCGATGATTGCAGCGAATATCGCACCTGGAATGAATCGCGAGTTCTTAGCGGAAGAGTGGACCAACCTGATTCCTAAGAAGGTATGGTATGACGCGGTGGCAGAAGCCAATGATAATGTGAGACCGCCAGAGGAGATTAATATTCAAGGCTATGATATTGACCCAGAGGCAGTGAGAATGGCACGTAAAAATGCCGAACTAGCGGGTGTTGAAGAGTATATTCATTTTCAAGAAAGAGATGTGAAAGATTTTAGCGCACATAAAAAATATGGATTTGTGATTAGCAATCCGCCATATGGAGAGCGACTTTCTTCCAAGGAAGAGATGCACGATTTGTATCACACCATTGGACAGGTTATGAATAATGCAGACACATGGTCTTATTATTTTCTGAGTGGATATGAAGATGCGGAGAAGGCGATTGGAAGGAAAGCAACGAAGAATCGCAAAATTTATAACGGAATGCTTAAGACGTACTATTATCAATACATGGGACCAAAACCACCATTTAGAAAGAGGGAACAATAATTGAAAAGATTGGTATTTGCTACAGGCAATCAGGGAAAAGTCAATGAATTCAGACAGATACTCGGAGCTGAATATGAAGTATTGTCGTTGAAGGACATTGATTTGGATATCGATATTGAGGAAAATGGAAAAAGCTTTGAGGAAAATGCAATCATCAAGGCGAAGACGGTGATGGAGCGAACAGGTCAGATGGTTCTAGCTGATGATTCAGGATTTGAAGTGGACTATCTAAATGGTGAACCGGGTATCTATTCCGCACGTTATCTGGGCGAGGATACCTCATATGATATCAAGAATGCAGATCTTTTACGCCGTTGTGAGGGCGCTAAAGGGGAAGAGAGAAGTGCCAGGTTTGTGTGCGTTATTGCCTGTGCCTTTCCGGATGGTAAAGTGATTACAACAGAAGGCGTCATCGAAGGACTGCTTGCGCCAGAAGCAAAGGGTGAAAATGGTTTCGGATATGATCCTATTTTCTTCCATCCAGAGAGTGGTTGTACAACCGGTGAATTATTACCAGAAAAGAAAAATGAAATCAGCCATAGAGGAATAGCAATTAGAAAGATGGTGGAGAGATTACATGAGATACTTAGTGATTAGTGATTCTCACGGATACAATGGGAATCTACCAAAAGTGATGGAGATGGCAGGCGAGGTAGAAGCCATCTTTCATCTGGGCGATTTACAATGCGCACCGGAAGAGATTGAACGTGTGACTAAGAGCAATGTGATTGCAATATCGGGCAATAATGATTTTCGCCCAGAATTGAAACCGATGCGTGTGATTCCAAGAGAAGGACACAAAATACTGATGACCCACGGACATCGTCAAATGGTGAATTTTGGGAGTTTGGATCGATTAGTTTATTTGGGCGAGGAAAATGAAGCGGATATCGTGATGTTTGGACACACTCATGTACCTTGTGTTCGCCAGCAGGGTCGGATTACGCTGGTGAATCCAGGGAGCATATCGTTACCACGCCAGGGTAGCCGAAGACCCACCTTTATCATCATGGAGATTAAAAAAGATGGGTCCGTTACATTCGATATTCATGAATTATAATTAGAAAATGGAAGTGATTGCGCTGAATACACCAGTGCTAGCAGCACCCATGATAAGTCCGGCTAATAATACGCCGCCCATAGCAGCCAATGCGCTTTCCTTGAATTTCATGTCGAGAAGACTTGCAGCAAGAGTTCCTGTCCATGCACCTGTGCCGGGTAATGGAATGCCTACGAAGAGAAGCAATGCGAAGAATAGGCCACGACCTGCTTTCTCCTGAAGCTTCTTGCCGCCTTTCTCACCTTTTTCTAAACAGAAGGTGAAGAACTTGCCAATGACAGGTTTGTCGGCGCCCCATACAAGTGTCTTGCGTGCGAATAGGTAGATAAATGGAACGGGAATCATATTACCAATGACGCAGATGATGTAGGATGGAATCAATGGTAGTCCAAAACCTACAGCAAATGGAATCGCTCCACGAAGTTCAATAATAGGGACCATAGATATTAAAAATACAATCAGATAATGTGTTAACATTTGATATTCTCCTATAAGTTATAATTTTACAGCCGTTTTTCATTGTACATGAAAGTGATTCCTTAGTCAACATAGGAATCCATTAAAAAATACAAAAAACCTCTTGACAAAATAAGACTTAGTGAATATAATAACAAAGACGCTGTTGATAGCGCATGGGATCTTAGCTCAGCTGGGAGAGCATCTGCCTTACAAGCAGAGGGTCACAGGTTCGAGCCCTGTAGGTCCCATTTTGTTGCTTACGCAACAAATTTTATAACATGGCGGAATAGCTCAGTTGGCTAGAGCACACGGTTCATACCCGTGGTGTCGCTGGTTCAAAT
>CAZUGH010000081.1:2309-7456 GCA_964619785.1 uncultured Lachnospiraceae bacterium | reverse complement strand
GAGGAAGGCTTCGCTCACCAGCTTCTCTATGAAGCGAAGCAAATGGGACGCCAGATTGAAGGCGACTACTTCTGCGAAGTATTATCCGAATATCCTAAGCTCTCTACGAAAAAGCGCGAATTTTACTATAAAATGCGTGTCAAATTAACAGATGACACCCCTACATACAAGTAACCATAACACCTAGCTTGCGGAAGCATTCTAAATCAACGGGAGACAGTAGCACCGACGAGTGCAGCTGGGCTCCCTTTAATTTTGGCAATTGGCTCAAAGCTAGTTTTGCATTGGCACTTGTCATCGCACTTGTCGACAATGCAATCAACACCTCATCCGTATGAAGACGTGGATTGCGACTTCCTAAATACTCTGTCTTCAATGTCTGAATTGGTTCAATCGCTTTCGGGTCGATGACATGCTCTTCATCTGGTATATCAGCTAGATGCTTCAGTGCATTCAACAGAACAGCAGCCGAGGCTCCTAGTAATTTCTTCGTTTTACCAACCACGATAGTGCCATCCTCTAATTCCATAGCTGTTGCAGCTTCTTTCGTTTTCTCCTCAAGTGCCTTCGCCACAGCAATGGTCTTACGATTCTCAACCGAAGTCTGTGCCTGTGACATCAGCAATTCAATCTTAGCAACCTGACTCTTCTTCGTTGGGTCGCGCATTGCTTCCACTCTTGCCTGAAAATAACGACGAATAATCTCCTGACGTGACGCCTCTCGGCAAATCTCATCATCTACAATACAATTGCCAGCCATATTCACACCCATATCCGTCGGTGACTGATATGGACTTTCGCCGAAGATTCGTTCAAACATCGTGCGAACAACAGGGAAAATCTCAACATCGCGATTATAATTAACCGTTGTCTCACCATATGCTTCAAGATGAAACGGGTCAATCATGTTAACATCATTTAAGTCTGCGGTTGCTGCTTCATATGCCAAATTGACGGGATGCTTCAATGGAATATTCCAAATTGGAAATGTCTCGAACTTAGCATACCCTGCCCGAACCCCATTCTTCTGCTCATTGTAAAGCTGGGATAAACAAGTCGCCATCTTACCGCTTCCTGGTCCTGGTGCTGTCACGACGACAATCGGCCGTTCCGTGCGAATATAATCATTCTTGCCATAACCCTCATCACTGAGAATTCGATTCGTATCATTCGGATATCCCGGAATCACGTAATGCATATAGACCGCAATTCCTTGACTCTTTAACCGTTCCTTAAAAGCATCTGCTGCGTTCTTCCCACTATATTGGGTAATCACAACACTGCCAACCTTGAGTCCACGTGCTTCATAGATACTTTTCAAGCGCAGAACATCCAAGTCATAAGTGATACCCAGATCCCCTCTGACCTTATTACTCTCGATATCAGATGCACTGATAACGATAATCATCTCAACTTGGTCCTTAATCTTCATCAACATTCTGAGCTTGCTGTCCGGTTCAAACCCAGGGAGTACGCGTGAAGCATGATAATCATCATAGAGTTTGCCGCCAAACTCCAAGTACAATTTGTTATCAAATTGACTTACACGTTCCTTGATGTGCTGAGATTGCATTTTCAAATACTTGTCATTATCAAATCCTATTCTCATCTCTCTATTCCTTTTCTCTTCCCATTTGAAACAAGAAGGAGCACCACCTAGGTGATGCCTCCTCTTTATCTATTAGAATTCCCTTATTTTGTTCCGAAAATACGATCACCTGCATCGCCCAAACCTGGACAAATGTATGCATTTTCATTCAATTCACGATCTAGATGTCCCACATAAATCTGTACATCCGGATGCGCTTCATGCAATTTCTTTACACCATCTGGTGCTGCAATGATACACAAAAATTTGATATTCTTGCCACCATGCTGCTTGATAAAGTCAACAGCTGCTACTGCCGAACCACCTGTTGCCAACATCGGATCTGTTACAACGATAAGTCTCTCCTCAATTGGACTTGGCAATTTACAATAGTACTCATGTGGTTCATGTGTCTCTTCATCACGATACAAACCAATATGACCAATCTTCGCTGTTGGCACGAGAGCTGTAATTCCGCTAACCATACCTAATCCTGCACGAAGAATTGGAACAACTGCCATCTTACGACCCGAAATCACTGGAGTCTTGCATGTCTCAATCGGAGTCTCAACTGTGACATCCTCTGTAGGCAAATCACGAAGTGCCTCATAACCCATCAGCATCGCAATCTCTTCTACCAGTGAACGAAATTCATTCGTTCCTGTTGATTTATCTCTTAATCGAGAAATCTTGTGCTGAATCAACGGATGCTCTAAATATACTACATCACTCATCAACTTCTTCCTCCTCCTCTTCTTCTACTTCTTCATTAATCTCTGGATTGATTCCGACACCACGATTGATGTCCCCCTTCTTATTGGTTCCAAAGGTATAATCATTACCAGGTAAAATCGCATTCAGAACAATTCCTGCGATTGCTGCGATTGCAAGTCCTGTCAATGTAATCGTCGTTCCTGCGATTGTGAAGGTAAGTCCACTCGTAAATCCCAAACCGCAAACGAGGATAACTGCTGCAATAATCAGGTTTCTTGATTTGGTCAAATCCACTTTATTCTCTACCACGTTACGAATACCAATAGCGGAAATCATTCCGTAAAGGATAAAGCTGACACCACCAATAATTGCTGCTGGCAAGGAGCCAATCAGCGTAGCCACTTTTGGTACAAAACTAAGGAACACTGCATAAACTGCTGCGATTCTGATAACTCGTGGATCGTACACATGACTAAGTTCTAGCACGCCTGTATTTTCCCCATAAGTTGTATTCGCTGGTCCACCAAACAGAGCTGAAATAGAGGTTGCGATACCATCACCAATCAAGGTTCTGTGAAGGCCAGGCTCTTCGATAAAATTCTTGCCAACCGTAGCGGAAATCGCTGAGATATCACCGATATGCTCCATCATCGTTGCGATGGCAATCGGTGCCATAACAAGGATTGAGGATACATCAAACTTACAGAACTGGAATCCTGGTACGCCAATCCAGCTTGCCTCAAATGTTGATGATAAGTTAATGATTGTTGAACCGTCTGGATTCAATACACCAAATCCTGTCATAACACAGGCAACGGCATAAGAAATGATAACGCCCATCAAAATTGGAATAATCTTAAACATTCCCTTGCCCCAGATATTAAATATCACGATTACAAATAGAGCAATCAATGCCAAAATCCAGTTAGTCGATGCATTTGTCACCGCACCGCCAGCCAGGCTTAAACCGATGCAAATGATGATTGGTCCTGTTACAACAGGAGGAAGGAACTTCATAACCTTCTGAATTCCAACCAATCGAATCACCAATGCCAATACAAGGTATAGCAAGCCAGCAATTACGATACCGCCACAAGCATATGCCAACTTGTCGTCCCCTGACATTCCCTTATAGATACCGGAATCAAACTTTGCTACCGTAGCAAAGCCACCCAGGAACGCAAACGATGAACCTAAAAAAGCAGGCACCTGTAGTTTTGACATGACGTGGAAAAATAGAGTTCCCACACCTGCACAAAACAGAGTAACCTGAATCAATCGTCCCTGAGAGACATCACCATAATAACTGCTTACCAAAATAGGTACTAAAATTGTTGCGCCAAACATCGCGAACATGTGCTGTAGCCCCAAAATCAACATCTTAGGAATACCAAGCGTTCTCGCGTCACGAATTGGCTCGTTTTGAGTGTTCATAAACTTCTCCTCCGTGCTTTTTTATTGAGAATATCATTCTCTGCTACTAAATATTCTATCACAGACAGGGTAAAATATCATCCACTTTTTACAATGTTTTATTTCACACGGGCATATCTACCTCCGCTTCATTGTCTTTAAGATTATTTTATCCTCTGGTGTCACTCGATAGGATTCTATCATCTTCTGTATCGACTTGTTATAAGTCCAGTCCTCAAGCTGATTATCCTTCATGAATGCCATCGTCTTCTCTGGAAATTTAGCGAACGCTGTGGCGACACACCAAGCTACTCCCATCCTTGTGTAGTATCCAGGAAAATCCAATCGATTCATCAGTTCTAAAATGCGATCAATATAGTCGTCCACAAAAAAATGACTCATCGCCAATACAGCCACCACTCGCTGCGAATATTCGTCATTCTTCTTCGCATAACCCATCAACCAATCCCATACCTTCTCTGGATATTTCCTCGCAATCTTGAAATTCTGGCAAAAGCTATCGTTTACAGACCAATCAGCAATACTTGGTATAAATCGGTCCGCGTACGAAAGTATCGTATCTAAATCTGCCTTGGCATATCCGATTACAAATGCTTTCAAGGACTGCTGTTCAAAATACTTCTCAGGGCATCGCAAGACAAACCCCTGCCAGTCTTCCTTCGCAATCACCTTAGCAATCTTGCGAAGCTCTGGTATCTTCACTCCAAGAATCGGCTTGCTCCCAGGAATCAACTTCTGGCTAAAGCTTGCCTGATGCTCCGTTCCCAACTCTTCTAATTGATCATCCACCCAACGAATTAATTCATCTGCTTCCACTCTTCTTCCCCTTTCCTCGCAAGAGATACATTCTCCACTGCCGAAGTCACTTTTTATTATAATGTATCCACACAGCGATGGCAATAACCGAGAATCTGCTTTGGGATATGCCAGACCTCCCCGCCCGGCGACCAAACCTTGTTATTCTTTTGCACCAAAAAAGAGCCGCTGCATCATTGTGCAACAGCTCTGTTCCATACTGGTCTTAACCAATCTTACGATGGTATATCAAATTTTCTCTTTACAAAGTCTACGAGGTATTCTGCGGTTCCTTCTACGCCGAGGTCTGAACTGTCTATCATCAGGTCTTTCATACTCGTGTCGAGAATAGAACATCCTGCAAAGTGTCGATTGTAGGCTTCACGGGTTTTGTCTACTTCATCCAATGTTCGCTTGGCTTCGTCTGGTGTCAATTCAAGGGTGTCGATACAGTTACGAAGTCTATCGTAATATGGTGCATAGATGTAGATACTGATATGGTTTTTATAATTACGTAAAATGTAGTCAGAACATCGTCCAACAACAATGCAGGATTCCTTATCTGCTAGCTCCAGGATAATCTTCTTTTGTGTTTCAAAGACAGCATCCTGCATCT
>CAZUGH010000081.1:0-2209 GCA_964619785.1 uncultured Lachnospiraceae bacterium | reverse complement strand
ATATGCTCATCAAGGGCACCTTGGATGAATTTTTTACCCATCTTGACATCGTAATGCTTGATGGATTCTCGTATTTCATAATCAATCTCAGGATCATCATAGCCAAAGTAGATTCCGAACTGAGCACCTTTTCCTCGCACATGGCCAGGAATTTTATATTTCTTGAAAAGGGCATTCATCCCATCATAGAGTTTTGCCTCTCTCGCTTCTAGTTCATCATAGAATTCCGGCTCGGATACCATCTTCAAGCATTCAACGCCCGCGCACATGGCAATATAAGTTCCGGTAAATGTTCCGCTCATAACTACTGGTCCTAGCGGATTAAAGCAATCCATCACATCTGCCCGTCCACCTACTAAAGCCACGGAAAATCCTCCACCAATTGCTTTGGCAAACGTAGATAGGTCTGGTCGCACACCATAAAACTCTTGTGCACTGCCAGGGCGAAAACGAAGTCCACTGATAACCTCATCGAAGATCAGCAATACATTTTCCCTGGTACACAATTCTCTTGCCGCCTTTAGATATTCAGGCTTTCCTTCGTAACAACCACAATTGTAACTGACTGGCTCCATGATAACTGCTGCCACATCACCACGATATTTCTCAAGTGCATGCTCGAGTGCATGAATATCATTAAAGCGAATCACGCGAACATTCTTATCTGCATCCACGGGAAATCCTGCGCTATCTGGCATCGACATTTCAACTTCACCGAATTCATCCATCGGTGGAAAGTTGCCATGGCCATACCACACCATCTCATGCATACCATGAAAATGTCCATCCATCTTAATAATCAGGTTCTTGCCCGTGAAGCCTCTTGCCACACGAATTGCCCCCATCGTCGCCTCCGTTCCCGAGTTGCAAAAGCGCATTTTCTCCACGCTTGGAACCAAGGTACGAAATCGTTCTGCGAACTCGATAGAAGCCTCCGAATCATAGCCGGTAAAGAAGCCTTTTTCTAGAGCTGCTGACACTGCTTTCTTGATTCTCGGATGATTCAACCCGTATAATGTTGCTCCTGAGGCAGAGCAGAAATCCATGTAAGCTTCACCATCCACTGTCACAAGCTGACAGCCATCTACATGATCCATGTAAAGTGGATATTTTAAAATTTGGTGAGCGCGGCCACCAGAAGAGCCACCACCTACCATGACCTGTTTTGCTCGGTCAAATAACTCCATGTTCTTAGACATAGCCTCACTCCTTTGCTGCACAACAGGTGCAGAAATGTTTGTCATCGCCATAGTTACTATGATTATCTACTGCATCGCACGCTCCCTCTTGATGTATGAAGCAGCGGCTTGCAAAGATACAACCCTGTGGCAGATTGAGAGGACTAGGTGTCTCACCCTCGATAACAGCCTTGACAGGTGGCTGTTCCGGATCTGCTACCGGGATAGCAGCCAGAAGGCCTTTCGTATAAGGATGTTTTGGATGTTGATAGATTTCTTCAATGTCGCCCTGTTCCACAAAGTGTCCCACATACATAACACCTGCTCGGTCACTAATATGTTCCACAACACTTAAGTCATGTGCAATGAACAAAATCGTCAATCCCATTTCATCACGTAAATCCATCAAAAGATTGACCACCTGCGCCTGAACCGATACATCTAGTGCTGATACTGGTTCATCTGCAATGATAATCTCTGGCTCAACCAAAAGGGCTCTGGCAACAGCCAAACGTTGCAACTGACCACCACTGAACTGATGAGGGTATTTTTCAAGAGCATCCGTATCAATATTTACCTTTTCTAGTATTTCTTTGATACGTTCCTCTTCTTCACCGTGATAGAGGTGGAACTGTTTCAGAACCTCCATCAGTGTAGAGCCAATTCTTTTCCTTGGATTAAATGAAGCATATGGATTCTGGAAAACAATCTGAATTGCTTTACGAATCTCCTTCATGTCTCTCTCTTTTAGATTGACAATCTCACGGCCTCTATATTTCACACTACCTGATGTCGGTTTGATGAGTTGCATGATACAGCGGCCCAAGGTCGATTTACCACAACCACTCTCACCAACAATTCCGTAGATTTCTCCTTGCTCCACATCAAAAGAGACATCATTGACGGCAGTAAGACTATGCTTCTTGCCCTTCGAATCTGTAATTTGAAAGGTCTTCGTAATATGCGAAATTTCTAATATTTTAGGCTCAATCACAAATTTTGTGGGATAAAGGATTTCTGACATAAGTCTT
>CAZUGH010000080.1:0-7660 GCA_964619785.1 uncultured Lachnospiraceae bacterium | reverse complement strand
ATTTATCACAAATCCAGATGGATTGCAAGCATTTTTTCATTTTTTATTAAAATAACCTCACAATACTGTGAGGTCATCTTATCAGCTTATTATTTATCTCTCCAAACAATTCTTCCCTTGGTTAAATCATATGGTGAAAGTTCCAATGTAACTTTATCCCCAGGAAGAATACGAATGTAGTTCATTCTGAGTTTACCACTGATATGTGCAAGGACCTTATGTCCGTTTTCGAGTTCTACCTGAAACATTGCATTAGGTAATTTTTCCACTACAGTTCCTTCTATTTCTATAACATCTGCTTTTGACATTTTATAACCTCCAAATATATTACTTCAAAGATAACAGTTCTGGTTCTCCTTCGGTAATGAGCACCGTATTCTCGTAATGGGCTGAATATTCACCGTCCTGCGTAATCACAGTCCAGTCATCATCTAAAATCCATACGTCTGCGGTTCCTGCATTAATCATCGGCTCGATTGCCAATGTCATTCCAGGACGAAGCTTGCATCCCCGACCGAGTCGTTTAAAGTTTGGAACCTCAGGTTCCTCATGCAAATGACTTCCAATGCCGTGTCCTACTAATTCGCGGACAACAGTAAATCCATTGCTCTCTGCATGTTTCTGAATTGCTGCAGAGATATCATATAGATGATTGCCTGCTTTTGCAAATTCGATTCCTTTGAAAAAGCTTTCTTTTGTAACTCGGATGAGTCTCTGTGCTTCTTCGCTAATTTTACCAACGCCATAGGTTCTTGCCGCATCTGAGTGATATCCTTCATAGATAACCCCAGCGTCCAAACTCACTATGTCGCCTTCTCTCAATCGATGCTTCTTATTGGGAATTCCATGAACAACTTCATCATCCACGGAAACACAGATTGAGGCCGGATAACCTTCGTAATTCAGGAAAGAAGGAATACATCCATAGGAACGTATCAATTCTTCACCTTTACGATCGATATCTAGTGTCGTAATTCCTGGAGCAATTATTTCCCCAAGTTTATCGTGAACCTCTGACAATATTCTGCCAGCTTCCCTCATGAGAGCGATTTCACGTTCCGATTTTATTGTAACTGCCATTCTTATTGCCTCTTCTGTATTATTCGCCAAGAATTGTTACGATAGCTGCAAATACATCATCAAGATCAACGGTTCCATCTACATCATTTAATACACCGGATTTCTTGTAATAATCAATTAATGGCTGTGTCTGTTCATGATAAACATCCAAACGTTTCTTAACTGTCTCTGGCTGGTCATCATCACGAAGAACCAATTCACCGCCGCAGGCATCGCATACACCTTCAACTTTGGTTGGGTTGTATTTAATATGATACGTACCACCACATGCTACGCAGGCTCTTCTTCCTGACATTCTACGGACAATATTCTCATCCGGTACATCAACATTAATTGCATAATCCAGTTTTTCACCGATTTTAGCTAATGCTTCATCAAGTGCTTTTGCTTGTGGAATTGTTCTTGGAAAACCATCTAGAACATATCCCTTTTTAGCATCGTCTTGTGAGAGACGATCTACCACTAAATCTACCACCAATTCATCAGGTACCAATAAGCCCTGATCCATATAAGTCTTTGCTTTTTTTCCTAGTTCCGTATTTTCTTTGATATTAGCACGGAAAATATCTCCTGTTGAGATATGTGGAATTCCATATTTTTCAGCGATTTTCTTAGCCTGTGTGCCTTTACCTGCACCAGGTGCGCCTAGCATAACAATCTTCATAAATACCTCCTATAAAATGAATTCCCCATAAACAACCTGAACGACCACTACCCCGTAGCGGTCGTCAGGTTCAAGGGCTGTGTTAAACAGTCAATTATTCACTTAAGAATCCCTTATAGTGACGAACAAGCATCATAGATTCAATCTGTTTCAATGTTTCAATAACAACACCTACAACGATGATCAATGATGTTCCGCTAAAGGAAACGTCTGCACCAAATGCACCCGAGAAGAAAATTGGAAGAATACATACTACCATCATTCCAACAGCACCAATGAGAATAATCGCATTGAGTACGCCTGTCAGATAGTCAGTGGTTGGTTTACCTGGGCGAATACCTGGGATAAAACCACCCTGCTTCTTCATGTTGTTAGAAATCTCCAATGGGTTAAATGTAACTGATGTATAAAAATATGCAAAGAAGATAATAAGTACAATATAGATTAATAATCCAATCGAATACTTGAATTCTCCTAAACTTGATAGATTACACCAACTACTCTGGTTACAAACTTTTAAAATCTTCTCTAAAAATGTTGCTCCGTCTCCAGACTTTGGCTGGATACCAGCAAAGCTAGCAATTACAACAGGAAGCTGCATCATAGAACTTGCGAAAATTACAGGAATTACTCCTGCGGTATTTACTTTCAGAGGAATATGGCTTGACTGACCGCCAACCATTTTTCTTCCCTGAACTTTTTTAGCATATTGAACAGGAATTCTTCTCTCGCCATCCTGAAGTAGTACGATAAATACTACCATAGCCACGATAACACCGATAATAATTACTGCTGCAATCACTGCATTTGTAACATTCTGTCCACTAATGAACTGCTTATACAGATTCACTAAGTCCTGTGGAATACGAGAAACAATATTTACTAACAAGATAATGGAAATACCATTTCCAACACCTTTAACAGTAATCTGCTCACCTAACCACATCAAGAATGCTGCACCAGCTGTTAATGACATACTAGCAACCATAACAGTTGTAACTGTAACAGTAAAGTATCCCATGTTACCGAATCCAATAATCATTGCTACTGCTTCGATAACTGCTAATGCGATAGAAAGATAACGAGTATACTCATTAATCTTCTTACGTCCATCTTCTCCATCCTTTTGCATCTCCTCGAGACGAGGAATTGCAATGGTAAGAAGCTGAATGATAATGGATGCTGTGATGTATGGTGTAATGTTCAAAGCAAAAATAGACATTCTTGTAAATGAACCACCTGTCATTACATCCAAAAATCCTAAGCCAGTGCTAGCCGCACTAGACCGCTGATCGAAGAACTGTGCAATCACAGAGCTGTCAATCCCTGGAATAGGGAGCTGACAACCAATACGAACAACAATCAGGGCGAACAACACATATAAAAGCTTTGTACGGATCTCTTTTGTCTTAAAAGCATTTTTAATAGTTTCTAACAAATTAGATCACCTCTGCTTTTCCACCAGCTGCTTCAATCTTTGCTACAGCACTTGCACTGTAAGCATTCACTTTTACATTGAGCTTTTTGGTTAATTCCCCATTTCCAAGAATTTTAACGCCATCTCTAGGGTTCTTTACGATTCCGCTTTCGATTAAAGCTGCAACTGTTACGTCTGTTCCGTCTTCAAATGCGTTCAGACGATCAAGTCCAATTGCTACGATGTCTTTACTATTAATACAAGTAAATCCTCTCTTAGGCAATCTTCTATATAAAGGTAGCTGTCCACCTTCAAAACCTGGTCTTGGAGCTCCTGAACGAGCTTTCTGTCCCTTGTGACCCTTACCAGCAGTCTTTCCATTACCTGAACCGTGTCCACGACCTCTTCTGAAGTCGTCTCTTTTCTTAGAACCCTCAGCAGGCATTAATTCTGATAAATTCATCACCGGCACCTCCTTACTAATTATATTAGATTTCTTCTACCTTAACTAAATGTCTTACCTGTTGGATCATCCCTCTTGTAGCAGCATTATCAGGCATCTCTACTGTCTTGTTTAATTTCTTAAGACCAAGAGCTTCTACTGTCTTTCTATGCTTTGGAATGGCACCAATGGTAGACTTTGTTAAAGTGATTTTTAACTTTTCAGCCATTATTTACACCTCCTAGCCTAACATTTCTTCTACTGAAAGACCGCGAGCCTTTGCCACTTCTTCAGGTGTCTTAAGTCCTGCAAGACCATTCAGTGTTGCATATACAACGTTCTGTTTTTTGTTAGAACCTAAAGACTTGGTACGGATATTCTTATATCCTGCAAGCTCAAGTACGGAACGAACTGGACCACCAGCGATAATTCCAGTACCTTCTGGAGACTTCTTAAGAAGTACAGCAGAGCTACCGAACTTACCTGTGAAGTTATGTGGTATACTCTTGTTCTCATCCATAGGAGCAGTAACCATTTTCTTCATTGCGTCCTCTTTGCCTTTACGGATAGCTTCTGGAATTTCAGTAGCTTTTCCTAATCCGGCTCCAACACGACCATTCTTGTCTCCTACTACAACAAGAGCAGTAAATCTAGAATTACGTCCACCTTTTACTACTTTGGTGACACGCTTGATTGATACGACGTTATCTTCAAATTCGTTCTGTTCTGCATCAATGTTATTACGTTTCATGAGTTTTCCTCCTTGCTTAGAATTTCAGACCAGCTTCACGAGCTGCATCTGCTAATGCTTTAACTTTACCCTGGTAAATGAAACCGCCTCTATCATAGACAACTTCTTTGATTCCCTTATCCATTGCTTTCTTAGCAATCACTTCACCTAATTTTGCAGCAGCTTCAACATTATTGGTCTTTTCTAAGCCGTCTTTAACGTCTGCTTGAAGTGTTGATGCAGATACAATCGTATTACCTGCCACATCATCAATAACCTGTGCATACATATGATTATTGCTGCGGAATACAGCCAAACGTGGTCTTTCAGGAGTACCGGATAAGCGGCTACGTAGTCTTCTATGCTTATTATGACGAACTTCACTTCTATTTGTTTTACTAACCATTCTTATTCCCTCCTTTTCTATTTCTTACCAGTCTTACCAACTTTACGTCTGATAACTTCATCAACATACTTAATACCTTTACCTTTGTAAGGTTCTGGAGCACGTTTTTCTCTGATTTCAGCAGCATATTGGCCAACTTTTTCTTTATCGATACCCTTAACAATAATCTTGTTCTGACCATCGACAACAACTTCAATTCCTTCTGGATCTTCCATAATTACAGGATGAGAATATCCAAGGGATAAATTCAATGTTTTTCCCTGTTTAGCAGCTCTGTATCCAACACCATTTACTTCAAGTTCCTTCTGGTAACCTTCTGTAACACCAATAACCATGTTATTGATCAGTGTTCTTGTTAAGCCGTGTAAAGATTTCATTTTCTTCAAATCATTAGGACGGGAAACGATAACTTCTTCGCCTTCCTTTTTAATGATCATTTCGCTAGGTAATACTCTCTCGAGCTGTCCCTTAGGACCTTTAACCGTCACACGATTATTTTCTGCGATATCTACAGTTACACCTGCAGGAACCGCGATAGGCATTCTTCCAATACGTGACATGCCGTGCACCTCCTAATTTTATTGGGGTTAATAGTTTCTCGACAAATTTGTACTTTAAATTTGTCTTTTACCATACGAATGCTAACACTTCGCCGCCTACATTTTCTTTGCGAGCAGCTTTGTCAGTCATTACGCCTCGGTTTGTAGAAATAATAGCAATTCCAAGACCATTTAATACCTGTGGTAACTCATCTGTGTTTGCATAAACACGAAGACCTGGCTTGGAAATTCTCTTAAGACCAGAAATGATTTTATCATTTTTGTCTTTACCGTACTTCATTGTGATGTGGATTACTTTAAAGCCATTCACTTCAACCATTTCGTACTTTTTGATGTATCCTTCTTTTACAAGAATGTCGGCGATTGCGACTTTCATCTTAGATGATGGTACATCTACTGTATCATGTTTTGCAATATTAGCATTACGAATTCTTGTAAGCATATCTGCAATTGGATCGCTCATTGTCATTTTAAGTTTTCCTCCTTACTTAATATGTGATTACCAGCTTGCTTTTTTAACGCCTGGGATCTGACCTTTATAAGCCAGTTCACGGAAACAGATTCTGCAAATTCCGTATTTTCTCAGGTAAGCATGTGGACGACCACAAATTTTGCAACGGCTGTATTCTCTGCTTGAGAATTTAGCTGGACGCTGCTGTTTAATCTTCATAGAAGTCTTAGCCATGGAAAGTCCCTCCTAACTTATTTCTTAAATGGCATACCGAATTGTGTCAATAGTTCACGTGCCTCTTCATCTGTCTGAGCAGTTGTAACGAAGATAATATCCATTCCTCTTACCTTGTCAACTTTATCATACTCAATCTCAGGGAAGATAAGCTGCTCTTTAATTCCAAGAGCATAATTTCCTCTACCATCAAATGCATTAGGATTAACACCTCTAAAGTCACGTACACGTGGAAGTGCAAGGTTTACTAAACGATCAACAAACTCATACATCTTTTCTCCACGAAGTGTAACTTTACAACCAATTGCCTGGCCCTCACGAAGTTTGAAGTTAGCAACAGACTTTTTAGCCCGCGTAACAACTGCCTTCTGACCTGCGATAATCTCTAAATCACTAATTGCTGTATCTAATACTTTTGAGTTCTCTTTTGCTTCTCCAACGCCCATATTGATTACTACTTTATTGAGCTTTGGTACTTGCATTTCATTAGCATACTCAAATTTTTTCTTCATATTGTCAACGATTTCGTTGGCATACATATCTCTTAATCTTGACACTTTAAAGTACCTCCTCTCTCAATTAATCAATAACTTCGCCTGTGGATTTAGCATAACGAACTTTTTCTTTACCATCTTCTGCTTTGAAGCCGATTCTTGTAACTTTTCCATCTACAACATACATTACGTTGGAGATATCAAAAGCTGCTTCCTCTTCGATGATTCCACCTTTGGCGTTGGTCTGGCTAGGCTTAACATGCTTCTTAACTTTGTTCACGCCTTCAACCTTAACCTTAGTTCCTTTTACTTCAAGAACTTTGCCTTCTTTACCTTTATCGACGCCGGCGATTACACGTACGGTATCGCCTTTTTTAATTTTTGATGTTGCCACTCAGGGACACCTCCTTATAATACTTCTGGTGCTAAGGAAACAATTTTCATAAATTGTTTATCTCTTAATTCTCTAGCTACAGGTCCGAAAATACGAGTTCCTCTTGGATTTTTATCATCTTTAATAAGAACAGCTGCATTCTCGTCAAAACGGATGTAAGAGCCATCTGCACGACGGGTCTCTCTTACAGTACGAACTACGACAGCCTTAACTACATCACCTTTTTTAACAACTCCGCCTGGTATTGCATCTTTGACCGTAGCAACAATAACATCACCAATAGCCGCATATCTTCTAACAGAACCGCCTAATACACGGATGCAAAGTAACTCTTTTGCTCCAGTGTTATCAGCAACTTTAAGTCTTGATTCCTGCTGTATCATAGTAATACTCCTTTCTTGGTGCAGATCTTATTTAGCTTTTTCGATAATCTCAACAAGTCTCCATCTCTTATCCTTAGATAATGGTCTTGTCTCCATTACTTTAACTCTGTCACCAATATTGCATTCATTCTGCTCATCGTGAGCCTTTAATTTATAAGTTCTCTTTACGATTTTTCCGTAAAGTGGGTGCTTTACATTATCTACAACAGCAACCACAATTGTCTTATCCATCTTATTACTTACAACTTTTCCTGTACGGGTTTTTCTAAGATTTCTTTCCACAACAAAATCCTCCTTTCTCAATCAATAGAACTAGTTAGCAGCTTTAGCCTGAGACATTGCAGTCTGAATTCTCGCAATGTTTCTTCTGACTTCTTTAATTCTGCTTGTGTTGTCGAGCTGATT
>CAZUGH010000079.1:4576-7685 GCA_964619785.1 uncultured Lachnospiraceae bacterium | reverse complement strand
GAGACAGAGTAACAACGGTGGATTTTTTGGAAAGAAAGACACTTCTGGATGTGGAAAGAAAATCCTTGTTGGATTTAATCCATGAAAAGGAGCAGGAAATCCATGAACTGAAACAGGCATTGAGTAATGCACACAATAAGGAACAGGAAATTGCTTCTTATGGAGATTTAGAGAGCTTATCGCCTGTGCTCGTGAATAGCTTGATTGATAAGATTTATTTGTACTCAGGGATGAAGATGAATATTATTTGGAAAAATAATTGACATCAGTATCACTTGAACAATAAAATCAAATATGACATCACAGTGACATGAGCAGTAAATGATATTCAGTATTTGATACTGAAACGGTTGCAAAAAAAGTTCATAATTTTTTGCAAAAAGTGCTTGACATTAGCAGGAATTGTAAGAAGAATAGATGATTTAGGGCGTGTTGTTGTGCCAAAGGAGATACGACGAACATTAAGGATACGTGAAGGCGACCCACTAGAGATTTATACAGATCGTGAGGGTGGAATTGTATTACGCAAGTATTCTCCGATTGGGGAGTTAGGCGAAGTGGCAAAAGAATATGTCGAATCGGTAGCAAGTGTTGCTGGTTGTACCGTGTGTGCAACGGACCGGGATATGGTTGTGGCGGCAGCAGGACCCGAAAAAAAAGAATATTTGGGAAGAGAAATTCACACTAAATTGCAACAATGTATCGAGGATCGTCGAACGGTAGTAGCCAAGAGAGATGAAGCAAAATTTTGCCCGATTACGGAAGACAGCCATGAAGTGGAAGAGGCTGTAAGCCCTATAATAAGCCAGGGAGACGCGATTGGGACAATTGTATTATTGTCGAAAAATGAAGATAAATCATTCTCAGATTTCGAGGAAAAAATGGCAATTTGTGGGTCTTTATTCCTTGGTCGACAGATGGAAAACTAAAGTGATTCAAAAAAATGTATAAATAATCTTGACAAATGCCCGAAAAAAGGGTATAAATAGGATGTAGGTTTACTATAATACGTAAAGAAATAGAGGAGGATTATATCCATGAATAAGACTGAATTAGTAGCAGCTATGGCTGAACAGGCAGATCTTTCAAAGAAAGATTCCGAGAAAGCATTAAAGGCTTTTGTTGACGTGGTAACAAGCGAGTTAAAGAAAGGTGACAAAGTTCAGTTAGTTGGCTTCGGTTCATTCGAAGTTACTAATAGAGCAGCTAGAGAGGGAATTAACCCACTTACTGGCAAGCCAATGAGCATTGCAGCATCTAAGGCTCCTAAGTTCAAAGCTGGTAAAGCTCTTAAAGAGGCTGTTAACAACTAGTCATTAGCATGAATTGATTTTAGGCATCTGACTTTATGTTAGGTGCCTTTTCTGTGCAATAAGCCCAAATTGCATGAATCGAGTAGGAGGCAACCTACTCGATTATTATAGATGACTAGATAGCGAACCGGTTAAATTTTGAAAGGAATGTGAATTCATATGAGATTAGATAAATATTTAAAGGTTTCTCGATTGATTAAGCGCCGTACTGTTGCCAATGAGGCATGTGATGCGGGGCGAATTCTGGTAAACGACAAGGTGGCAAAGGCGTCACTCAATGTCAAGGCTGGAGACGTGA
This sequence comes from uncultured Lachnospiraceae bacterium, assembly GCA_964619785.1. Lineage (GTDB taxonomy): Bacteria > Bacillota > Clostridia > Lachnospirales > Lachnospiraceae > CAZUGH01. The sequence continues at coordinate 6,074 of CAZUGH010000079.1, read as the reverse complement.
TTGAGATTCAGTTTGGTAATAAGAATACGAAGGTAGAGATTCTAAGCGTAGAAGAGACATATAAGAAAGATGAAGCGAAGGAATTATACAAGTATCTGTAATATTTCCCACGGAAGGGCATATATTATATTACTCAGTGAATTATGGGGTAGTGTGAACAATAAGCTCGGAAATGAGGATTGGTATGCAAGAACAGACCACAATGCTAGGGGGACACAAGCTACAGATGACAGGACGTAAGCACGAGGTGATTACTGGTGTGAAGGATGTGGTCTCTTTTGACAACAAAGAGGTCCTCTTAGAGACGGTAGATGGAATGCTCCAGATGAAAGGCGAAGGTTTTCATGTGAAGAGACTCACGCTAGAGAAAGGTGAGATTGATGTGGAAGGACGTGTTGACAGTTTGGTTTATTCAGACCAGCAGAGTCCGGCTCGCAGTGCGGGTTCCTTTGTCAGCCGGTTGTTTCGCTGATGGATTTGATTCTTCAACAAATGCAATACTTTTTAGCATCGTTTTTATGTGGGGTATTGCTTTTCTTTTTATATGATTTCTTGCGCATTCTTCGCCTGCTGATCGCACATTCACTTTTGATGAATTTGATTGAGGACCTTATCTTTTGGATTGCGGCATCGATACTGACTTTTCAGATGATATTTCGAGAAAATGATGGAATCCTGCGGGTATTTTCGATTGTGGCATTTGTGGCAGGTATGTACGGCTATTTTTCGTTGGCTGGAAATCGCTTTTCTAGTGGCATGGCAGCAGCACTACACAAGATATTGTGGCCCGTGGGAAGATTTGCCAAAAAAGTTCTAAAAAAGGTAAAAAACCTCTTGAAAAAGTGTTATAAACACTTTATAATGAAAATATAACTACAGCGATAGAAAATTCTTCGCCTGTAGAATAAATGATAGAGGGGAAGGGTGCATTTGAGTAACGCAAAGAAGCGTAGAAGACGCAAGCGTTCTGGTCTATATATGATTGTCGTTGTCATCATGTTGATGCTTGGTGCACTTAGTGTCAAGAAGATTACATTAGACGCCAACTGTCAGAAGTTAGTAACCCAGAAGGAAGAGCTTGAGGCCAAGAAGGAGAGCTTGCTTGAAGACAAGAAAGCAATTCAGAAGCAGGCGGAATATATGCAGACTCCGAAGTACATCGAAGATGTAGCCAGAGAGAAGTTTGGCTTGGTTTATAAGAATGAAGTGATATTTAAAGCAGAGACGAAATAACCATTGGACAGAAGAAGCCGATGGTTATTTTTTTGTGGCGACTGTCCAACCAAGCAACCCCGCCGCCCACAACCTCGGGGTTGCTTGCGATGTCGAATGAGCTGGGAAAATGGCGAACAGTTTTTTGAATTGACAGACGGATTTTGACAAAATCAGCAAAAGCATTTGACTATACTAGTGAACACTATCGTTGTAGAAAGGATATGAGATTATGGCGAAGACGTTCACTAGTAACAAAAGATTAATGATACAAGCAATATTGGGG